>NZ_CP115775.1:1875000-2187500 GCF_027913035.1 Paracoccus albus
TCGGACTCCCCACCCCCGACTTCCAGAACCATTAACCGATTCGGGTCCGGATCATCAGCTGTGTGTCCGGGGATCGGTGTCAGGTCGCCCGGCTTTGCCGAGGGATGGATGTGCCGGATCACCCCCTGCGCATCCATGAAAATCATGTCGAGCGGGATCAATGTGTTCTTCATCCAGAAGGACGCGGGCCGTGGGCTCTCATAGATGAACAACATGCCCGTCATCGGCGCCAGACCCTCGCGGTTCATCAGCCCCTGCGCACGTTCTTGCGGATCGTCGGCAATCTCTAACCGGATGGAGGCATCGACCGCCGGAAAAACCGCCACATCGTCCTCGCAAACCGGGGCTTCCTGGGCCGAGGCGTGGTTCAGCCCAATAAAGGTGGTCGCGCAGATGACAGCTAAGATCTGACGACTGAACATGATCATCCCCCCAATGGAGTGTCCGTTTTGTCTTTATTCCCTGCTCGCTCTGCTTCGTGACTGCCACGCTCCCACGCGGTGATTTCTGCTGCCATCAACCCACGGCGACCCTCGACGACACGAAGGGAGACTGCTTCGCCGACGCTCAGATCCGACAGGCCAGAATGGCGCAGGACCTCCGAATGAAGAAACACATCTTCCGACTGCCCGAAAACGTTTGCAAAGCCGAAACCTTTGGCTTTGTCGAACCATTTTACACGCGCGGGCAGGAAAGGCAGTGCCGCCAGAACCTCTGGTGGGGTATCGGCCAGATCGCTGATCGGGGGGGTGCCATCACTTTCGGGTGGTTCAATCGAAAGAACCTTAACCGCTTGCAGGCCCCGCGCCGTGTGTTGAACCAGAACAGTTATGCGTGCACGATCTGCGACCGATCCTTGTCCGAAGTTCCGCAGTACATTGGTGTGCAGAAGGATATCCGGCCCATCTTCATCGCTGATAATGAAACCAAAACCACGTGTTGGATCAAACCATTTGATCGACCCGCTGACCTCGGTAACAACAGTTCCATCGGCTATCGTCATAATACCGCTTTACATTAACCCCTGGTCACAATCGGGGGCCACAGTTTCACAATTCCTTAAGGAATTGTCACACATGTCGCGCCTGTAGTCCCGATTAAAATACATAAGATGACGTAACGTAAAGGGCCTGCAAGGCCATACATTTCAATAATATAAGAACATAGATCAATCACGGCGCGAGTCGTGCGACGCTCCAGCCACCGGGCAAAAGCGAATCCCCTTTAGCTGTCTCCGCAGATAGCTTCCACTGAAAACGATCGTGCAGGCGGAACTGACCGTCCGCCCAGAATTCGATCTGAACAGGCTTTATCCTGAAACCACCCCAGAAAGGTGGCCTGGCAGGTTTGGGGCCGTGACGCAGGCCTTCCTTCGCGACTGCCCGCATCAGAGCGGAGCGTGATTCGAGTGGGCGGCTTTGCTGCGATGCCCATGCGCCGATACGACTTTGCAAGGCACGGCTGTCGTAATAGTCATCGGCTTTCCGTCCCTCTTCACGCTTCACCGAGCCACGCACCCGTATCTGGCGGCGAAGCGATTTCCAATGCATTACGAAGGCGGCCTTCCCGGAAGCCTCTATCTGCAGTCCCTTCGCACTTTCATAGTTTGTGTAGAACACAAAAGCGCCCTGCCCGGCCCCTTCGCTTTCGATTTCCTTCAGCAGAACCATCCGCACATCCGGCAGCCCGTCGCCGTCAACCGTGGCCAGGGCCACCGCGTTTGCATCATTGGGTTCCACCTCCTCTGCTTCGGCCAGCCAGCGGCGGGCAATGATGAACGGATCATCGCCGACGAAGATGCTGTTTTGTCTGCTCATGCTTGATGCTCCCGGGCCTTTCGCCTAATCCTGCCAAAAAGGTAAGACGGAGAGGGGCATGTCAAGCAGCGAACGCAAGGGCCTGATGGCTGGACGTCGTGGGCTCATTATGGGGCTGGCGAATGACAAGTCCATTGCTTGGGGCATCGCCAAGGCTCTGGCCGACGAAGGCGCAGAGATCGCGTTGTCCTATCAGGGCGAGGCATTGAAGAAGCGGGCAGAACCGCTGGCGCAGCAGCTGGGTTCCACGCTGCTGTTTGATTGCGACGTATCGGAAGAAGAAAGCGTCGCGCAGATGTTTGCCGATATCGGCAAGGCCTGGGGCAAGATCGACTTTCTGGTCCACGCCATCGGCTATTCTGACAAGGACCAGCTTCGCGGTCGATACGTTGATACGACGCTGCCGAACTTCCTGAAAACAATGGATATTTCGGTGTATTCCTTTACCATGGCCGCACGGCACGCGGCTGCGCTGATGACTGATGGCGGCAGCATGGTGACGCTGACCTATTACGGTGCCGAACGCGTTATGCCGCATTACAATGTGATGGGCGTCGCCAAAGCGGCGCTTGAGGCATCCGTCCGCTATCTGGCCGAGGATCTGGGCAAGGATGCGATCCGCGTAAACGCCATCAGCGCCGGACCGATCCGGACTTTGGCGGCCTCTGGCATCGGTGACTTCCGCTATATTCTGAAATGGAATGAGCTGAACTCTCCGCTGCGCCGCAACGTGACGCAGGATGAGGTCGGCAAATCGGCGCTGTATCTGCTGTCGGACCTTGGCAGCGGCGTAACAGGCGAAACCCATCATGTCGATGCAGGCTATCATCTGGTCGGCATGAAGGCCGTGGACGCACCGGACATTGACGCTGTGACCGGGCGCAAGGACGGCTGATCTGGGCGGGCTGGAACCCTATGTCGCGCTTGTCGGGCTGATCTCGGTCGCATTGCTGTCGCCCGGTCCTGCGATCGTGGCCGCGATTCAAACCTCCTTCTCGCGCGGGCGCGAAGTTGCCCTGCCCTTCGGGCTTGGCCTCGCGCTTGGCGCATCACTGTGGTGCCTGTTCGCACTTGGCGGTCTGTCGCTTCTTTTCAGAACATATCCGGCGCTTTACCACGCAGTTAAGATATTAGGCGGTGTCTATATCCTGTGGTTTGCCTGGGGCATGTGGCGCGGCGCGGCAGCCCCCCTGCCCGAAGCGGCAGAGAAAAAATTCGGCCGCGGCTTCATCGGCGGCGTCCTGCTGAACCTGTCCAACCCGAAGCCCGCATTGTTCTATGCCGCGCTGATCCTGCGGCTGTTTCCAGGACCATTAAGCCTGATCGACAATGCCTCTATCTACGTCGTTGCCCTTTCGACAGAGCTTTTCTGGTATGCAACTGTCACAATTGCCATGTCGACAGCACCCATGCGCCGGCGCTATTTCGGGGCGAAGTTCTGGATCGACCGAACCGCAGCACTTGCCCTGTTTGCACTGGGATTGCTGCTGATCTTTAAAAGCTGAGAGAGAAAATGACCGACTCGCTTCTGCCACATGAAAAAGGCTTCCACGTCAGCTGGGACCAACTTCACCGCGACGCCCGCGCACTTGCCTGGCGCCTTGACGGCACACCCTGGCGTGCCATTGTCGCCGTCACACGCGGCGGCATGGTCCCCGCGATGATCGTCGCGCGCGAATTGGACATCCGCACGATCGACACGATTTCGATCAAATCCTATCGCGGCGTCGGCGCAGAGGCAGGGCAAAATGAGTTGCAGGTGCTGAAGCAGCCCGACCCTGAACTGATGGGCGATGGCAATGGGATCCTTGTGGTCGACGATCTGGTCGATTCGGGACGAACGCTGGAACTGATCCGCGAAATGTATCCCAACGCGCATTTCGCGACGGTCTATGCGAAGCCGAAGGGTAAACCGATGGTTCAGTCCTATATCACCGAGGTCAGTCAGGACACCTGGATTTTCTTCCCCTGGGATATGGCACTGCAATATGTTCGCCCTTATCGCGGCGACGACTAATCATTGAAAAGCAAAAGCTTTCAAAACCATCTGCTGCCGGATGCGCGGGTTCCCGCCGCCGGCAGAATTTTTTTGCGGAACCAGAAGGACTGACTGCGGATTGGTCAACCGATGCGGGTGCTGAACCCGGCACCAGCGAAATGACCAAGGAGAAGCTACATGCGTAAGATCCTTCTGACAACCGCCCTCGTTCTTCCGCTTTCCGGTTTTGCCTATGCGCAAGATGCCGAAACGACCGAGACGATGCCTGAAAACGCCGCAGAGACGGCAGCAGATTCCACCGCAGAAGCGGCGGATGCCACGGCAGATGCCGCTGCCGATGCTGCTGAAGGCGCCGCCGAAACCGCTGACGATGCAGCCGATGCTGCGGGCGAGGCCGTTGATGACGCGACCGATGCTGCTGGCGATGCTGCGGACGCGACCGCAGATGCGGCCAGCGATGCCGCTGACGCAACCGCAGACGCGGCTGATGACACCGCAGATGCTGCCGCTGAAACGGCAGATGACGCTGCAGACGCTGCCGCCGAAACGGCAGATGCTGCAGAAGATAACGCTGACGCTGCCGAAGCAGAGGCCGACGCCGCTGCTGAAGAAGCCGACGCTGCTGCAGATAACGCTGATGCTGCCGCCGACGCTGCAGAGGACACAGCAGAATCGGCCGAGGAAACCGAAGCTGCCGCTATGGAAGCCGAGATGGCCAACAGCGACAAGGTTGCCCGTGAGCAGGCCGCGAATGAGCTGCGCATCGACTGGGTGACGGGTGCAAACGTTACCTCGCCGACCGATGAAAATATCGGTGAGGTTCGTGACGTTATCGTCGACGCTGAAAACGGCCAGATCATTGCCGCTATCATCGGTGTGGGCGGTTTCCTGGGTATCGGTGAAAAGCAGATCGCCGTTCCGTGGGATCAGCTGACCATCAACTATGACGCACAGGAAATCACCAGCGAGCTGACCCAGGAAGAAGCTGAAGCCGCCCCGGAATATGTGTTCCGCGAGCGTGAGGCAGCCCCTGCCCCTGCCCCGGCACCTGCTGCTGACCCGGCCGCCGCCCCGGCGGATCCGGCAGCCGCTCCCGCCGATCCGGCAGCCGCTCCGGCTTCGAACTGATCGCTTAGCGGTTAGGTTTGAAAAGGAAAGGGCGACCTTCGGGTCGCCCTTTTCCATTGCGCTGTTTCCTGTTCAGAAGTCAGCCATTGCCGCGCACGAAACGCGACGCTTCCTCTGCCGCGCGTTGCAGGGCACGGGACTTGTTCACCGTTTCCTGAAACTCAGCTTCTGGATCGCTGTCATAAACGACACCCCCACCCGCCTGAATATAAAGCTGGCCGTTCTTGATGACGCCGGTGCGCAGCGCGATACACATATCCATCTCGCCATTGGCCGAAAAATATCCGACCGCGCCGCCATAGACGCCGCGCTTTTCCGGCTCCAGCTCGTCTATGATTTCCATAGCGCGAACCTTGGGCGCGCCTGAAACGGTGCCAGCGGGCAGCCCGGCCAGCAAGGCCGACAGTGCATCCTCGCCCTCACGCAACTCCCCCACCACGTTCGAGACGATATGCATGACGTGGCTGTAGCGCTCGATGACGAATTTCTCTGTCGGGCGCACGGTGCCGATTTTTGCGACGCGGCCCACATCGTTGCGCCCCAGATCGAGCAGCATGAGATGTTCGGCCAGTTCCTTCTGATCCGCCAGCAGGTCCTGTTCAAGGGCGCGATCCTCTGCTTCATTCGCGCTGCGCGGGCGGGTTCCGGCGATAGGGCGGATCGTCACCTCTCCATCGCGAAGCCGGACGAGGATCTCCGGGCTTGCGCCGACAATCTGGAATGAACCTTCTTTGGGCTCCAGATTAAGGAAGAACATGAAAGGAGACGGATTGGTGCGCCGCAAGCTGCGATAAAGCGAGAAAGGCGGTAGGGGAAAATCCAGGGCCCAACGCTGCGCAGGAACAACCTGAAAGATATCCCCCGCGCGGATATAGTCCTTCGCTTTTTCGACTGCCGCCAAATAATCCGCATGAGTGAAATTCGATGCCGGTGCACCGATCTGCTGACTGCCGCCCATTTCGCGCGGCTCATGCGGCAGACGGTCAAGGCTGCGCAGCGCTTCCGTCAGCCGTTCGGCCGCCTGCGCATATGCAGCACGGGCTGGAATCGCCGGATCGTGCCAAACCGGGGCGCAGAGCGTAACTTCTCCTTTCACGCCATCCAGAACAGCGACGACCGAGGGACGGGTCAGGACCGCGTCGGGAACCCCGATCGGGTCGGGATTGACGTTTGGCAGGTGCTCTACCAGCCGTATCATGTCATAGCCGAGGTAACCGAACAGCCCTGCGGCAGCGGCGGGTATACCTTCGGGCATCTCGATCCGGCTTTCGGCGATCAGCGCGCGCAGGCTGTCCAGTGCGGGCTGATCCTCATCCTTGAACTCGTCGGCATATCGCGCCTCGCGATTGATCCGCGCCCGCCCCGAACGGCATTCCCAGATAAGGTCGGGCTTCATCCCGATAATCGAATATCGCCCCCGGACCTCTCCGCCAGTGACGCTTTCCAGCATAAAGCTGTTTGGCGCCGCCTCTGCCAGTTTCAGCATCAGCGAAACAGGCGTGTCGAGATCGGCAGCAAGCCGCAGCGTCAGAAGCTGGTTTTGTCCGGCCTTCCAACCGGGACCGAAACCTTCAAAATCAGGTGTGATCTGCATCGTCACATCTGCGATTCAACGGCTGCAATTGCCGATTGATTGAGGGTGATACCGCTTTGTTCCTGAACCGCACGGGCGTAATACTCGAACATATCGGCAGCCAGAGAGGCATCAAGCCGCTGGCTGAGTGTCGACTTGACCTCTGCCGCGATATCGCTGTCAAGCGCTGCCGCCTCGATCCGGTCAACGCGGACAAGGGCAACACGCTCGCCGTCATCAATGACCTCCGTCTCGCCTTCCTCAAGGTTGAAGGCCTGTTCGATCATCGCCGGTGGGGCATCTTCCAGCCAGCCGTCGCGCAGCAACCCGGTCTCTGTTCGCCACTCAACCTGAGCCGAGCTCGCATTGTCGGCGATTTCGGTGTCCTCTGTCGCCGCTGTCGGCGCCGCCGCATCAGGGCTTTCTGTTGCACCGTCAGCAGGTGTCGCCTGCTCGCTTGGCGCGACCTGAGGCATGGTTTCGGAAACGGCTTGCAGCTTCAGTTCCTCACCAAGGGCGACCAACTGACGGCGTGCCTCTGCGGTCGACCAGTCTGTCGCAACATCGTCGCGGACCTCGGCGAAAGGGATCAGCGTCGGCGGCACGACCTCATCCAGACGCAGGGCGAAGATGCCGCCATCATCCAGTTCGAAAAGTTCGGGATAATCGCTTTCGGTAACTGCCGCCGCCTGCTCACGGAACGCGGTATAGCCGCCGATTTCACCCGGGACCGGTTCGTTCTGGGTGGTCCAGTCGATCTGGCCGAGTTCCAGATCAGTTTCATCGGCAACCTGTTCAAGCGATGCGCCACCGGCAAGCAGATCTTCAATCTCCGGCGCGCGGTCGGCGATCAGGCGACGCGCGCGATCAGCTGCGGCTTCAGCACGCAGATCCGGCAGCGCCTGTTCAAAGGTGACATTGATCGGATCGAGAATAGCATTCACGGAAAACAGCGCCGGACCCAGATCGCTTTGCACAGGTCCAAGGACACCGTTATCGGCGGCAGCAAAGACAGCCTCACCGGCAGAGCCGAGACCAGCCTGCGTCATCTCACCCAGTTCTGTATCCGCAAGCGTCAGCCCACGCTCTTGCGCAAGATCTTCGAAGCTGGCTTCGCCTGAATCGATGCGGGCCTTGGCGGTCTCTGCCGCCTCTGTGCTTTCGAAAACCAGCCTGCCGACCAATCGGCGCTCTGGCTGGATATACTCAGCGGATTTTGAATCGTACAGCTCGCGCAGCGCGGTTTCATCCAGTTCGACCGTCTCTGCCAGCATCTCGGGCGTCAGCCAGACATAGCTGATCTTGCGGACTTCCGGTGCGGTGAATCGGTCAGCATTGGCCTGATGCCAGGATTCCAGCGTGGCATCGTCAGGAACCGCAACGGGTTCTGGCAGATCCTCTGCCGTCAGCTCCTGCCAGGATATATCGCGCCGTTCCAGCATCCATCCCGCGCCCAGATCGACCTGTGCATCAGGGGCCGACACGCCGGAAACGACACCCTGCTGAAGGATCTGCGCGGAAATATCGGAACGCACATCGCTTTCATAACTCTCTTCCGACAGGCCCTGACGGCGCAACGTCTCGGTATATGCGGCGCGGTTGAAACCGCCCGGTCCCTGGAATGCGCGTTCCTGCGTAATCGTCTCGGCAACGCGCGCGTCACCGACAGAGACGCCGATCTTGCGTGCTTCCTCCTCCAACGCGGCGCGGGTGAAAAGCTGCGCCTGAACCGCCTGCGTCAGACCTATTGCACGCGCCTGCTCGATGTTCATCTGCTGGCCAGTCTGCTGCGAGAACTGCATCATCTGCCTTTGCAGCACGCGCCCGTAGGTCTGGGCATCCACTTCTGTCTCACCGACAGAGCCGACTTCCGTCGCCCCTCCCGAGAAATTGGTCACACCGAAGCCGCCAAGGCCAAGCAGAAGCAATGCCATCAAAATCCAGACAATGGTGGATTTGCCCTTGGTGCGCAGGCTGCTCATAATTGATCTTCCTTCGTCATCTTCGGCAGGTTTGTAGGATGCGCGCCGCGCCGCTTCAAGTGCGTAGGCGTTCAGGGTTGCCAGTCAGCCAGCCGCTGCGCCATCGCGCGGATACCGGCTGAATCGGCATTGGCATATGCGACGCGCAGGTGTTGTTTCCCGCGCCCCTCGGGCATGAACATCGTGCCGGGCAACATCAGGATGCCTGCCTCTGGCACCAGTCGCTGCGCCAGTTCATTCGAGGGGATCCGGAAAGGGTGTTCAACCCACGCAAAATAAGCGCCGGCCGAGACAATGTCCCAGCCACCGGTCTGCGCCATCGCATCCTGCATGGCCGCGCGGCGGGACAGGATTTCCGCACGCTCTCCAGCCAGCCAGTCCGACAGATTGCGCAGGCCCCATTCGGCACCGATCTGGCCGATCTGACTGGTCGAGATCGCAACCGTATCAAGGAACTTCTCCAGCTCTGCCATGCGGGCGGCACCCGTCAGAACCGCACCGACGCGGTGGCCGGTCAATCGAAACGCTTTGGAAAAGCTGTATAGCTGGATCAGGACATCCTCTGCTCCGTCTCGGCCCAGAAGATCATGCGGCGCACCGTCACGGCTGTCGAAATCGCGATAGGTTTCATCGACGATCAGGGCAATGCCACGCGCTTTGGCCAGGTCAAAGAACGCGGCCAGCGTTTCCGCCGGGTATTCGGCCCCCGTCGGGTTGTTCGGGCTGATTAGCACGATGGCGCGCGTCCGGTCCGAGATCAGCGCCGCCGCGTCATCCGCACGCGGCACCATATCCGGCCCGCAGGTCAGCGGCACAGCGGCGATCCCCTGCATGTCCAGCCACATCTTGTGATTGAAATACCACGGCACCGGCAGGATGATCTCATCCCCCGCCGCAGCGATGGTCGAAATCGTTGCGCAGAAGGCCTGATTGCAACCTTGCGTGATGGCGATCCGTTCTGGGCCAACAGACGCGCCGTAGAAGCGTGACCAGCTTTGCGCCAGAGTATCCCGAAGATCGGTATTGCCCAGCACCGGCCCGTAAAGATGGGCATCCGCGCGGTTCAGCGCAGCATCGGCCATGACACGACGCAATTCCTCTGGCGGTGGGTCGACGGGCGCGGCCTGACTGACATTGATCAACGGCCGCTCAGCAGGAAAGCTGACGCCCTGCAACCAGCGACGCGCTTCCATCACGGGCGGCGCGAAGGCAGCGGCGATATTCGGGTTTACCGGGGTTGGATGGGTCATAGCGGGCTCATCATTGGCAAGACGGGGATGTCCAAGTCAGGCGAGGGGCGGTTGGCGGCAGGCTGATCGGATGCGGGCTCTGGATCGGCTTCATCAGACGGCGCATCTGCCGCACCTTCGTTTGCGCCCGATGCCGGTTCGCTCACCTCGTCATCCTGTTCATCACCGGCAGCCGGTGGCGGCGGCGGGACTGATTCCCGCGTCGGGTCGGGCGTTTCCAGCGAAGGGGGTTGCGCACGGTCGTTTTGGACGTCACCTGCCTCTGTATTGCTGACAGGTGGCATCCCGTCCTGGTCCGGCAGAGGACCGGTGGTTTCCTCTGCCCCAGTCTGGGTCTCCGGCCGATCTGCGGCGGTTTCGGCACCTGTCGCCGGATCGGGCGAATTTTCATCTGCAGGCGCATTCGGCCGCGCGACTGCACCCGTTTCGGGCAAGGCGTCTTGCCCCGGCAGCGCTGTCTGCTCTTCCTCTTCCGGCGCGGTGGGCGCGGCGCGCGATGCGGCGGTCAGGCTGGCATCCTGATCCGGCGGGTCGATGCGGGCGGGTCTGCGGACAGTTTGCGGCTGCGACACTTCCGCAGCGGGGGCGTTTATCTCCGTTTGCGATTCGTCTGCTGCGCGCGGGGTTTCGGTCTCGTCCAGGGTATCGGGTCGACCGGCCGGGCCGGTCGTCGGCTGCGGGCGTGTTTCCGCCGCGGGTTCGGCGACCTCTGACACAGAGCCGCCGGGCGCGGGCGCATTGGCGGATGCCGGGACGGTTGGCGGCAAATCCTCTGCGGCCCGGGCGAATTCGGAACCAGTGGGCGGTGCCATCTCCGTGGCCGGAGCGGCATCAGTGGTGTTCTGGGTCAGTCCGGCGCTGTCCTGCGCCGGTGCACCTGCATTGGTGTCAACCTGCCCGGCGGCCTCTGGCGGCTTCACGGTTTCAGGCGTCGGACCGGTGGGCGACGTCTCGGCAGAAGGCGACGGCGTCACCACTTCAGCAGGCATCAACGCTGCTTCGTCAGCATCAGATACAGGCGCTTCGCCCAACGGAAATGCCAGCGAAAGCCCTGCCAAAGCCGCTGCACCGATCAGCGTGCCATGCAGAAATCCGCGCCCGATTCCGTCCGTTCTTGCCATTCGCGCCCCAATTTGTCGCATCGGGCGGCTTGCCCCGCCCGGTCATTTCGCACATCTATAAGACGTGATCCCGCCGGGTTCACCCCTAATCGCTACGGACTGACATGATCCTGCTTATCGACAACTATGACAGCTTCACCTGGAACCTTGTCCATTATCTTGGCGAGGAAGGCGCAAATGTCGAGGTCAGGCGCAACGACAGTATCACGGTGGATCAGGCGCTTGCGATGAATCCTCAGGGCATCGTCATCTCGCCCGGCCCCTGCGATCCTGCGCGCGCCGGGATCTGCCTGTCGCTGATAAAGGCGGTGGCGGATCGTGGCGACATTCCGCTTTTCGGCGTGTGTCTGGGCCATCAGGCGATTGGTGAGGCTTTTGGCGGCCGCATCACGCGTGCGGAACGGATCATGCATGGCAAGATTGATGAGATCATCCATGACCAAGCCGGTGTATTTGCTGACCTGCCCACCCCGCTGAAGGCAACGCGCTATCACTCACTAACGATCGCGCCAGAAAGCCTGCCCAACAACCTTCGCGTGACGGCGCGCGCACCTGACGGCACCATCATGGGCGTTATCCATGACAGCCTGCCGGTCGAGGGCGTGCAGTTTCACCCCGAATCCATCGCCTCGGAACATGGACATGCCATGATCCGCAACTTCCTGAAACGCTGCCGATCCCCGGAAACTGCATGACTGTCGATATCCGCCCGCTGATCGGGCTTGCCGCCGAACGACCGCTGACACAGGACGAAGCCGATGGCGCCTTCGCCGCCCTGTTCGAGGGCGCAGCCACCCCTGCGCAAATGGGTGGTCTGCTTATGGCAATGCGCGTGCGAGGTGAGACCGTCGACGAAATGGCCGCCGCCACACGCGCCATGCGCGCCAGAATGCACAAGATCAAATCGCCGAAGGGCGCGATTGATATCGTCGGCACGGGCGGGGACGGACGTAAGACGCTGAACATCTCGACCGCAGCCGCTATCGTCGCGGCGGGTGCGGGGGTGCCGGTCGCAAAGCATGGCAACAAAGCACTTTCTTCCCGGTCCGGTTCCGCCGACGCGCTGACCGAATTGGGTATCAATATCATGGCCACGCCTGAGCAATCGCAGGCAGCACTGGATCAGGCAGGCATCTGCTTCATGATGGCCCCGGTGCACCATCCGGCCATGCGCCACGTCGGCGCGGCACGGGCCGAGCTTGGCACGCGTACGATTTTCAACCTGCTTGGCCCGATGACCAACCCTGCCGGGGTAACCCGACAGTTGACCGGCACATTCGACGCGGCGTGGTGCCGCCCGATGGCTGAAACGCTGCGAGAGCTTGGCTCTCAGCATGCATGGCTGATCCACGGATCGGATGGCACCGACGAATTGGCAATTTCGGGCGATAGCTTCGTTGTCGAGCTTAAAGACGGTGACATCCGGGAAATCACCGTGACACCAGAGGATGCAGGCCTGCCTCGTCACGATTTTGATGAGATCATCGGCGGAGATGCCGCACATAACGCAGCCGCTGCACGGGCCATCCTGAAGGGTGAGCGGAATGGTTACCGCGATGCCGTCCTGCTGAATGCGGGCGCGGCGCTGTTGGTGGCCGGTGTCGCGGCCGATTTGCGTGAAGGCGCAGTGATGGCCGCTGAAAGCATCGATTCAGGCGCCGCGGCCGAAAAGCTCGCCGCACTTGGCAAAGCCGTTCCGCTGTGAAGCCGCCGGCCAACTGGGCGCACCTGCACTTTTTCGACAGCGAATGGCCCGTGATACGTGACCGGCTTCTCGGCCTGGAGTTTCTGCCGGGACCGCAAGCGATATTCCGTGCGCTTGAAATGACCCCTCCCAGTCAGGTGCGTGTCGTCATTCTCGGCCAGGACCCCTATCCGACGCCGGGACATGCCGACGGGCTGGCCTTTTCAGTCACCAAGGGAACGCCCCTTCCCCGCTCTCTGAACAATATCTTCAAAGAAATGCGAGCCGATATCGGGGAAGCGCCGGATGAAGGTGATCTCAGCCATTGGGCACGGCAGGGTGTCTTGATGCTGAACACGTCGCTTTCTGTCCTGCCGGGCGCGGCGGGTGCACATGCAAAGTGGGGTTGGGCGAGGCTGGCCAGCGAAGCGGTCTCAGAGGCACAAAAACACGGGCCGCTTGCCTATATCCTTTGGGGCAACCACGCACAAAAAGCACTGGCGGGCTTGCCCCGACCAGAGGATTTGCTGATCGAGACCGCCCATCCGTCGCCGCTGTCGGCCCGTCGCGGCTTCTTCGGTTCGCGCCCATTTTCGCGCGTGAACGACTGGCTGCGAGATCAGGGCAGGACGCCCATAGATTGGACCGGACAGTCGGGCTGAGCCCTTCTTCTGCGCATTCGAAACGGTTCCGGCAGGGCTTCCCTCGGCCACGGCTGCGCATTACTGTCTGCGCATGGATATCCTCGACAAGATAAAAAGCTACAAACTCGACGAAATCGCCTCTGCCAAGGCTTCCCGCCCGTTTTCGCAGGTTGAAGCTGCGGCACGCGCCGCCACGGCTCCGCGAGGCTTTGCCGATGCGCTTTCCGCGAAAGCCGCAGATGGCTACGCGTTGATTGCCGAGATCAAAAAGGCCAGCCCATCCAAAGGGCTGATCCGCGCCGATTTCGACCCGCCTGCACTGGCCCGCGCCTATCAGGCCGGTGGTGCCGCATGTTTGTCGGTTCTGACGGATTCGCCCAGTTTTCAGGGCGCGCCGGAATTCCTGACCGAAGCCCGCGATGCGGTCGGCCTGCCGGTTTTGCGCAAAGATTTCCTTTACGATCCATATCAGGTCACCGAGGCGCGCGGCTGGGGCGCCGATGCGATCCTGATCATCATGGCTTCTGTCGATGATACCCTTGCGGCGGAATTGGAAGACGCCGCGCGGCACTGGCGAATGGATGCACTGATCGAGGTACATGACCGCCAAGAGCTGGAACGCGCGCTCAAGCTGAAATCACCGCTGATCGGGGTCAACAACCGCAACCTCAAGACATTTGATCTTGATCTGGGCACAACCGAAGACCTCGCCCCGCATGTCCCGGATGACCGGCATCTGGTCTGCGAAAGCGGGCTGTTCGCCACCGCAGATCTTGACCGCATGGCAAGGGCCGGTGCGCGTCGTTTCCTGATCGGCGAAAGCCTGATGCGGCAAAGCGACGTAACAGCTGCGACGCAACAAATCCTGGGCCTGGCATGAGCCTGACGCATTTCGACAATGACGGGCAGGCACATATGGTCGATGTCTCGGCCAAGCCCGTCACCGCGCGCGAAGCCGTTGCCGAGGGCGTCGTTATCATGCGTCCGGAAACGCTTGCACTGGCGCAAGGCGGAGCCGCCAAGGGTGATGTGCTTGGCGTCGCGCGTCTGGCCGGGATCATGGCGGCGAAAAAGACGTCGGATCTTATCCCGCTGTGCCATCCTTTGCCGATCACGAAGGTCACGCTTGATTTGACCCCGGATAACGACCTGCCCGGCATCCGCGTCAGCGCAACTGTCCGAACCTCTGGCCAGACGGGTGTCGAGATGGAGGCGCTCACCGCCGTTTCGGTCGCGTGCCTGACAATCTACGACATGCTGAAGGCCGCTGAAAAATCCATGCGTGTAGAGGGCATCCGGTTGATGAAGAAAAGCGGCGGAAAATCAGGATATTATGAGGCGGAATGATCACGGTTGAGGAGGCCTTGTCACGCGTTCTTGCGCTTGCCGGTCCGGTGCAGGTCGAAGAAATCGCGCTGCAGGATGCTCTTGGCAGGGTGCTTGCAGCCCCGGTACAGTCAAGGATGACCCAGCCGCCATTCAATGCGTCTGCAATGGATGGATACGCTATCCGGCGTGTGGATCTTGGTAAAGATCTGCTGGTCGTTGGGGAGGCAGGCGCGGGTCAGCCGTGGACAGGGACAGCCAATCCCGAAACCGCAGTCAGGATCTTTACCGGCGCCCCTGTTCCTGATGGTTACGATCATGTGGTCATACAGGAACACGTCGAGCGACAAGGCGATACCATCAGAATATCGGGCGAAAACACGAACATAAATATGCGCGCCGAGGGATCTGATTTCAAAAAGAATTCGGAGTTTTTTCCACGTCATCCTCTGACGCCTCGCGACCTTGCTCTGCTTGCTGCGATGAATATCGGCAGGCTCAGCGTGGCGCGTAGACCCAAGGTTGCCATTATCGCCGGTGGAGATGAGTTGGTCCCGCCGGGGGCAGAGCCCGCAGCAGGACAGATCATCTGCTCGAACAATATCGCCGTCGCCGGAATTGCGCGGCTGGCTGGTGCCGATACTCAATGCCTGCCGATTGCCGCCGACAGCTTCGAAAGCCTGCGCGAGCGGTTCAATTCTGCTGCAGGTTCTGACCTCATCGTGACCATCGGCGGTGCCTCAGTCGGCGATCATGACCTGATCGGCCGGATCACCGAAGAGTTCGGCATGGACCGCGCTTTCTACAAGATCAGAATGCGACCGGGCAAACCACTGATCGCAGGGCGTATTGGCAATTCAGCGATGATTGGACTGCCCGGAAATCCGGTATCTTCAATAGTTTGCGCAGAATTATTTATGCGGCCGCTACTGCGTCAGATGCAGGGACTTGGATCAGAGGACCGCCTGCGCACTGGTCGTCTGGGCGTGGATATCGCGCCAGAGGGCGACCGTCAGCACTACCTTCGCGCGTCGCTTCGCCGCGAAGTTGAGGATGTTGTCGTCACGCCATCTGACGATCAGGATTCTGCCAGATTGGCTGTTCTGGCCAGGGCAGACGCACTACTGGTCAGGCCCGCCAACGATCCCGCAAGGCGGGCTGGCGAGAAAGTGGAATATATTGCGCTCGATTAACGATTTCTTCAGCCTGATTATGCGAGACAGTTGACGGATTCGCGTGATCGTGGCAGAACATTTATCGAACGCGGAGGTAACGGGGCCGGAACATGCTGACCAAGAAGCAGATCGAATTGCTGGAATTCATCCAAAAGCGTATGGCACGGGACGGCGTGCCCCCGTCTTTCGATGAAATGAAAGTCGCGCTCGATCTGCGATCAAAGTCTGGCATTCACAGGCTGGTTACCGCTTTGGAAGAACGCGGTTTCATCCGGCGCCTGCCGCATCGCGCCCGTGCGCTCGAGATCGTTCGCCTTCCGGATTCTCTGGCTAAATCAGCGCCCGGCTTTTCACCACGTCTGATTCAGGGAGATAAAAAAACCGCGCCGCCGCCGCCCTCCGGTGCGTTTGAAGTCACATCAGACGCGTTCCAGCTCCCTGTAATGGGCAAAATCGCCGCCGGTGTCCCAATCGAGGCGATCTCGGAAGTTTCGCACAATATCTCTGTCCCCGGCAGCATGCTCTCTGGACGTGAAAGTCACTACGCGTTGGAGGTTAAGGGGGATTCCATGATCAACGCCGGCATCAATGACGGCGATATTGTGGTGATCCGCGAACAGGAACTGGCCCAGAACGGCGATATAGTCGTGGCTCTGGTAGAGGGCCATGAGGCCACATTGAAATACTATCGCCGGAAGGGCGCGATGATCGCACTGGAGGCAGCGAACCCTGCCTATGAAACCCGCATTCTGCCAGAGGATAAGGTTCATGTTCAGGGTCGCCTTGTCGGGCTGATCCGCAGCTACTGATCGCTACCGTCCATCTCCGCCGCCTTTATGCCGACGGCGAGACTGCGGTGTCTTTTCCGATAGAGGCCAAACGGAGCCGGACACGCTTGATACGGCGCGGGTCCGCATCGACAATCTCGAACTCCGCGCCGGATTCGTGAGGGATAACCTCCCCTCGAACAGGGACACGGCCCGTCAGCTTGAAGATCAGCCCGCCAAGCGTATCGACATCTTCGTCATCCTCTTCCGGCGTCAGACGAAGGCCGGTTTCCTGCTCCAGTTCGTCAAGCGGCGCCCGGGCCTGAACCAGCCATTGACCGGGTTTTTCGGCGATCCACATGCCGCCTTCAACCTCGTCATGTTCATCTTCGATCTCGCCGATAACCTGTTCGATCAAATCTTCAATCGTCACGAGCCCGTCAACGCCGCCATATTCATCAATCACAAGCGCCATATGGATCCGGTCCTTCTGCATCTGCTGCAAAAGAACGCCGATCGGCATGGATGGGGGCACATATAGAAGCGGGCGCAGCATAGGCCGCAGGCTGAATTTGCCGGCCGGCCGGGACCCGAAGCCGTGCTTCAGCGCCAGATCCTTCAGGTGGACCAGTCCCAACGGACTGTCGAGCGTACCGCGAAAAACCGGCACCCTTGAAAACCCATGCTCGCGGAACATCTCGACCAGTTCCTCAAGCGAGGCGTTCACCGGTGCGGCGACGACCTCCACCTTTGGTATCGCGACATCATCCACACGCATCCGCCGCAGGTTAAGCATCCCCGGCGCTGCGGGCTGGGGTGCGCGATGCTCTTCCGGGATGATATTTTCATCCTCACCAGTCGAGAACGCGCCGAACAATCGGCCGAGAAAGCCCCTAGATACGGGTAGATCGCGCCCCTCGCTGCCGATGCCGTCGGCCCATCCGGCTGGATCGGCGCTGACATCGGCGGGGGGCGCGGGACTTCGCGATGGTTCGCTGTTCATGTTTCCTTCTCCAAATAGGGGTCTTCTATACCAAGCGGCGCCAATATCTGCCGTTCGGCATCCTCCATAACGGACGCGTCCGCGTCATTCAGATGGTCATAGCCAGCCAGATGCAAAATGGCATGGACCAGCAAATGCGTGACATGAGCGTCAAACCGCTTGTGCTGCGCCTGACTTTCGCGGACGCAGGTCTCATATGCGATGGCAATATCGCCAAGCTCTGCCACAGCAGGGCGCGCGGGATGCGCGCCGGGCGCGTGGGCGACGTGTTCGACCGCAGGCCATGACAGAATGTTTGTCGGCTGCGCCTTATCTCGGAAATCACCGTTCAACGCGGCGATACGCGCATCATCGCAGCCCATAACGACGATGTCCGCATCCATGCCCAGCCAGTGCAGGGTCGCCAGCCCTGCCCGCTCGGCCAGCGTTTCAAGTCCGGCGTCTTCCCATCGTTCATCCTCTATGACGGTATCGACCTCAGCCATTGCGGCTGGCCTGCGACGATCCGGGCGCGCGGCGCGGCGGATAATTGCCCTGCGAGTTATCTTCGCCCCGCGCCAATGCTTCGGCATCGGCCGCATCATAGGCTTCGATCACACGCGCGACGAGATGATGGCGCACGACATCCTTCGCGGTGAAATAGTTGAAGCTGATGCCCTTGATCCCCGCAAGAATACGCTCGGCATCGACGAGGCCGGATTGCGTCCCGCGCGGCAGGTCGATCTGGCTGCGGTCGCCGGTAATCACCATGCGCGACCCCTCACCCAGACGGGTCAGGAACATTTTCATCTGCATGGTCGAAGCATTCTGCGCCTCATCCAGCACCACGAAGGCATTGGCGAGCGTGCGGCCACGCATGAAGGCGAGTGGCGCGATCTCGATCCGCTTTTCCTCCATCAGCTTGGCAAGCTGCTTGCCCGGAAGAAAGTCGTTCAGCGCGTCATAGAGCGGCTGCATATAGGGATCGACCTTCTCCTTCATGTCTCCGGGCAGAAAACCCAGACGCTCACCGGCCTCGACCGCCGGGCGCGACAGGATAATCTTGTCGACATGACCGCCAATCAGCATGGTAACACCGACCGCCACGGCCAGATATGTCTTGCCGGTACCGGCCGGACCAATGCCGAAAGCCATCTCATTCGCGAACAGATTGCGCACATAATCCTTCTGCGCGTCCGTCCGCGGCTCTACCGTCTTTTTGCGGGTCCGCAACTCGATTGGGCCAGAACCGAACATTTCGAGCTGTTCATCGGGCGACAACGATGCCGGCTCTGCCTCGGGTCCCATTCGCAGCGCCGCGTCGATTTCTGCCGCAGTGACCGGACGCCCTTGTTCCAGCCGGGCATAAAGTGCCTGAAGAAGCTGCGCGGCATCGTCACGCACCGCCTGCGGCCCAACGACTGCAAGCAGGTTTCCACGGCGCAGGATATGCACGCCCAAAGCGGCCTCGATCTGCGACAAATGCGCATCGGCTGGGCCGCAAAGCTCTATCAGCAGCCGGTTATCGGGAAATTCCAGAAGCGTCTCGCCTTGCGTAGCGGCGGACGGCGCGGCGATGTCGGGTGCGGTAGGGGTCAGGCCCAATGAGGTCTCCGGATTATCAGCCCCCCTATGGTGGGGTGCGTGATGCGTTTGCACAAGTGCTTGTGTAAGAAACTGCGCATCTGTCGCAAAAGTTTCACATCAAACGCCAATCAGCGCCGCCAGATGCCACGTATGAAGTCATGAAGATTCGGCTCTTCTGCGGCATCCATCTGCGCTATGCCGCCCTGCCAGACAAGCTTTCCCCCCGAGAGCATCGCCACACGGTCGCCCACGCTGCGCACGGTCGTCATGTCATGGGTGATCGTGATCGCGGTTGCCCCGGTTTCTGTCACGATGGTCCGGATCAGGTCATTGATGCGTGCCGAGCGAATCGGATCAAGCCCGGTTGTCGGCTCGTCGAAGAAGATCACCTTGGGATCAGCCGCAATGGCCCGCGCAAGACCAGCCCGCTTCGCCATCCCGCCCGACAGGGCAGCCGGGTAAAGATCGGCAACCTCTGGCCCGAGCCCGACACGCGCCAGCTTTTCAATGGCGATCTGCCTTGCCTTGTCGTCGCCAAGCGGTTTGCGCAGCCGGAAAGCGACATTCTGCCAGACGGTCAGGCTGTCAAACAGAGCCGCGCCCTGAAAAAGCATACCGAACCTGTTCATGAAACCAGCACGGTTTTTCGCATCCAGCGGCTGCCCCTGCCAGCTGATCTGCCCTGAATCCGGGCTTTCCAGCCCCAGAATACATTTCAGCAAAACCGACTTTCCCGTACCGGATTGCCCTATAACGACAAGGCTTTCCCCTTTGTCGACGGACAGATCGAGCCCGCTCAGCACCGGCTGACCGGCGAAGGACTTGTGCAGGTCGCGCACTTCCAGAACCGGGATCATCCGAAAAACAGCCCCGTCATGATGAAGTTCGCCGCGAAGATTCCGACAGCCGCGACGACGACCGCATATTTGGTCGCCCGACCGACGCCCGCCGCGCCGCGACCCGCGTTCATGCCGCACCAGCAGCCGGACAATGCGACGATCAGCCCGAAGACCGCGCCCTTCAGCAGCCCGGAAATGACATCCCAGCTTTCCAGGAAGGACCAGCTTCCGCTGAGATAGGCGGCGGATGTGAAACCCAGCGACTGCGTGCCGACCAGCCAGCCGCCCATGATCCCGATAATATCGCCGACCCCGACCAGTGCAGGTACCGCGATGATCGCCGCCCACAGCCGTGGTGTCACCAGATGCCGCTGCGGATCGGCGGAAAGTGTAACAAGTGCATCGATCTGCTCGGTCACGCGCATGGTGCCGATTTCCGCCGCAATGGAAGAGGCGACGCGCGCAGCCACCATCAACCCGCCAAGCACCGGGCCGAGTTCGCGCGCCATGCCGATGGCCACAACCGCCGGGACAACCTCTGCTGCCGAAAAGCGCTGACCGCCGGAATACATCTGCAACGCCAGTGCGGCACCGGTGAACAGCGCGGTCAGCCCGACCACCGGCAGAGAGAGCCAGCCGATCTGGATCAGTTGGCGAAGCAACTCGCGCGGATCAGGGCGCATGAACAGGCTGCGACCGGCAAATATCGCAACCCGGCCAATCCGACGGATCATTCCAAGCGTCGCCCGCCCGGTCAGTGTGATAGGCGCAAGTGCGTTCATATGATACGGCGTTCGTAGCGCCCGCCAAGCTGGGTCAGCAATTCGTATCCGATGGTCCCGATCACATCGGCGACGTCGTCGACCTTCTGCACCGAAGAGATAAGGTCAAGGCTATCAGGCACTGTTTCAAGCGCCGAAACATCCGCTGTAATCAGGTCCATCGACACACGCCCGACTAGCGGACAGGGCGTGTCGCCCGCCAAAAGGTTGATGCGCGCGCGATCACTGTCCGAGGACAGGGCGCGGTGGATACCATCGGCATAGCCCGCCGCAACCGTCGCAACCCGTGTCCGGCGCTGCGCCGTCCATGTATTGGAATAGCCAACGGTCTCGCCCGCCTCGACGATGCGGGTCTGGATCACAGGAAGGGACAGGCGGATGACCGGGCGCGCATCGGCAAAGGGCATCCCGCCATACATGCCGATCCCTGCCCGTGTGATGTCGAAATGGTAATCCGGCCCAAGCAATATCCCACCCGTAGCGGCAAGGCTGCGCGGCACCGTTATCCCGTCCGTCATGTCGCGAAACGCGGCAAGCTGGCGCGAATTCATCGGGTGGTCAGGTTCATCCGCGCAGGCCAGATGCGACATTACCAGCTCAGGACCCGCAGCCATAATTTCGGATTTAAGACCGGCCCATTCGCCCGGCTCGAACCCAAGGCGGTTCATGCCGGAATCCAACTGAACGGCGAAAGGCTGACCCGGACGTATCGCGCGATCACGGAAGAACTGTTCGGGACTGTTCAACACCGGAATTGAATCGCCGAAATCCGCGCCGTCCATATGGCCGGACAAAATGAATATCCGCGCAGACGGACCGGTAGCCTCGCGCACCGCTGCCGCCTCGGACGCGATGGCGACGAAGAAGTCCTGCGCGCCTGCCTCTGACAGTGCGGCCGCGACCATGCCTGCGCCAAGACCATAGCCATCCGCCTTGACGACGCCAGCCGTACGCGCACCGGGCGCCTTGTCTGCAAGGGCGCGGTAATTGGCCTGCAGGGCCGAGCGATCAATTTCCAGAACCATTTGCCCGATTTCCTCTATCCCCGTTCCGGCGTCAAGATTGCGTCGTCGCGGTCACAGTCACTTGCATCCTTGCAACATCGGCGGAATTTCCGATGTCGGTGTCATTTGGTTGATGCTTCATGGCTGATAGTGATTGGGCATGCGCATTAGATTTGCGCCGATTTTTTTTGGCCCACACGACGGCAGAGGTCGTGCGGGTCCGACAATATGAGAAGCTCGCTTCGGTGACCTGCCGCACGAAGCCCAGAAGCAACAGCGACCCAGAATGCCATCCGTCAGGCTGCCCTTCATGCGACATCTCGCACCCGTTCTGATAATAACTTTAGCGTCTCCGGTTTCTTCTGCCCCGTCCCTTGCAACTGACATGGAAGGAAAGCCGATCACGGTGCCGTCGGGTCAGTTGATCTACTGGCAAGATATGATCACCGGCAATCCGGGGGCGCATGGGCTGACATATCGCTTTCGCTTTGTCGCACCGGATCTGGCGAACCTGGTGCCAATGGCTTCTCCCGCACCGATGGAGGCCCTGACGGAAGAGGATATGGCGGCACTGGATGCGCTTGCCGAATCAGAAGGCGGGGCCGCGACAATCATCAGCGACGCGATTATCGAAGGGCTAATTTCATCGACGGAACTGGATCAGACACCCGTAATCTCGCTGCCGCTTGATATGCCGATCGACGAGATTGCCGAATCGCCAACGGATTCGGCGACCGGCGATTTCGTTCTGCCGCCCGCACCGGACAGCCTGCTTCGCGATCCGATGCATGACGACATCGTGTGGCTGTGTGAAAATTTCGTTCTGCCGCGTATTGCAAGCCCTGCCCCACGGCCAAGCAAAATAGTGATCTCGCTGGCGGATCGTCCACTGGACAGCGCCGGCCTGGAACCCGGTGCCGTCCAGCTTTTTGAGGCGTTCAGCCTGCCGGCCGATCGTGACGAATGCATCTGGGAACCTCTGTAACCGCTGATGCAAGGCTGCCACAGATCGGCGAAGTCGCGCCGAAGCGTTAACCCGCCCGCTATCGCGCTAACGAAATCTTACCTAGAATCATGTCGTCCACGCATGACGTGCGACAGAAATCGACAAAAAGGGGTGTGAAGCCCCATCTTACAGGAGCAGACAATGTCGAAAAAATTCGCGCTCGCCCTCGTGGCCCTGGGCGTTCTCGCAGCTTGCCAGCCGCGTGAGCCGGAAATCACCACGATGCCGGTCGCCGTCACGCAAGAGCCGGTGTATCAGGGCAAATACGGCGCCAACTGATCTTGGATGCCGGGCGCGCGGGCGGTATGACTGCCCGTGCGATCAAAAGAAGTGCGAGGCGTCGATTTGCTGAAACATCGCGGATTTCCATCCCGGCTGCCATCATCGGACTACCAGTTCACCATTCGTCGTGCCAATCCAAAGGGCGCGACCAAACTGGCCGCGCGCGAACGATTTCGTGATCGCAGCGCCGCCGACAGACGCGCGGATGCAGGCTTTCTGGCCGCGCTGATCGAACATTTCGGAGAGGAAGAGTTCGAACGCGGCAATCTGGATGCCGGTCGGCTATCATGGCTGCTTGGTTGCGAGGTGGTGGCCATAGGCAAGCTGGACCCAACTTCTTATGATCAGTTGTTCCGCGTCGATCTCGGCAAGGCACAGGCCAGCTTTCCCGAGATTTTCGCGCAGGACGAACCCGATTTCGTCGAGGACTGGGACGACGGCTTCGATAGCGACGAAGACTAAGCGAAACACCGCCGGTCTGTCATTTCGGCAACGCTTTGCCGTTTCACGGCTTTTCACGCGCTTGTCAGTTTTATCGCCCAAGTTGTTGTGGCAATGTGACAATCGCAAACAATCAGGCCCGGAATCGGGCGAACACTCAAGAAAAGGCAGAGTTACATGCAGACCAAAACCTCGATCCGCCTCGTCGGCGCAATCTTTGCAATCGCAGCGCTTTCTGCTTGTCAGCAGGGTGCATACGGCACCGGTATGTCGGCTGACGCGCAGCGTGCGCTTGTTGGTGCAGGTGCAGGCGCTGTGGCAGCCAAGGCATTTGACGAAGATGTCGGCACGGGTGCCGTTCTCGGCGCTGCTGCTGGCGCGCTGTGCGACGATGCAGGCGTTTGCTACGCGCAATAATCAAACTGGCTTGACGGCCGCCCTTGCGGCCGTCGCCTAAACCCGCGACAGCTGGCGCGAAACCACGCCTCAGCGGTCCTTTAAAAGAGATTTCCCATGACCAAACTTCACATTGCGGCCGCGGCCGCGCTGTTTTCGCTTGGCCTTGCAGGCTGTACTCAGAACATTAACCCTACGGATTTCGACCGCGCAGCGATTGGCGCTGCTGCCGGCGCGACCATCGCCCATGTCGCCGACAAGGATGAAAGCGACGTCTACAAGGGTGCCGCAATCGGTGCTGCCGCGGGCGCATTGTGTAACGACGTGCGGTTCTGCCAGTAACGCCGATCACCTGACAAAAAAGCGCCGACTGGTTGCCGGTCGGCGCTTTTCTTTTGGCATTGTTCGCACGCACTCGCCATCCGTGCGAAGCCCGGCTAGGCTGCAGGAGATTTACCTCAGCGGCAGGCGGCGATCCGAAATATCCCGCCATAACAGCGGATGCTTTGGACGCGATGACCCCTCCCCTTGATGAAATTCTGGCACCTCAGGCCCAATCGGCGATGATTGCGGGGCTTTTTCTGGCGGCTGGCTGGTGGGTCGTGGCCTGGCAGAGCCGCAGACGGGACGCGAAACATCGGGCCGATCGCGTGCGCGACGTACAGCGCGCCCTGTTTGCAGAAATAAGAGCCTACCTGGCCGTTCTGCAGCGCGATCAGATCGAGGAATACGGTGCCGAAATTGCGCAAAGAATTGAGGAAGAAGATGGCTATTTCCCGGTCATCCCGACCGAACATAATGACGCAATTTTCCGGGCAATCGTGGCGGAACTGCATATCCTGCCCCGCGATACGGTTGACCCCATCGTGCTATATTACAGCCAGTTGAATGCGATTGGCGCGATGATCACCGATCTGCGATCTCTCGATCTGGTCAAAATAGGACCCGAGCGCGCAGCGGCGATGTATCGTGACTATATCTCAATGAAACTAGGCGCTATCGAACTTGGTGAAAGCGCATTGGCGGCGATTCAGTCCAACGTGGACGGTCGCGGCGCGATCAGTAGCCGGGACGAGGACCCGTCCTGACCTTGATGGGTTTGGGTGCGTAAATCGTAGACATGACGCAATCTCCACTCTGCTCAGTTCAAATATAGGCGTTCAGGGCCGATTTCGCAAGAATCATGGTGTCAGCCACCCCGCCCGATTTCTTCGCGTCTCAACGGAAACTTGTCGATGGCCCGGGAAATTTCGCGCACGCTCCACGGTTGCGGCTTGCGCTGTTTGATCTGACCGTCCTTGTCGATGATCACCAGTGAGAATCCGCGCGGATGAAGCTTGCTGCGCCATGCACTGTTGGCGGCAGGTTCGGTGTCGGTGATGACGACCACGTCACGCTCTGCCAACTCCCCCGGCAGACGTCTTAACTCAGCTATTTGCGCGACAAATGCCGGATCGGCGGCGGTATCGGCAAAAACAATAACCGGCCGGGCCTGCCACAAAAACTCCTCCGGCGTTGTCTCCGACGCGGCAAGTATCTGAAGTTCATCAGCGGCGGTCGGGCTGCCTATTTCCTGACTTTGGGCTGATTGTGCGGCATCGACCTCTGCCGAAGATGGTGGGTTGACCCGAGAGGGTGGCGAGGGATCGCCGCCAGAACCCATACCGGATACCAGCATTGCAACTGTAAGCAACATAATCAAACTACGCATCTTCACCTCTTCTGACATAGATATAGGCGATAAGCGAGCGGACGAAAGGACTGTCCGCCATCAGATGAAACTGGGGTGGAGACATTGCCGAAAGCCTCGGTTACGAATTGCGCATGACTATGCACCGCGCCCCTGATCGCCTGCCTGATGATTTCGCCGCACGGATTGGACATGCCGTAGCCGGTTTCGGTTTTCTTGAAGAAGCCCTGAAGCGAGCGATCTTCTCTCTCTCCCGCAACGGGCTGGGCAAACGCGCGGATGATCGCGCGGTGGCAGCATGGCTGCGCCGGATGGAGGATATTGCAGACGACACGCTTGGCACGCTGATCGACCAGTTCGTCAAACAGATGGGCAACGCGCAGGTGAAAGGCCGTGACGATCTGGCCCGCGACCTGCGCCAGATAAGGCGTCACCGCAACTTGCTGTGCCACGCCTCGTGGAAGGCTTCCGAAGCGCCGGGCCGCTGGCACCCGTCCTTTCTGAACACGAAGGGAGAGACTTTCCCCGGCGATGTCGGCAACGAAGATCTGGAAAAAATCCACGAACTGACTCTGGCTGCCGCATCCCGCGTCGTGACCATCATGCGCCAGACCGGAATCGAGGGCGAATGGGTCGGCCATGACGAGGATTAGAAAGACGTCGCGCGTCGATGAACGACAATTTTGTCCGTCCGCCGATCCGCACGGCATGACCGTCAACTGTTCAACGTCATGTTGATTTGAAGCTTTCTGGCAGCAATCGCTTTAACTGTTGTGACGATCTGGGCCGCACTCGCGTTGCAACGGCCCGCGGCTCGCGCTAACAGGCTGGACAAGCGAAAAAAGAGGCTTTCATGTCCGCCCCATTAAGGCTTGGTATCGCCGGGCTTGGCACTGTCGGTATCGGTGTCGTGAAAATCATCCAGAAACATGCCGATCTGTTATCGGCACGTTCGGGTCGTCCTGTCTCTATCACGGCGGTGACAGCGCGTGACCGGATGAAGAACCGCGACGCGGATCTGTCAGCCTATGAATGGTTGGACGATCCGATCGCCGTCGCAACACGCGAAGATGTGGACGTTTATGTCGAACTCATCGGCGGCGACGAAGGCATCGCGCGCGATTCGGTCGAGGCGGCGCTGAAGTCCGGCAAGGATGTCGTGACCGCAAACAAGGCGCTTCTGGCGATCCACGGTCAGGCGTTGGCACAACTGGCCGAGGAAAAAGGCCGGGTCATCCGCTTTGAGGCGGCGGTGGCGGGCGGTATCCCGATCATCAAATCCATGACCGAATCCATGGCGGGCAACCAGATCAACCGAGTCATGGGTGTAATGAACGGCACCTGCAACTATATCCTGACACGGATGGAAAGCGCCGGCCTGCCCTATGAGGCCGTGTTCGAGGAAGCCCGCCAGCTTGGTTATCTGGAGGCCGATCCGAACCTTGACGTGGGCGGCATCGACGCCAGCCACAAGCTTGCCATTCTGTCATCCATCGCCTTCGGAACACAGGTCGATTTCGGCGCTGTCGAGATCGAGGGGATCGAGCGGGTCAGCATCGACGATATCCGCCGCGCGGCCGATATGGGTTACCGGATCAAGCTGCTGGGTGTGGCCCAGATGACCGCGCGGGGGCTGGAACAACGCATGTCGCCTTGCCTCGTCCCTGCCGACAGCCCGATCGGGCAGTTGCAGGGCGGCACCAATATGGTGGTAATCGAAGGCGATGCGGTCGGCCAGATCGTTCTGCGTGGCGCAGGCGCGGGCGAAGGGCCAACGGCAAGCGCTGTCATGTCCGATGTGGTCGAACTGGCGCGTGGTGTGCGGCTGCCTGTCTTTGGCCAGCCTGCTTCGGGCCTGACCCGCGCGCAGGCGGCGCGCACCGCGGTTCCCGCCGCCTATTACATGCGGCTTGCGCTTCTGGACAAGCCGGGTGCCCTGGCAAAGGTCGCGGCGGTGCTGGGCGATGCCGGTATCTCCATCCATCGGATGCGGCAATATGATCACGAAGGCGGGCATGCGCCGGTTCTGATCGTCACGCATAAGACGACACCCGACGCCATAGACCATGCAATCGAGATGCTGCCGAAAACGGGTGTGATTGCCGAAGACCCGGTCGAGTTGCGGATCGAAGAGGTTTAGGGCGAAAAAGCCGGGGGCGCTGCCCCCGGACCCCCGAGGTATTTTCGCACCAAAGATGATGCTAGACTGCTGCCATGAGTCGCAAGCTGGTCAATCAAATCTGCGGGCGTTTCCCCGGAGCGGAACATTCCGATCCCTGGGGCGGCGGGCATGATTGCTGGAAAGTGGGCGGCAAGATCTTTGCGCTGATCGGGGCGATGGAAGAACGTGTCTCTGTGAAATGCGACAGTATCGAAACAAGCGCTATGCTGATCGAGGCCGGGGTGGCGGCGAAGGCGCCCTATATGCACCGAAGCTGGGTGGCCCTGCCCTGCGATGCCGCCCGCGATGAGCTGGAGCATCGGATTCGGCAATCTTATCTGATCATCCGGGGTGGGCTACCCAAGACAGTGCAGGCAGATTTGGCTCCCGTCCGTTAAGCGACTACCTGAACAGGATCAGGCTGGAAGGCGACCATCCGACCGAGCCGCGCGTACCGACATTCGGAATGTCCCGGCCGAAAACATTGCGCATCGAGATACGGACAGGTTCCGACTGGGTGCCGTCCTCTTCATCAAGCCGGACGTCGTAATAGGTCATGTCGCCGTAATAGACGACCTCATCAATCACGCCGCCATTCTGCCGCGGCGCGCTCTGCGGCTGACCCTCTGGGAAGATGCTGACGGCTTCCGGGCGGAAACCGATCATCGGACCGGAATCTTCGTCGTTTTTCGCAACCTGAGAATGGACAAGTTCGATCTCTCCCAGGCCTTCGACGTCGACACGGATCTGATCGGCGGTCTCGGACAGGATCGTTGCCGGCAGGAAGTTCATCACCCCGATGAAATCCGCCACATGCCGGCTGACCGGGCGGGCATAGAGCGATTCGGGTTCATCCATCTGCGCGATGCCACCTTCGAACATCACCGCGATGCGGTCGGACATGACAAGGGCCTCTTCCTGATCGTGGGTCACAAGCACGAAGGTGATGCCGACCTGACGTTGCAGCTTGATCAGTTCGACCTGCATCTGTTCGCGCATCTTGCGATCAAGGGCCGATAGCGGTTCGTCCAGCAGCAGAACCTTCGGCTTCAGGATCAGCGCCCGAGCGAGCGCCACCCGCTGGCGCTGACCACCGGACAATGCATGGGCCGCGCGCTTGCCATATCCTGACAGGCCGACCATTTTCAGTGCCTCTTCCACCGCGGCCGCCTTTTCCGATTTAGAGCGCGGATCGCGACGCAAGCCGAAGGCGACGTTTTCAGCCACCGTCAGATGCGGGAAGATTGCGTAGGACTGGAACACCATATTGGTCGGGCGCTTATTGGCCGGGACATGAACCATGTCCTTATCGTCGATCAGCACAACCCCCGAGGAGATATCCTCAAACCCAGCGATGGTGCGCAGAAGCGTTGTCTTGCCGCAGCCAGAGGGGCCGAGCAGGGAGAAGAATTCCCCCTCTCGGATGGTCAGGTCTATGCCGCGCAGGGCATGATAATCGCCGTAATATTTGTGAACATCGCGGCATTCTATCATCGGCTTTGCCGCCTGCAATTCGGCGTAACGGTTGGCGGATTTCGGGTTGCGCGGCGCCGTTGCGCGCAGTGCAGGTTCTTGCGGGGCGGCCTTGGTCGTATCGTTCACAGGAAACCCCCATGGTCTTTTTGTCCGGTCCGGGCGACACCACGGCGGCGGAAATATTCGGCGATGGTCAACAGCAGGATCGACATCAGTACCAGAACGGTGCCGAGCGCCATGATGACCGGAACGGATTTCGGAAAACGAAGCTGGCTGAAGATATAGGTCGGCAAAGTCGGCTCGTTTCCGGCAAGGAAGAAAGCGATGATGAATTCATCCAGCGAGATCGTGAAGCTCATCAACAGGGACGATATAATCCCCGGCATCACGAGCGGGAGGATCACAAGGCGGAACGCGCTCCATTTCGTTTCACCGAGGTCATAGGCGGCCTCCTCCAGCGATTTGTCCAGACTGTTGAACGCCGTGGACAGGATCGCGATTGCATAGGGCATACAGATCAGGGTGTGCCCCAGAATGACCGTGACAAGCGAAAGGCCGACCCCCATCGCCAGCAGCACAACAAGCAGCGACATGGCGACGATGATTTCCGGCAGCACCAGCGGCAACATGATCAGCCCCATGATGCCGCCCTTGGCCGGGAAGCTGAAGCGTGTCGTGGCGCGCGCCGCAAAGACGCCAAGCGCCGTGGCGAGGATGGCCGAAGAAACTGCGATAGTCAGAGAGTTCAGAAAGGCCCGGCGCAGGGTTTCATTCTGCGTCATCTGAACGAACCATTCGGCGGTAAAGCCTTTCAACGGAAAGGCGATGATCGTGCCGTTGTTGAAGGCGAACAGCGGCAAGATCAGAATGGGTCCGTAAAGGAAGATCAGGTAAAGGATCGCGTAGATCCGCAGCCCTCCGCCCCTCATTGCCGCACCTTCAGGAAGCGACGGTTGAGGAACAGGAAGATCAGGCTGACGATCGTCACGACGATCATTGCCGTGACGGCCAGGGCTGAACCCATCGGCCGGTTATCAAGCGCCAGCATGTTCGCCTGCACCATGTTTGCGATCATCGGCGTCTTGCCGCCCCCGATAAGCTCTGGCGTTACATAATCGCCGATTGTCGGGATGAATACGATCAGAGTGGCCGCAACCACACCCGGCATCGCAAGCGGCAGCGTCACGCGCCAGAAGGTCATGAGCCTCGATTCACCAAGGTCCTGCCCGGCCTCCAGCAGCGATCGGTCGATCTTTTCCAAGGCAACATAGATCGGCAGGATGGCAAAAGGCGCATAGGCATGGGCCAGCGTGATCACCATCGCCTGAACATTGTAAAGCATATTTCCGAAAGGCGGCTCATTGATGAAGGGCAGCAGCGTCATCACCGAATTGACCACGCCGTTTTCAGCAAGAATGGCTTTCCACAGGAACACGCGGATCAGGTATGAGGTCCAGAACGGAATGGTGATGAGGAACAGCCACATCGCCTTCCGTTCGGCCCGGACATTGAAGGACAGGAAATAGGCCACGGGAAAGGCCAGCACCACCGTCACCAGCGTCACCAACATCGCCACGATGACAGAGCGCAGCATGACCTTGTGAAACACGGGATCAGTCAGGACCGCGCGATAATTGTCCAGCGTGAATTCGTGTACGACCTTCAGGTAATCATCCTTGAAGAAGGAATAGGCCAGAATGGTCAGAAGCGGTGCCGCCAGCATCAGCAGCGCATAGATCAGCGGCGGCGAAACCATCGCCAGCCCCTGGCGCGCCTCGGCGTCGAAACGGGTAGCTGCCATTACTTCTCCCTGCGGCGCGATCAGATTAAGCTTATAAAGCACTGGCAGAGTTGAAAAGCCGCGAAAGTGTAAAAATTGCGCATTGTTCTGCCGGTAGGAGCGCATTGCCGGGTATTTGTGCAGCCAGCGAAAGGCATCAAAGCTCGAGGATGTCGCGGGTTCGAATATTTCGCCCTTTAATGGTCTTTCATCTCGACACAGGGGCGGCTGATATGCACATTAAACGCCAAGCGGGGCCTATGAACCCCGCGCTGTGGAGGATACATGACAGATAAATCCAAACTCGACCGCCGTCGCTTTCTGACTCATGCGACACTGGGCGGTGCGTCAGCCGCCGCTGCAACAACGCTTGCCGCACCAGCCATCGCACAGGAATCGCCGACCATCAACTGGCGCCTGACCTCGTCTTTCCCGAAGTCTCTGGACACGATCTATGGCGGCGCTGAAGTGCTGGCCAAGATGGTCAGCGACGCGACGGAGGGTAAGTTCGTCATCCAGCCTTTCGCCGCCGGAGAGATCGTGCCCGGCCTTCAGGCCGCTGACGCCGCCGCCGAAGGAACCGTGGATTGCGCGCATACCGTTGCCTATTACTATTGGGGCAAGGACCCGACCTGGGCGCTTGGCGCGGCGGTGCCCTTCGCGCTGTCGGCCCGCGCGCATAACGCGTGGATGTATCACGGCGGCGGCATCGACCTGTTCAACGAATTCCTGTCTGGAGAGAATCTCTTTGCATTGCCCGGCGGCAATACCGGCGTGCAGATGGGCGGCTGGTACCGCAAGGAGATCAACAGCATCGACGACCTCAAGGGGCTGAAGGTGCGCCTTGGCGGTTTCGCCGGTGCCGTGGCCGAAAAGCTCGGCGTCGTGCCCCAGCAGCTTGCCGGTGGCGATGTCTATCCCGCGCTTGAGAAAGGCACGATCGACGGTGCCGAATGGGTCGGCCCCTATGATGACCAGAAGCTCGGCTTCGCCAAGGTCGCACCCTATTACTACTATCCTGGCTGGTGGGAAGGTGGTCCGACGGTCCACTTCATGTTCAACAAGGAACGCTATGAAGAGCTTCCGTCACATTACCAGTCGCTCCTGCACACGGCATGTCAGGCCACCGACGCCGATATGCTTCAGGAATATGACTACAAGAACCCGACCGCATTGAAAGAGCTGGTCGCGGGCGGGGCGGAACTGCGTCCCTTCACGCCCGAGGTGATGGAGGCCTTCTATCAGGCCGCCAATGAAGTCTATGCCGAACTCGACGATAATAACGAAAGCTGGAATAAGATCTGGTCCTCGATCAAGGCGTTCCGCAATGACTGGTATCTGTACAACCAGACTGCGGAATACACCTATGATACGTTCATGATGATCCAGCAGCGTGGCGGCAAGCTTTAAGCTTCAGCCACCTTCACGGAAGGGCGCCTTTTGGGGCGCCCTTTTTTGATGGCGAGCAGGCAATAACGCGGGCATTTCCCCTTCCCATCTCATCCAAACCCTGCTATGCGCCCGGCTTCGGCTTCACCCTTGGAGGAAGCCGGTTAACCTGAAAGGAATATATCATGGCCAAAGAGATCCCAGATCTGGTGGCCGAGGCACGTACGGGGACAGGCAAGGGGGCCGCCCGTCAAGCTCGCCGTAACGGCAAGGTGCCCGGCATTGTTTATGGTGACGGTAAAGACCCCGTCGCCGTTCAGTTCGACTTCAACCAGCTTCTGACCAAGCTGCGCGCCGGTCGCTTCATGTCCACGCTGTGGAACCTGAAGCTGGACGGTCAGGATGACGTTCGTGTCATCTGCCGCGGCGTCCAGAAAGACGTGGTGAAGGACCTGCCGACGCATATCGATTTCATGCGCCTGCGCCGGACGTCGAAAGTGAACCTGTTCATCCATGTCGAGTTCATCAACCACGACAAGGCCCCTGGCCTGAAGCGTGGCGGCACGCTGGTGACGGTGCGCCCGGAAGTCGAACTCGTCGTGACCGCAGGCGACATTCCGGAAAGCATCGTTGTCGATCTGGAAGGCAAGGAAATCGGCGATTCGATCCATATCGGCGATATCAAGCTGCCTTCGGGCGCGAAGCCGACGACCGACCGCAATTTCGTGATTGCAAACCTCGCCGCACCGTCCGCTCTGGTCTCTGAGGAGGCCGAGGAAGATGCAGCCGATGCAGACGCCGAAGTCACCGAGGCCGCGGGCGAAGACGCAGCGGAAGAAAACGCAGAAGAGTGATCTTCAGCACCTGCGAAACAGAAAGGCGGCGTTCGATGCGCCGCCTTTTTCATTGCAATAATGCAGCCAAAGAAAATTCCCTTTACGTGCCGCTTTATGAAAGTTGCCTATCAGAAGTTAGCTTGGAAGGTTTCTTAACGTGTTCAATAATTTAGAATTAATAGGCTAGGAGTTAAAAGGGGCCTATTTACTTAACTATCCTCTATTGACGGCTTGCGCACCCTCAGGTGCGTAAGCTTTCAGTCTTCAGCCAAACCGAACTCCATTTGATCCCATAGGCTCGACGAAACATGGCCTGCTGCCGGTTTCGCGGACACCCGGATAGGGTGTTTATGAAACTGGAGAATCTACATGGCGAGAAAAGCATTCAGCCGCGAGTTCAAGCGGGAAGCGGTGGAATTGATAACGAAGCGTGTCGTCAGCACTGGCAGGCTTCAAGGGGTCTTGGAATACAGGCGACTGCGCTTCGCCGGTGGGTGCGGGCATCTGCGACAGACGGGGCGGCTGCGCTTCCTGGTCACGGCAAGCTAACCCCGGAACAGGAACAGCTCAGGAACCTGCGGCGCGAAGTGTCGAAGCTGAAGGCGGAGCGGGACATTCTAAAAAAGGCCGCGGCCTACTTCGTCAAGGACCAGCTGCGATGTTTGGACTTGTGGCGAAACACCGAGGGGTCTGGCCAGTGAGTTGGATGTGTGACGCGCTCGGTGTGTCACGAAGCGGCTTCCATGCCTGGTTGACGCGACCACGCAGCGACCGGTCGATCCGCGACGAATAGCTATCGGCAGTGATCCGCAGAAGTTTTCTGCGTTCAGACCAGAGCTATGGCGCACGGCGGGTCTGGCATGATCTTCTTGAAGAGGGCTATTCCTGCGGGCTGCATTGCGTCGAGCGACTGATGCGGCAGGCGGCCTTCAGAGCTCGCCCAAAGCGTCGAAAACCAACTGAAGACGAGGGCCCGAGGTCGATCATAGCTGCCAACGTGCTTGAACGTGGGTTCGATGCGGATAGCCCGAACCAGAAATGGGCGGCGGACTTCACCTGTATCTTAACAGCGGAAGGCTGGCTCTATGTCGCCGCCGTCATTGATCTCTTCTCGCAGCGTGTCGTTGGATGGTCCATGAGCGACCAGATGACGGCCCAGATGGTCACGGACGCCTTGATCATGGCGATCTGGCGCAGAGGCAGGCCGCAGGATCTGCTGCATCATTCCGATCAGGGCAGCCAGTATACCAGCGAACCGTTCCAAAGGCTGATGGCCGATTACGGCATCGCCTTTTCGATGAGCCGGTCCGGAAATGTCTGGGACAACGCTGCGATGGAGAGCTTCTTCTGTTCGCTGAAAACCGAACGTGTCAGGCGGAAAACCTACCGCACAAGAAAACAGGCACGCGCAGATGTCTTCGACTACATCGAGCGGTTCTACAATCCAAAGCGCCGATACTCGACCATCGGCTACCTAAGCCCTATCACATTCGAGGAGCGAGCTATGAAAGCTTAAGTTACCGTCCGGCAGAAGGCTACCCTGGCTTTCGCGACAGGTTAAGCGAAGCGTGCCCTCGACAAAGATCACCATCCCGTGACGCAGCGTTTTTGTTTACGTTTACGTCAACAAGCACCACTATTTCATCCGTGAACTTTAGCGGAAGAGGAGCCGCCAGGGATGAGCGACAAACTCATGACCATCCGCCAGATGTGCGATGCCTTCGATGTCACGCCGCGCACCTTGCGCTTCTACGAGGCACGCGAATTGATTTCACCAGAGCGTCGCGGGCAGCATCGCCTGTACGATCGCCGGGACCGGGCGCGCCTCAAACTGATATTGCAGGGCAAACGCTTCGGCTTCAGCCTTGAGGAGATCCGCCAGCTGTTGGAGTTGTACGATCCCCGCGACAACAACGTGACCCAGCTGGCAGCCACGCTGGATGCGGCGCGCATCCGCCTGGCCGACATGATCCGCCAGCAGGACGAACTCGGGCAGGCAATCAAGGACCTGACCCAGCAAATAGATGAAACAGAACGCCTTCTGAACGCCCGCAAGGCCGGCTGAAACCGAAATTCTCGTATCAACGAACAGGACCGAACATGCCGATTTACAATGCCCCCGTCCGCGACATGCAGTTCATTCTTCACGAGGTGCTGAATGTCTCCGCCTCGGGCCTGCCCGGACATGATGAACTTGATCGCGATTTCACCGAAGCCGTTCTTGACGCTGCGGGCAAGCTGGCCAGCGATGTCCTGACGCCGCTGAACCGCGTCGGCGACGAACAGGGATGTGTGCTGGAAAACGGTGTCGTGCGCACGCCGAAAGGCTTCAAGGAAGCGTTCGACCAGATGAAGGAAGGCGGCTGGACCGCGCTTGACTGCGATCCGGAATATGGCGGTCAAGGCATGCCCTATGTGCTGGGACTGGCGACCGGCGAACTGTTCGTGTCGGCGAATATGGCCTTCAACATGTATCAGGGCCTGACCCATGGCGCCTATTCCGCCATCCACACCCACGGCTCCGACGAACAGAAGCAGAAATACCTGCCTAAGATGGTGTCCTGCGAATGGACCGGCACCATGAACCTGACCGAACCGCATGCGGGCACCGATCTGGGCATGCTGCGCACCAAGGCGGAACCGCAGGATGATGGCAGCTATCTGATCTCTGGCCAGAAGATCTTCATCTCCGCCGGCGATCACGACATGGCCGACAATGTCATCCATCTGGTGCTGGCCAAAGCCCCCGGCGGTGGTGAGGGCACAAAGGGCATCAGCCTGTTCATCGTGCCGAAGTTCCTCGTGAACGAAGATGGCTCTCTGGGTGAACGCAACGGCGTCAGCGTCGGCAACCTTGAAGAGAAGATGGGCATTCACGGCAACTCGACCTGCGTGATGAATTATGACGAAGCGAAAGGCTGGCTGCTCGGTGATCTGCACAAAGGCATGCGCGCCATGTTCACCATGATGAACGAAGCCCGCATCGGCGTCGGCCTGCAAGGCTACGCGGTCGCCGAGGCCGCCTATCAGAACGCGGTCGAATATGCCAAGGACCGCCTGCAGGGCCGCGCCGTCACTGGCACGGAAAACCCGAAAGGCCCGGCCGATCCGCTGATCGTACATCCCGACATCCGCCGCAGTCTCATGGATCAGAAAAGCTTCCTGGAGGGCGCACGCATGCTGTCCTTCTGGGCTGCACACCAGATCGACAAGGCGAAGAATGGCGATGATGAGGCGGAGGGCGCTGTCTCACTGCTCACGCCAGTCATCAAGGGCTTCCTGACTGACAAGGGCTTTGACACGACCGTGCTGGCGCAGCAGGTCTATGGCGGGCACGGCTATATCGAAGAGCACGGGATGAGCCAATTCGTCCGCGATGCCCGCATCACGATGATCTATGAAGGCGCAAACGGCATTCAAGCGCTCGACCTTGTCGGCCGCAAGCTGGCTCAGGATGGCGGCAAGCATGTCATGGCCTTCTTTGAAGAGGTGAAAGGCTTCATCAAGCAAAACGAAGGCAACGAAGCACTGAAGGCGGATTTCCTCGAACCGCTGAAAGCGGCCTCGAAAGACCTGCAGGCAGCCGCAATGTTCTTCATGCAGAACGGCATGAAGAACCCGAACCACGCGCTTGCGGGTTCCTATGACTTCATGCACCTGTTCGGCCATACCGCACTTGGCTTCATGTGGGCGCGGATGGCAGTTGCTGCGCAGAACGCGCTGAATGACGGTTCAGGCGACACGGGGTTCTACGAAGAAAAACTGGCGACCGGCCGCTACTACATGAAGCGCCAGCTTCCGATGACCGCGACGCACAAGGCACGTATCGAGTCAGGTGCGGATCCGGTGATGGCGCTCGACGCAGAGCAGTTCTGACAAATGCGTCATTCAGCTGCCCCGGCACAGACGAGCCATGGGTTCATCGACGCGACCGCCTCCGGCGGGGGTATTTGAGTGAAGAAGAAGCGGCCCCGGCCCGAACCGGACGATCTGCGACGGGTTCGGACCGGGGCTTTCTCCTTCAGCGGTCATCGGCTCCCCAGCCTGTACCGCGAGATCAGGCATAAGGAACAAAGCTTGAGTTTCGGTTAAGCAGGCGGTTTCTTCTTCATAAAAATACCCGTGAACGTGCGGGCCGGTAAACCATCGTCAAACAGGGAGGAGCTACAGATGACCGCACAACTCTATTGCTTCGGAGAATCCGGTAACGCCTATAAGGCGGCGCTGACAATGGAGCTGGCGGGCTATGACTGGGAGCCCGTCTATGTCGACTTTTTCAACGGAGAGGGTCGCACGCCTGAATTCCGCGCCATGAATGAAATGGGCGAGGTGCCTGTGTTCCGCGAAGATGATCTGACACTGACACAATCGGCTGTCATACAGCTGCATGTCGCGGAAAAGACGGGTAAGTTTCTTGGCTCGGACCGCAACGAGGTTCTGCGTTGGCTGATGTTTGACAATCACAAGCTGTCAGGCCAGGCCGGGCCAGCACGTTTTTTGCAGAATTTCATCCCAGAGGATAAGCGACCGCAGGGTGCAATCGATTATCTCAAGGGTCGCCTGAATGCGGCTTATAAGGTGCTCGATACACATCTGACGGAACGTAACTGGGTGGCTGACGACGCGTTCACCATCGCGGATGCGGCCTGTTGCGGCTATCTTTTCTACCCGGAACCCTTCGGCTTCGACAGGGCCGAATGGCCAAATATCGACCGCTGGCTTGACGGCATAGCTGCCCTGCCCGGCTGGAAACACCCATATGACTTGATGCCCGGCAGCCCTGCCGACCGGGCGTAACAGGAGGAATTATGACCGACGCCTTTATCTATGACGCCGCCCGCACGCCGCGCGGCAAGGGCCGCAAGGATGGCAGCCTGCACGAAGTCACCTCGCTGGCGCTGTCCGCAGGTCTGCTGAATGCCGTGAAGGAACGCAACGGGCTGGAAGGCCACGCAGTTGAGGACCTCATCTGGGGCAATGTCACCCAGGTCAAGGAACAGGGCGGCTGCCTGGCGCGCTCGGCCGTGCTGGCCTCGGATCTCGATGAATCGATCCCCGGCCTGTCGATCAACCGCTTCTGCGCAAGCGGAATGGAGGCCGTGAACCTCGCCGCCAACCAGATCCGGGGCGGGGCCGGGAACGGCTATATCGCCGGCGGGGTCGAGATGATGGGCCGCGTGGCCATGGGCAGCGACGGGGCGGCGATTGCCGTTGATCCCAGCCTTGCGATGAAGACCTATTTCGTGCCGCAGGGGATCAGCGCCGACATCATCGCCACGGAATATGGTTTCAGCCGTGAAGATGCCGACGCTCTGGCCGTCGAGTCCCAGAAACGCGCCGCCAAGGCATGGGAGGAAGGCCGTTTCGATAAATCCATCGTCCCGGTGAAGGACCAGAACGGGCTGACCATTCTGGACCGCGACGAATATATGCGCCCCGGCACCTCGGTCGAGGATCTGGGCAAGCTGAAGGCCAGCTTTCAGGAGATGGGAGAGATCATGCCCGGCTTCGACAAGGTGGCGATGCTGAAATACCCGCATCTGGAGAAGATCAACCATATCCACCATGCCGGGAATTCCTCGGGCATCGTGGACGGCGCCGCCGCCGTGCTGATCGGGAATGAGGAATTCGGCAAGGCCAATGGCCTGAAGCCCCGCGCCCGCATCCGCGCCACCGCGAAGATCGGCACTGATCCGACGATCATGCTGACCGGCCCGGTGCCGGTGACCGAAAAGATCCTGCGCGACAGCGGCATGTCGATCGGCGATATCGACCTCTTCGAGGTGAACGAAGCGTTCTCGGCGGTCGTGCTGCGCTTCATGCAGGCCTTCCAGGTCGATCCGTCGATCATCAACGTCAATGGCGGGGCCATCGCCATGGGCCACCCTCTGGGCGCCACCGGCGCGATTATCATCGGCACGCTGCTCGACGAGCTTGAGCGTCAGGACAAGACGACCGGCCTTGCCACGCTCTGCGTCGCATCCGGCATGGGCGCGGCCACCATCATCGAGCGGGTCTGATGCCGAAGATCGACATCGACAAGGCGCCGGTCACGACGGCCTCGATCTACCCCGAGCCCTATGCGGCGCAGATGGCGGGGCGATCCTCGCGCGGGCTGGGTCAGGCGGCCGGGCTGACCCAGTTCGGGGTGAATATCGTCACGCTGGCGCCCGGCGCGGTCGCCAGCCTGCGCCACTGGCATCTGAACGAGGACGAATTCGCCATGGTCCTGACGGGTGATCTGATCCTGATCGAGGATCAGGGCGAGATCCCCATGCGCCCGGGCGATTGCGCCGCATGGCGGGCGGGCGTCGCGAACGGGCATCGTTTCGTCAACCGGTCGGACGCGCCGGCCAGCTTTCTGGTCGTTGGCAGCAAGGCTGCCAGCGAAACCGTGACCTATGCCGATGTCGACATGATCCTGCGGATCGACGGCGATGGCATCGAGATGACCTATCATGACGGCAGCGACTGGTCCGGCCCCCGCGACCTCGCGCCCAAGGGAGACAGGAAATGACCGAATTTACCATGAACAAGGACGCCGACGGCGTCGCCACCATCACCTGGGACGTGCCGGGCAAGTCGATGAACGTGCTCACCGAGGCTGGCATCCGCGAGCTTGACGGCCATATCGACACCGCGCTTGCCGACGATTCCGTCAAGGGGATCGTCATCACCAGCGGCAAGCCCGACTTCGCCGCCGGCATGGATCTGAACGTGCTCGGCTCGATGAAGGACGAGGGCGGCGCGCCGGCCATATTCGATCTGGTGATGCAACTCCATGGCGTGCTGCGCAAGATCGAGCGCGCCGGGATGGATACCAAGACCAACAAGGGCGGCAAGCCAATTGCGGCCGCCCTGCCCGGCACCGCTCTTGGTATCGGGCTGGAGCTTCCTCTGGCCACGCATCGCATCTTTGCCGCCGACAACCCGAAGGCCAAGATCGGCCTGCCCGAGATCATGGTCGGTATTTTCCCCGGCGCGGGTGGCACGACGCGGTTGGTGCGAAAGTTGGGCGCTATGGCTGCGGCTCCGCTGTTGCTGGAGGGCAAGCTGAACGATCCGAAGAAGGCGAAATCTGCTGGCGTCATTGATGAGGTTGTGGACGATCCCGTCGCCGCTGCTCGCGAATGGGTGCTGAACGCAACCGACACCGATATCGTGAAGCCGTGGGACCAGAAGGGCTATAAAATGCCCGGCGGCGAGCCCTTCCACCCCTCGGGCTTCATGACCTTTGTCGGCGCGAATGCGATGGTTCATGGCAAGACGATGGGCGTCTATCCGGCGGCCAAGGCTCTGCTGAGCGCGGTCTATGAGGGCGCTCAGGTGCCCTTTGACACAGCGCTTAAGATCGAGGCGCGGTGGTTCACAAATGTGCTGATGAACCCGTCCTCGGGCGCAATGATCCGCAGCCTGTTCATCAATAAGGAGGCTTTGGAGAAGGGCGCAAACCGTCCCGATGTGCCGGATGAGAAGGTGAAAAAAGTCGGCATTCTGGGCGCGGGCATGATGGGGGCGGGGATCGCCTATGTCAGCGCCAATGCCGGGATTGAGGTCGTGCTGATCGACGCCAAGCAGGAATCGGCGGATAAGGGCAAGGCCTATTCCGAAGGCATCCTCGACAAGGGGATCAGCCGCAAGAAACTCACCGAAGAGAAGAAGGCCGAGGTTCTGGCCCGCATCACCGCGACCACGGACTATGCCGCTCTGGAAGGGTGCGACCTGATTGTCGAGGCCGTGTTCGAAGACCCCGGCGTCAAGGCCGAAGTTACCAAGAAAGCCGAAGCGGTGATCCCCGATACGGCGATCTTCGCGACCAACACCTCGACCCTGCCCATCACGGAACTGGCCAAGGCGTCCTCTCGCCCCGAACAGTTCATCGGCATCCACTTCTTCAGCCCCGTGGATAAGATGCTGCTGGTGGAAATCATCAAGGGCAAGCAGACCGGTCCCCGCGCCGTGGCGAAAGCGCTCGATTTCGTGCGCCAGATCCGCAAGACGCCAATTGTCGTTAACGATGCGCGGTTCTTCTATGCCAATCGCTGCATCATCCCCTACCTAAACGAGGGGATGCGGATGCTGGCCGAAGGCGTGAACCCGACGCTGATCGAGAACGCCGCGAAGATGATGGGCATGCCTCTGGGTCCGCTGCAACTGGTCGATGAGACCTCGATTGATCTCGGCGTGAAGATCGCCAAGGCAACCAAGGCCGCGATGGGCGATGCCTATCCCGATGGCGCCGTCGATGAGGTGCTGTTCTGGATGGCCGATCAGGGCCGCATGGGCCGCAAGTCGAATTCCGGCTTCTACGCCTATGATGAGAAGGGCAAGCGTCAGGGTCTGTGGGACGGGCTTGAGGAGAAATTCCCCGAAGCCGACGACCAGCCCGAACTGACAGAGGTCCAGCACCGCCTGATGTTCGCCCAAACGCTGGAAGCCGTGCGCGCGCTCGAGGAAGGTGTGCTGGAAGACATCCGCGAAGGCGATGTCGGCGCGATCCTTGGCTGGGGTTTCGCGCCGTGGTCTGGCGGTCCGTTCTCATGGCTCGACATGCTGGGTGCGGCCCGCGCGGTCGAGATCTGCGATAATCTGACCGCCGAACATGGCGAGCGCTTCAAGGCCCCGGCCCTGCTGCGCGAAATGGCCGAGAAAGACCAGACTTTTTACGGTCGCTTCGGAGCGCAGAAAAAGGCTGCCTGACGCAACAGCCATGTGCAGTCAAACGGGGGCTTTGCGGCCCCCGTTTTTCTTTGACCGCCGTTTCGCCGCCCGCGTGCTGACCCGCATCAGACGCTGAAAATTCGGGCAGTCCAAATGTGAAGGTGCGGGACATTCGGCGACGTGACGAAGCACCGCGACCAGAGTCCGCATCTCTTGCATCTGCCGTTCCAGATCATCGGCCTTGCCATGCAGATCATCCCTGCAAAGCGTTGGACGCCCTTCCTTGCCAAAGATCCCAGCGATCTCTGTCAGCGAAAATCCGGCAGACTTGCCCATATTTATCAATGCCAAGTGCAGCAGTACGCCAGACTGGTATTGCCGTCGTAGCCCGTGCCGTCCGGCAGAGGAAATCAGCCCCTGCTCCTCATAGTATCGCAGTCCCGAGGCACTTACGCCGCTGGCTTCGGCGACTTCGGCAATGTCGAGAAGTTTCATCCTTGACCTCAAGTTCACTTGAATTCGTAGCCTGCCTTCTCATTGACGAATTCTCAAGAGGATCAGGATGACCAAAACACAAACCTCAGAGATCGGGCCGCTGCGAAACGACCCAAGAGGTATTGCCCTTCTTCTGGCAGCAAGCCTTACCGTGATGGCGGCAGCGACGATCAGCCCGGCACTGCCGGGCCTCGAACAACAGTTCGGCGACGGCCCCAATGCCGCTTACCTTATCCGCGCTCTGGTGCCTGCGCCTTCGCTGACAGTTGTGTTTATGGCCGCGTTTTGCGGTATCGTCGTCGACCGGATTGGGCGCAAGCCGGTGCTGATTACGGGTATCGCATTGTTTGCTCTGGCAGGCAGCGCGGGCCTTGTCTTGCAGGATCTCGGGCACCTTCTTGCAAGCAGATTGGCCCTTGGCCTCGCGCTTGCAATGGTAATGACGGCTCAATCGGCACTTGTCGCTGATTACTACGCTGGCGCCGCGTTGCACCGGATGACAGGCGCGCAGGTCGCAGCACGAAATTTCGGCGGCTTCGTCTTTATTATGCTCGCCGGTGGGCTGGCCAGCGTTGCGACGCGCCTGCCCTTTCTTGTCTATGCGCTTCCAGCGATTTTTCTGCCATTCTTCCTGAAGGTCATTGTCGAACCGGCGCGGAACAAAGAGGCGCCGAATCGGGCGGCCCATGATTCCCCCGCCGGGTGGTGGATGCCGATAGCCCTCCTTGCTGGCGGACAGATGATCATAACCATCATCTTTTTCACCATGCCGACGCAAATGCCGTTCTTTCTTTCATCGCAGGGCTACGACAATCCGGCTTTAACCGGCGCAGTGCTGGGCTGCCTGATGATTGCTGGGGGGATCGCAGCCACTTTCTATCAACGGCTTCGCGCTACAATCGGAGATATTGCCAACCGCATTGCAGCAATTGCACTGATGGCGACCGGATTTGCGCTGCTGAGCGGGGTTCCGACAGTTTACGCGATCTTTGCAGGTGCAGCAGCCATTGGCGCAGGCTATGCATTGGCGATTCCGGGTTTCATTGCGGTGGCGTTGGGCGTCACCCCTGCGCAGCGACGCGGTACGACAGCGGCGATGCTGACCGGGTCGGTATTCCTGGGCCAATTCGTTTCACCATTCGTCAGCACGCCTGCGATCGCGAACTGGGGTTGGCGCGGCGCGGGGTTGGGACTTGCCGCCTGTCTGGGCATGGTGGCATTGATCCTTATGATTGCTGCCCTGCGGAAACGCCGCACATAGTAGAGGCGCTACCTTCGGAACTTTCGCAGGGGACATACTGTTGATCCGTCGTGAATAAAGCCTATTCTGCGCTGCAACAGCTGTACCTGACGCAAGGAAGGAAGAAGATGACGACCGAGACGCAACGCGCCGCCACCCAGTCGCAGACCCAGGTGGAGGAGGTCACATCTGTTGTCCTGCCCGAGCCGCAATCCGATCTTGTGCCACTGGAAGCGGCACCTGCACCGGTGGCCGACGAAATCCGCCAGCGGATGAATGAGATCGACCTGAAGAATTCGGGTTCGATCGTGCATTTCGGGACGGGCGCGCAGTCGGAGCTGCAAGAGATCAGCCAGAAAATGCTGGCCGATGTGAAGAACAAGGATGTGGGCCCCGCGGGCGAATCGTTGCGCAATATCGTGACGACCATTCGGGGCTTTTCGGTCAGCGAACTTGACGTGCGTCGCGAACGCAGTTGGTGGGAAAAGCTTCTGGGCCGGACCGCGCCCTTCGCCCGCTTCGTCTCGAATTATGAAGAGGTTCAGGGCCAGATAGACAAGATCACCGAGGATCTTATGGGCCATGAACACCGCCTGCTGAAAGACATTGAATCCCTTGATGTCTTGTATGAGAGGACTTTGAACTTCTACGACGAACTCGGCCTGTATATCTCGGCAGGAGAGGCCAAGCTTCGTGAGTTGGACGAGGATCTGATCCCGGCCAAGGAAGCCGAAGTTCAGGCCAGCCCTGCTGACGGTCAGGTTTTGGAGGCGCAAGAGCTTCGCGACCTGCGCAGTGTGCGCGACGATCTGGAGCGCCGCGTTCACGACCTCAAGCTGACCCGGCAGGTCACGATGCAGTCCCTGCCCTCCATCCGGCTGGTTCAGGAAAATGACAAGTCCTTGGTGACGAAGATCAATTCGACGCTGGTGAACACCGTCCCGCTTTGGGAGACCCAGCTTGCGCAGGCCGTTACCATCCAGCGTTCTGCCGAAGCCGCGGGCGCGGTAAAGGACGCAACAGATCTGACCAATGAGCTGCTGACTAAGAATGCCGAGAACCTGCGTCAGGCCAACAGCGCCATCCGTACAGAGATGGAGCGTGGCGTTTTCGATATCGAATCCGTGCGCACCGCGAATGCAGAGCTTATCGCAACGATTGAGGACAGCCTGCGCATCGCAGACGAAGGCAAGGCGCGTCGTGCCACCGCAGAAGAAGAACTGGTCCGGATGGAGGATGAGTTGCGCCGCACCTTGTCATCGGCACGCGCCCAATCGCCGCAAGTTCAATCACAGGCCAGTCAGACGTGACAGAAATCGCTGCCCTGATACCTCGCCGGCTCAGAAGCCTGCCCGGTCGGGGCGGGCTGGCCTTGTTGCTGGCTTTCTCACTTGCCTCCTGCACCGAAGACAGCGCCCCGCCCGCAGCCCCGCCGCCGTCCGAACCCGCAGCGGAACCGCCACCCCGCATTGCATCGGCGCCGCCCGTCCGCAAGCCCGGATCGGCCCTGCGCGCTGCACGTGCGCACCGCGCCTCGCTTCAGGCAGATGCGGCGCAACAGGCGTCCAGCACGCCCGCAAGCCAGTCGCTGCACGGCTATTTCGAAGGCGTAGAGGATATGCTGGATGCGCGTGGTCAGCTTCGCCGCGACGATGGTAGCAGCATTGCCATAACGGCAGAGCAATTGGCGGCGAATTTCGTCAATATCGCGCTCTATGACGAATATTCGCGCAATGGTGCCGATCTGGTGCCCGACGCCCGTCCATCGCGGCTGCGGCGGTGGGACAAACCCGTCCGCATCGCGATAGAGTTCGGGCCTTCTGTCCCGCCCGCAACGCGAACACGCGACCGGGCAGAGGTTCAGGCCTTTGCTGAACGTCTGGCGCGCCTGACCGGGCATGACGTCGCCGCGACGCCGGGCGCGGGCAATTTTACCGTCATGTTCCTAAGCGAGGATGAGCGCCGCCAGATCGGACCGCGCCTTGCCGCGGTGGTGCCGGGTATTCCGGCCGGGGATATTGAGGCGATTCAATCGCTTCCGCCGCAAAATTACTGCACCGTCTTTGCTTATTCAATCGGCAGCAACCCTGTCTATTCCGAAGCCATTGCTGTTATCCGCGCTGAACTTCCGCCCCGTTTACGCTCTTCCTGTATTCACGAAGAGCTCGCGCAGGGGATGGGTCTGGCGAATGATGATCCGGGTGCGCGACCCTCGATCTTCAATGATGACGAGGAATTCGCGCTGCTGACTCAACATGATGCGATGCTGCTGAAAATGCTGTATGATCCGCGCCTGACCCCCGGCATGAATGCCGAAGAGGCCGGGCCGGTCATTCAGGAGATCTCGGCCGAGTTGATACCGTGATGCGGCGGCGACGCATGATTGACACGTCCCAGCGGCAAGGGTTCATCGTAAGGCATTTTGCCAGCCTGACTGCCGGAACCTGACCGAACCGCTAATTGTTTGATACGCGAACCAAACTACGGAGACCCCCATGGCCCTGTTCGACTTCCTCTCGGGTGAATTCATCGATGTCATCGAATGGACGGATGACACCCGCGACACGATGGTCTGGCGGTTCGAACGCCGTGGAAACGCCATCAAATACGGTGCCAAGCTGACCGTGCGCGAAGGTCAGGCGGCGGTTTTCGTGCACGAAGGGCAGATCGCCGATGTGTTCGGACCGGGCCTGTATATGCTGGAAACCAACAACATGCCGATCCTGACATCGCTTCAGCATTGGGATCACGGCTTCAAATCGCCGTTCAAGTCCGAGATCTATTTCGTTAACACAACGCGCTTCAACGACCTGAAATGGGGTACGAAAAACCCGATCATCGCCCGCGATCCCGAGTTCGGGCCGGTGCGCATCCGCTCTTTCGGCACTTATTCGATGCGTGTGACCGACCCGGCAAAGTTCATGGCCGAGATCGTTGGCACCGATGGCGAGTTCACCCGCGACGAGATTACTTTTCAGCTTCGGAACATCATCGTGCAGGAATTTTCACGCATGATTGCCTCCTCCGGCATTCCGGTGCTGGATATGGCGGCGAATACCGATCAACTGGGCAAGATGGTGGCGAAGGCGATTGCACCGACCATTGCCAGCTACGGCCTGTCCATCCCAGAATTTTATATTGAAAACATAAGTCTGCCGGATGAAGTTGAGGCCATTCTGGACAAGCGGACCTCTATGGGGATCGTCGGTGATCTGGAACGCTTTGGCCAATATGCGCAGGCAGAGGCGATGCTGAACGCATCCCAGAACAACGCTGGGGCGGGTGCTGGTATGGGTGCCGGACTGGGTGCCGCGATTGGCATGGGCATGGCGGCGCAACGTGGCCCTTGGGGTCAGGTCGCGCAGCAGCCGCAAGCACAGACGGGCGCATTGCCACCGCCTGTGCCGGGCAACCGGGCGGAAACCGTGTGGCACATCGCCAGAGACGGTCAGTCTGACGGGCCATACGGTCGCGGTCACCTTGGACGCCTTGTGAAAGAGGGCAGCTTTACACGCGAAACGCTGGTCTGGACGCCGGGACAGGACGGCTGGCTGCCTGCCGATGAAGTGCCAGAGCTTGCGCAGCTTTTCACCATTTCGCCGCCGCCTCCGCCGGTGCCGCTTCCGGGTCCGGCAGGCTCCTGATCCACGCAGGCAGGAGACCCGGACGCAATGCCGACGCCCCCCAGCGAATTCCGCTATCCCTGCGACAATTGCGGGGCCAGCCTGACCTTTTCGCCAGGCGAGCAATCGTTGAAATGCCCCTATTGCGGGCATGTGCAGTCGATCGGTCCGGGTGCGGCCCGCGCGCCCGCCCGCTCGGCAACGGATGGGGTCGATGGCGAGCGTGTGCTTTTGCCGGAACCTTCGACCGGTCGCGCCCTGCAATGGGATGCGGGCCACAAAGTCCCGCAACTGGCTGAAATCCCGCTGGAACGCGGCTTGCGGCTGGATGCAGGCAGCGATCTCGCGCAGGAAAAGCGGATGCTGTCCTGCCCCAATTGCGGCGCAAAGTTCGAACTCGGCGGCGACAGCCAGTCAGCGAATTGCCCGTTCTGCGCAACGCCTGTTGTGACGGAAACCGGCGCGAGCCGCCAGTTGAAGCCGCAAGGCGTCTTGCCCTTTGTCGTGTCCGAAGATCAGGCAAGATCGGCGCTAGAAGATTGGATGGGCCGCCTGTGGTTCGCGCCATCGGGCCTGCTGGCCTATTCCCGGCGCGGGCGGAAAATGACGGGCGTCTACTCTCCCTTCTGGACCTTCGATGCAGACACAACTTCCGATTACGCGGGTGCAAGGGGCGACTGGTATTACGAAACGGTCTATGTCACCGAGACCGTCAACGGAAAAAGCCGCCGCGTTGCGCGTCAGGTGCGCAAGACCCGCTGGACATCGGTCCGCGGTCGCGTTGGCCGTGCCTTCAACGATGTGCTCGTCCTTGCCTCATCCGCCCTGCCCCGGCGCATGACCGACGCGCTGACGCCTTGGGACCTGTCCCATCTGCGCAGCTACGATCCTCAATATCTCGCCGGGTTCGAGGCGGAGGGCTATACCATCCCGCTGGAATCCGGTCATGGCATCGCCCGGCAAGAGATGGAGGGCGTGATCGCGATGGATATCAGGCGCGATATCGGCGGGGATGTGCAGCGCATCAGTCAGGCCCGTACAGCCTATTCGGCAGAAACCTTCAAGCATGTCCTGCTGCCCATCTGGTCCGCCGCCTATCGCTATAATGGCAAATCTTACCGCTTCGTCGTTAACGGCCAGTCGGGCCGCGTTCAGGGAGAGCGCCCCTATTCCATCTGGAAGATCACGTTGGCCGTCATCATTGGCTTGCTGCTGCTGGCGGCGATGCTGTTCATAGCCAACCAGTCCGGCTATGTGCAATTCGATGCGAACGGCTTCGACGCGGGCGGCTTTTCCTCGCCAGACGACTATATTATCCAAGGCTACTAGCTTAACCCAAAGGAAACTAAATGATCCTGTGCTGCGGCGAATCGCTGATCGACATGGTGCCAGACCAGGGCAGCTTTCTGCCACTGCCGGGTGGATCGGTCTATAACACCACGGTCGCGCTTGGCCGGTTGGGTACGCAAACCGCCTATCTGTGGCCACTGTCGCAGGATTCATTCGGCGACGCGCTTCGCGTTCCGCTGGAAAAGGCCGGGGTCGATTTGTCGCTGTGCCCCTCTACCCCACGGCTGACGACGCTGGCACTGGTTTTCCTGAATGACGGCCATGCCTCTTATAGCTTCTACGACGAAGGCACCGCTGGCCGGATGTTTGATGTCGGCGATCTGCCAAACCTTCCCGACGATATCGAAGCACTGTTCATCGGCGGCATCAGCCTGATTCAGGACCCCTGTGGCGCGACAGTCGAAGAACTCGCCCATCGCGCGGCAGAGCGCGGGCTGGTCACGATGGTAGATCTGAATATCCGCCCCAATCTGATCGGCGATGATCGCGCCACGCGCGAACGGCTGGGCGCGCTGATGCGCATTGCCGATATCGTAAAGATTTCAGACGATGACGCAGCATGGCTGTTCCCCGAGCACGCGCCCGAGGATACCGTCCTGCAATTGCTGGAGCTTGGGCCGAAACTGATCCTGCGCACGCATGGCGCAGATGGTGCAACCGGCATCACCAAAACGTTGAAGGTCAACCGTCAGGCAGATTCGGTCGCTGTGGCCGACACGATCGGGGCGGGCGATACATTCAATGCCGGTTTGCTAACGGCATTGTCCGAAGCCGGTGTGCTGACGCGCGATGCGCTAGACACCCTCGACGAAGAGGCCTTGTTCAAGGCACTCGATCTCGCGTCGCGGGCGGCGACTGTCACGGTATCTCGTCCCGGCGCCAATCCGCCCTGGCGCGAAGAGCTTGAGGAAAGCAGAGGCTGAGGACGAAAACGCCGCCCATTAGGGCGGCGTCTTTCATTCCCCCCAGATGGTGCGGCAGTTATGCGGCCTCGGCATCCTCTGCGGCCTGACGGCGTTCACTTTCTTCGCGCGACAGCGCGACAGAGGTACGGACACCTTTCGAAACGAATTCCATCAGGCCTTTCACAACCCGCTCATTCGGGTCGATTCCGGCGCAGGACAGAACCTCGCGCCCATCGCGCGACCGCGCCCAACGCGCAATCTGTTCCGGTCCGTTTCCATATTTCTTGTCATCTGCAATAGCATCATCCAGGGCAGCAAGAACGACCGCAGCAAAAAGCTTGCGGGCACGCTGTCCCTGTTCAAAATTAAAGGCCGAGCCGTCGACAAAATCTCGCATCTTTACCGTCCTGACAAAATGTGTTGCGCTGCCCCATGTGGGACGAATTCCAGGGCTTGCTTCTGGGTGGTAGCGGTGTCTACCTTATTTCCACCCTGATTCGGTATTACGCTAACGTCATGGCTGCTATGCGACGACGTCATGCCTATCGGGCAATGCTGCCCAAATGCTGAACGTATCTCAACCCCGGTCGGTTTCCGTAGAGATGGTATTTTTATCAAAAAGATCAAGCTGCCCGTCATTTTGTTCTTCTTTGACAGCCAGTCCTGACAGCGTCACCCCCAGCAATCTGACACCGCGCGGATCCGGCATGACGCCCGTCAGCAACTCCTGAGCGATGCGCAGCAGTTCAGCACCATCTGCGACGGGCCGCTGCAAGGAATGCGCGCGTGTAACCTGCCGGAAATCCGAAAATTTGACCTTTAATGTGACTGTTCGCCCCCGCGCCTCGTTTCGTTCGGCATGCCGCCAAACTTTTTCAGCTAAAGGCTCAAGCGCCTGCTGACCTTCCGCCAAAGCATACAGATCATCAAAATACGTCGTTTCGGCACCTATCGATTTTCGTATCCTGTCGGGTTTCACTATGCGGTTGTCGATGCCGCGCGAAATATCGTGATACCAGCGTCCTGATTTTCCGAAACGCGCTTGCAGGAAATCCAGGCTCTGCGCGCGCAGGTCTGCGCCGGTCTCGATCCCCAGACGGGCCATCTTGGCCGCCGTTGCCGGTCCGACGCCGTGAAACCTGCCCACCGGCAAATTCGCGATGAAGTCAGCGCCCCGTTCCGGCGTTATGACAAACTGCCCGTTCGGCTTCCTTTGGTCCGAAGCAATCTTCGCCAGAAACTTGCAATAGCTGATCCCCGCACTTGCCGTCAGCCCGGTTTCGGTCAGGATGGCCGCACGAATTTCGGCAGCTGTTGCGGTAGCGGTCATACCGGGACCCAACCTGCCTGTCAGATCAAGATAGGCCTCATCGAGCGACAGGGGCTCGATCACCGGGGTATAGCGGGCAAAAATCCCTCTGATCTGGGCACTGACGGCGCGATAGACATCAAAGCGCGGCTTCACGAAGATCAGATCAGGGCAGCGGCGGGAAGCCGTCACCGATGGCATGGCAGAGCGGACGCCAAACTGCCGTGCCTCATAGCTTGCGGCGGCCACGACGCCGCGCTTGCTTGCTCCGCCGACCGCAACCGGCTTACCGCGCAGGTCCGGGTTATCACGCTGTTCTACCGATGCATAAAAGGCGTCCATGTCGATATGGACAATGCGGCGCGGTTCTGCGCCGTCGCTCATTCAGCGCGAACCGGCACGCCCCCGGCGGTCATGCCATCACCCAAACGATCAAAGCGCAGATAGGCAATGCCGCGCCCACCCGACTGGGTGTGAATAACGCCCGCCTCACGTCCATCTGCGGTCATGATCGGGGTGCCAGGCGGAACTTCACCGTCCAGAACGACGCGACGCAGCCCCTTCTTCAACTCGGTCTTGTGCTTCATCCGGGCCGTCACCTCTTGCCCGACATAGCAGCCCTTGCGGAAATCGACGCCATTCAGACGCTCAAACCCCATTTCAAGAATATAACTGTCATTCGGCTTCAGCTCGACCCCCGCCTCTGGCACCAGATGGGCGACCCTCAGGGCATTCCAGTCGGTCGAATCCTGCGCTGCGTCGCCATAGCTGCGCCAGCCCAGGGCGGGATCGCGCGGATCGGCAATTGCGCCTTCCGGTGCCGGACCGGTCCCACGGCCAACGCGGCGCGGGTCTTCCGCGATTTCGACCTTCGCGCGCAGTTTGTACATCGACAGCCGCCGCAGAAGGTCATCAGCCTGGTCCGCGGCCACGTCCACCAGCAACGCATCCGAACCGTCGGGCACGATGAAGAAATCGGACAGGTATTTCCCCTGTGGCGACAGCAATGCGGCATAAACTGGCGCGCGGCTCACGTCATTCGTGACCAGCCCCTGAAGAAACTCGACCCGATCAGGTCCCGTCACGCGCAACAGGCGTCGTTCCGTCATGATGTCATATCCCCGAATTGCATCCGGACAAGTGCTGCATATGCGCCGCCCTGTGCCATAAGCTGGTCATGGCTGCCTTGTTCGACAACCCTTCCGCCGTCCAGAACGACAATCTTGTCGGCGTTTCGGATCGTGGAAAGTCGGTGGGCAATCACCAGCGTCGTGCGGTCGCGCGACAGATCATCAAGCGCATCCTGAACCAGACGCTCTGACGCCGCATCCAAGGCCGATGTCGCCTCATCAAGCAGCAGCACAGGCGCGTCGCGCAAAACCGCACGCGCTATCGCCACACGCTGGCGCTGCCCGCCCGACAGCGCAGAGCCACGCGTCCCAGCCGGGCTGTCCAGCCCCGCAGGCAGACCTGCGGTAAAATCATCCACATGCGCGGCCAGGGTCGCACGTGCCACAACAGCGGCCTCAACCTCGCGACCAAGCGTGATATTGTCCCGGATCGTCTCGTCAAACAGCGCCGGTTCCTGCGAAACCACGGAAAATTCATCGCGCAAGGTCGACAGGTCGTATTCACGCAGATCCACCCCACCCAGCGTAATGCTGCCGCTGGCTGGGTCGGTCATGCGCGTCAGAAGGTTGAAAACCGTGGTTTTGCCCGCGCCGGATGGGCCGACAAGCGCCGTGGTCTGCCCCGCCTCCGCCACGAAGCTGAGACCGCGAAGAACGGAGGTGTCGCCGTAATTCAGTGTCACATCATCGAATTCAATGCGTGTCGATGGCGGCGGCTCTGTCCGCTGGCCTGAGCGGATCGAGGGTTGCGTATCGAACACCTGATAAATCCGCTCCAGACTGGCCGCGGCAATCTGCCAGGACCCCGCAAGCCCGCCAAGCCTCCTTAATGGCTGGAATGCCAGCGACAATGCGGTGAAGAAAGCCATGAAGTCGCCGACAGTGCGTTCGCCGCGTGTGACCTCTGCGCCGCCAAGCGCCAGCACGCCGACAAAGCCCAGCCCCGTCACGATGTCGATCATCGCGGGCACAACTGCGCCGGTGGCGGCAATCTTGACCTCTGCCCGCCGGATGCGGTCGACGATTGCGGCGAAGCGCGAGGACTGTAAATCCTCGATCCGATTCAGGCGGACCGTGCCGATCCCGTGCAGAACCTCATCAATCCGCGTCGCACGGTCCGAGGCATTCTGCCGCGTCGCCCGTGTCTTTCTGCGGACATAGCGCTGCACGATGACCGTCGGCAGGATCAACAGCGGCGCACCGATCAGTGCAGCCGCTGTCCATTCAGGGTCGATCCGCAAAGCAACATAGAACAGTGAGACAAGCGCAACCACGTCTCGGCCCGCGCCCGTGATGAAGGTCTGCCAGATGCTCTGCACAGCCTTTGTGTCGCCCTGAATACGCTCGATCAGCGCACCGGGCGGGTTCTGCTGATAGAAGCTCATATCAAGACGCATGATGTGGGACAGAAGATCGACCTGCATCTTCGTCGCCACGCGCTGTTGCACGGATACCAGCAGACTGCGATTGATGACCGATGTGCAGGCACGGATCAGAAACAGCGCAAAGATCGTGCCACCAACCCACCACATCGCATCGCTGTCGCCGCCGACAAAGACCCGGTCGAAAAGCGGCTTCAGCATCCAGCTCAGCACCGCGAGAGTGGAGCCTTCGACGATCATGAAGAACATCGCAACCGACATACGCGGCCAGTACTGGCGCAGGTAATCGCGCCATATGCGCTTGAAAAGGTTGCTTCTGGACGAGTTTGCCATGATCCGATCTAGCCTGTCGCGGCACCGGGCCGCAAGTCGCACTATTTGCGCTGAATAGCGCGGAACGCTGCGCTTGCGCCCCAGCCGGCAAACCCGGCGATAAACAGCGACATCAGCCCATAGATAAAGGGGCGGTCCATGGCCAGCCGGTAAAGCCAGCGTTCCAGCCCGACCTTGCGCACCTCTATCGGCGTCGAGTAGGCGTCGATCACCCTGCCGTCACGCAGCAGGAAAATGCGGGTCTTGTAAGCACCCTCTATCAGGTTCGCAGGCAAACGGAAATCTGCACGGAACAGGGTTTCCTCTTCAAGTTTGACGCCACCTGCGTCGACACGATAGCTGCCATCGGCGATGCGCGTGTTTATCATCGCCTCGGTGAAATCGACGGGATCTTCGACACTGAAAGGACGCGCAAAGGATCGCATGGCGGTCGGCACGGAAATTCTGTACCGCGCATCCTCTTCTTCACTAAGAATAACTGACAAAGGCAGCGTCGTCGCGACCGAGTAAAAGCTGGGTGCTGCACCGACGACAACGCTTTCGGTGTTCACCCAGATGCCAAACCGCCGGGCCTTGCGCCGTATCGTGACACTGCGCGGCGGCCCCTCAACCGTCACCGCGATGTCTAGCTGGCTGTCGTCGGGGATAGGCGTCTGACGCTTGATCGCGCCATAGATCGTGACTTCCGAACCATCAAAATTCGTGGTGATCGCAACGCTGTCCGACGACAGGCCCGCCACCACCGTTTCTGGCTTCTCTTGCTTGGCCTGTTCAATATCCAGCGGTGGCACAATCTCACCACGAGGTGCCTCTGGCGAGGGAAAAGACATGATTTCCGCGCCACCTGTCACGGCCTCAGCCGGTACGCTGCTCTGGTTGCCTGCTTCCTGCGCCAAAGCGGGCAGCGCGATGAACGCGACGAGGACCGCCAGACCCCGCATCACACAATCCCCGGCGTCAGCGAAAACAGGTTATCGGGCCGCAGGAACAGATCCATCGCCAGCTTGGCACAGACCGCCAGCACGACCAACGCAAGCAGGATCCGCAACTGCTCTGCCCGCAGCCGCGCGCCAAGCTGTGTGCCAAGCTGAGCTCCGATAACGCCCCCGACAATCAGCAGAACCGCAAGCATCACATCGACCGTGTTATAGCTGACGGCGTGCATAAGCGTCGTAAAAGCCGTGACAAAAGTGATCTGAAACAGCGAGGTGCCGATGACAACCTTCGTCGGCATCCCCAGAAGATAGATCATCGCTGGCACCATGATGAAGCCGCCACCGACCCCCATCATCGCCGACAGCACACCGACCAGCAGTCCGACCGCGAGGGGGGGCAAAACGCTCAGATACAGGCCAGAGCTGCGGAATTTCACCTTGAACGGCAGCGCATGGATCCAGCCGTGATGCCTTCGGGCGGTACGTTTGCCCGACCGCGTGCGCCGCAATGCGCGCAGGCTTTCGATCAGCATCATAGAGCCGACAAAGCCGAGCATGATGACATAGGAGATCTGTACCACCAGCTCGACCTGACCCAGCCGGGTCAAAAGGTTGAAGACCAGAACCCCCAAGGCAGATCCGATCAACCCGCCGATCAGCAGAACTGTCCCCATCCTGAAATCGACCGTGCGCCGTTTCACATGGCCCAACACGCCCGAAACCGATGAGGCTACGACCTGATTTGCCCCCGTGGCAACTGCGATAGCGGGCGGGATGCCGATGAAGAACAACAAGGGCGTAATCAGGAACCCACCGCCCACGCCGAACATACCGCTCATCAGCCCGACGATTCCGCCAAGGCCGACCAACGTAAAGGCGTTCACCGCCACTTCTGCGATGGGTAGGTAGATCTGCATGAACCGGTACCTGCTCCGCTCATCTCATGTAGTCCGGCGCCAGCGTCAAGGTCAAAGGGGGATTTCTGTAAATTTGCCCGGTTGCCGCGCTTTCCGGCGAACGATAATCATGAGGCGCAGCAACAGGTGAAAAATGCGAATTCTTATCACGAATGATGACGGCATCAACGCGCCGGGTCTGAAGGTCGCGGAAGATATCGCGGCAGAGCTGGCGGGTCCGGATGGCGAAGTCTGGGTCGTGGCACCCGCTTTCGAACAATCGGGCGTTGGCCATTGCATATCCTATGCCCATCCGACGATGATCGCGGAACTCGAACCCCGTCGCTACGCGGCAGAAGGCAGTCCGGCGGATTGCGTGCTGGCCGCCGTGCACGACATTCTGGTGGATTCGCCGCCCGATCTGGTGATTTCCGGCGTGAACCGGGGCAACAACTCTGGCGAAAACGCTGTCTATTCAGGCACGATCGGTGGCGCGATGGAGGCCGCATTGCAGGGCCTGCCCGCCATTGCGCTGTCCCAATATTTCGGGCCGGAGATGTTGGGGCTTGATGATCATTTCGAATGTTCCCGCCTGCACGGCGCAGGGGTCATCCGGCAATTGCTGGATCTGGCGGATTGGACCTCTGACGCGGATTTCCGGCTTTTCTATAACATCAACTTCCCGCCCGTGCCGGCTGCGAAAAGCAAGGGTATCAGGGTCGCCGCGCAGGGCAGACGGCGCGGGGTCGGATTTGGCGTAGAACCTTTCGTCGCGCCCAATGGCCGGCGCTTCCTTTGGGTCCGCGGCGCGCCGCAGGATACCGAGGCCACGGCGGGCAGCGATGTCATGGTCAATCTTGACGGTTACATATCGGTCACGCCGATGCGCGCCGACCTGACCTGCCACGCTTCTCTCGACTCGCTACGAACGGCATTGGGCGCATGAAAAGGCCGGCGGCATGAGCGCGGATGACGACGACGATATGTCAGGTGCAGAGCGCAAGATGCGCTTTCTGTTCCAGCTGCGCGCGCATGGCGTCACCGATCCGCGCGTACTCGGCGCGATGGAGAAGATAGATAGGGGAGAGTTCGTGCGCGGCCATTTCGAAGACCGCGCCTACGACGACACGCCTCTGCCAATCCAATGCGGCCAGACGATCAGCCAGCCCTCTGTCGTGGGGCTGATGACACAGGCGCTGAACCCAGGACCGCGCGACACCGTGCTGGAGGTCGGGACCGGCTCTGGCTATCAGGCTGCGGTGCTGTCGGGCCTGTGCCGGCGCGTCTATACGGTCGAGCGTCATCGCAGGCTGGTCAACGAGGCTGACGCCCTTTTCCAAAGGCTGCGCCTGCCGAATATCACGGTCCGGCTGGCAGATGGCAGCCACGGCTTGCCGGAACAGGCGCCATTTGATCGCATTATCGTCACTGCAGCTGCCGAAGATCCGCCCGGCCCGCTCTTGGCGCAGCTAAAAATTGGCGGTATCATGGTTGTGCCGGTCGGACAGTCCGATGCGGTGCAGACTTTGATCCGGGTCAACCGGACAGATACAGGCTTTGAATATCACGAGTTGCGTCAGGTGCGTTTCGTTCCACTGGTCGAAGGTCTGGGCCCCAGTTAGCCCGCCCCGGTATCAACGGCTGCGCCTTGCATCTCGTGACAAAACGAACGGGCGCGTGATGAGCAGAACAGTTTTCAGGGCTATGACGGCCGCCTCTCTGGCTATGGGGCTTGCAGGCTGTCAGACCTTTCCGGCAGTGCAGCAGGATCTGGCATCCATCGGCGGTGCCCGGTCGAACGCCAGCAGCTTTCCCGGCTTCGGCGGCGGGCGAGCGGGCGGCGCGACTGGCGGGACAACTGCGGGTGGCGGCACGCAGGTCGTGACGGATCCCTATGCCGGTCAGGGCGTGGCGCAGCCTGATATACCTGGCGGCGGGGCGCAGTCGGGACAAAGCAGCGGTTCGCGACAGAGCTCTTCGACCACAACCACAACCGCGCCTGCCCAGAAACATCGCGTCGTTGCAGGCGAAACGGGCTGGTCGATTTCCCGAAAATACGGGATCACGCCACAGGATCTTGCCGCTGCCAACACGCTGGATGAGGCGATGACGCTGCGCGTCGGGCAAGAGCTGAACATCCCCGCGCGGACGGTGACGCGCGCAAACGATGCTTCTGCGCCGGGGCAAGGTACGCCCACGCCCACACCACCATCCGCGTCGCAGCCGCTTCCGGAAGAAGAAACTGCGCCATCGTCCGCGCCGACAGCCAAGCCCGAGACGCCGAATCTTGGCGCGACGCGAACGGCAGCCTCTGGCTCTGGCCGCTTCCAGATGCCGGTGGCCGGTTCCATCGTCCGCCCCTATAGCAAGGGCAGCAATGAAGGGATCGACATTTCGACTGCAGCCGGGACGCCGGTCAAGGCTGCGGCAGGCGGCACCGTGGCGGCGGTGACTCGCGATACCGATGGCGTTCCCATCGTGGTGATCCGGCACGAAGGTCAGTTGATGACCGTCTATGCAGGCATGGCCGCATTGTCGGTGCAAAAAGGCGACCAGGTTTCGGCGGGTCAACAGATCGGCACAGCGGGCAATGCCGGATCTGTTCACTTTGAGGTCCGTCAGGGCTATGACAGCGTCAATCCCGAAGATTATCTGTAATCGGTGAGGTTGAGCGCAGATCAAAACCTCTGCGCTCAATTGACGGGTCAAATAGCTCCCAGCTGCCGAACAAGCGCCTGCTCGGTGCGTTTACCGTTTTCCCTGCAAATATCGCAACACGACTCGCCGTTGATAGAAACCGGACGGATCCGCGCGATCAGGCTGCCTTCAATCCTGCGGCGATGGCTGCGTTGACCTCTTGCCTGACGACGAGGCGGAGATTGCGGCTGATCCGTGCCCCCATCTCTCCCTGCAGCTCCTGGCGGATCACATCGCGCACGAGATTCCGCAGCGCGTTTCCGCCTGAGAACTGATCGTGATCTTCCCTCAGATCGGTTGTGAAAAGGTCGAACGCATCCGCCTTTGGAACCGCCGCGTCAGCTTCCTTGCGTGTGATCGCGGCTACTTCGTTCAGGGTCATGTCCATGTCCTTCTGGATACTTTCCATTTGATCTTTGCAAGAGACGTGCGGGGGGATCGCCGCGATATGCCGCTGCTTGCTATCCCGCGCGACAGCCACTGCCGTGTCATTCGTCGAGGTTTCGACTGTCGGCGAAAACGGTGGTGAAGTCACTGCATCGACAGCCGTGCCCTGAGGCGCAGCATCGCCGGTTTGGCCTTCGCCAAGAACCAACCTTTTCCCTCCGTTATAGCGGTCAGCTGCGTCGCGACGCATCGGCATCCGCGGACACGAACGCCTGTCGGCAGGGTGCAGACCCAAGTCGCGATTTGGTTCACCTATGCGGGGTCTTGCAACGCCCGCCGGAGCCACCCCTTGGTCAGCGACCAGACGCCGGATGGAGCTGAGAAAGTCACCGATATCAGAACTTGGAAATTGGGCGGCATGCTGTTCTGTCATGACCGCCCCCTTAAATCGGGCGAGTGTCGCTTACCTGTTGAGCGCGCGCAGAACGCGGTCCAGGTTGTCGCCCTGTTTGCTGGTATAGGGCGCGTCGCGCACCGCATTGTAGTAGGCAGATGGGTCATAGGTGGGAATCCCCAGTTGCAGATCTTTCACTGTCAACAAACCCATAGAGGACAATAATTGATAATGTGCTAACTGCAGATTGGCCTCAGCAGTAATCTTGTCGGCCCGCGCCTCCAGCAAGGATTGCTCTGCGTCAAGCACATCCAGGGTAGTACGCGCACCCAGCGTCGCCTCTTCCCGCACGCCGTCATAGGCCTGCTGGGCCGCAGATATCTGCTCGTCAATTGCACGAATTTGCGCAGCGGCCACGTCAATATTCGCCCACGCGATACCGACTGCCTGATTCACCTGTCGAGAGGTGTTCAGCAATGTAGCGCGCGTTTCGTCGCGGTCAGCCATGGCGCCGCGGTGCGCGGCTGACAACCTCCCGCCCGAATATAGCGTTTGTGACATTTGCAGGCCAAGCTCCATTTGTGAGCCGCCATCCTTATTGGCCCGACCTGAAATGGAACCCGAGATTGACGGTTTCCGATCTGCTGCAGCAGCGGCAATTCCCAGCTCGGCAGACGCAACCATACGGCTTGCCTGCAAGATGGCCGGATGGTTCTTCTGTGCGATAGCCTGCGCCGCCTCAAGCGAAGCGGGTCGTGTCGGCAAAGGGGGTGGCGCACTCAGCCCTTGAGGCTTCGCACCTGTAGCTGCCGCGTAATCTTCAAGTGCGACACGCAGATCGCCCTCAGCCGACGACAGGGAAGCACGCGATGCTGCAAGCTGGGCATTGGCCTGAGCCACGTCGGTCACCGTAATCTCACCGACATCAAACCGATCTTGGGCGGCCTGCAATTCCTGCCCCAGAACGCGCACCGAGTTCTGCTGAAGTTCAACCTGCTCGGTCGCTGCCCGGACCGCCATAAAGGCCTGCACGGCTGTCAGCAGGATGTCCTGTTCGACGCCCATCAACGCGTATCGCGTCGCAAGAACCACCTCTTTCGTGCCATCAATCGTCACCTGCGAACGGCCGAAATCGAATAGTGTCATGGAGGCTGTCAGCGATGCCGTCGTCGAAGTCGATTCGAAACCTTCGCTTTCAATGAACTGATGCTCCAACGTCCATTCCAGAACCGGACGCAGCGACGCCATTGCAGTCGCCACATCCTCGTCAGCCGCGCGCAGCACTGCGCGTTGCTGATCGAGCAAAGCAGAATGGCGGTAAGCTGCCACCAAGGTGTCGCCAAGGGTCTCGGCCATTGCGGGAAGCGCCGCGCCAACGAGAAGCGCCGCAAGCACAGAGCGTCGCAAAACGGGCCTAATCAGCCCTACGAGGTCGATCACCATCGTTCTTCTACCTCTCAAAAATGAAATGCTTCGGACTTGCGAAATGCCGGTAATACCGGAACCGAGCCATTGAACGCATAGCGCCAATTAACAGTGCCATCAATCTTATGTCCGATCCGGGCCACGCCAAGGCGCCCCTCATCGAAGATCGCACCGACACGACCGCCATCCTTCAGCTGATCGGCAATGCCGTCCGGCAAGGTTTCAATCGCGCCAGAGATCAGGATCACGTCATATGGTGCCTGCTTGGCAAACCCTTCTGAAAGATCACCCGTTACAACCACAACGTTGTCCACGCCCTGTTCGGCCAAAGCAGCCTCGGCACGGGAAGCCAGTGCCTCATCGGATTCGAGTGCAACGACCGCCTGAGCCAGGTGGGCCATCACAGCGGCGTCATAACCAAGACCGGCACCGATATTCAGGACCAGCTCATTCGGCTGGATATTCAACTCCTCCAACAGCTTGGCGAAGCTGCGGGGTTCCAGCATCCAACGCTCTTCCGAAAGCTGCACATTTTCGCCCATATAGGCGACTGATTTTCGCGTTTCCGGCACGAAAGCCTCGCGCGGCACGTCAAGCATCGCTGCAATAATCGGATATTTCGTAACGTCGTTGGGCCGAACCTGCGTATCCACCATCATGGTGCGGGCGTGCGTAAAATCGACCATCGGTAGTGCCTTTGAATTGTGTCGCCCCTGTTTGCCACGAAAGGCCGGGGGGAGCAACGCACGGATTTCGCTGTTCCGGCTTGCAAGCTTGCGCGGCTTCGATTATCTCAACCGGACCTCGCACCGGCGGTGGGTTGGCGGAGAGGTTACGCACCGGATTGCAAATCCGTGTAGACCGGTTCGATTCCGGTACCCACCTCCAATGCCGGCCCCTGCCCTGATGATGAAAGGACGACGTTGCTGTATCGCGGCGCATCCTGGTTGGCTGGCGCAATGCTCGGGCCGATTGCCTCGGGCGATCTGGCCCAGCGGATGATGCGTGACGAAGATCAGCACGGCGATGTCTGCGACATCTGGATTCATGGGGCCAGCGTGGGCGAAGTTGTGTCTGCGCAGCCAGTCATCGAAAAAATCGCACGGCACGCGAGCGTGATCGTCACCACGAACACGACAACCGGGCGCGGCGTTGTCCGGGAATGGGGCCTGCCGGCACGGCTCGCGCCGCTGGATACGCCGCAATCGCTTGGCCGTTTCCTGCACAGATACCAGCCGCGCGTCGCGGTCACACTGGAAAATGAACTGTGGCCGAACCGCTCGAAGATGCTTGCCCGTGCCGGCGTTCAGCAATTCGTGATCGGCGCGCGAATGTCGGAACGCTCTGCGCGCAGATGGGCAAAGCTGCCTTGGCTGATCGGCCCGATCCTCGACCGGATCAGCGGACTGTCTGCGCAGAATCAAGGTAGCGAAGAGCGGCTGACAGAGCTTGGCCTGCCTTCCGCTGCAGTGCTTCCACGGATGCAGCTCAAGCTGCTTGGCCCCGCACGGACGCGCCCCGGCATCCCGCCGGAAACGCGATCACGCACAATCCTTGCTGCCTCTACGCATGAGGGAGAGGACGAACTGATCCTTGACGCCTTCATGAGCGCGCGCCGCTTGGTGCCCGGCCTTCGTCTGATCATCGCGCCCCGCCATCCGCAGCGTGGCGACGATATTGCGGAAATGTTTGCCGCGCGCGGGTTATTCGTCGCCCGTCGCTCTGAAGGCGCGGATGAGCAGGCGCCGCTTTTGCTTGCCGACACATTGGGAGAGATGGGCCGCTGGTACGATGCCGCCGCCATCTGCATTACCGGCGGCTCACTGGTGCCAAAGGGCGGCCATACGCCCTGGGAACCGGCTGCTCATGAATGCGCGATCCTGCACGGGCCGCATGTGTCAAATTTTGCCGAGGATTATGCGCTTCTGCACGCCGCGCAAGGTGCCGAAACGCTGTCCACCGATGCCGGTGCGACGCTTGCCGGGCTGGCCGGAACAGCGGGCGATGCGGCCCGGATGGGCATCCGCGCCCGCGCATTGCTGCTGAAACGTGCAGGTGATGCCGCGCCGCTGGTTCGGATTATCCTGCGGGCAGCAGGGATTGCGCCAGGCAGCGGCAATACCGATATATAAGATGACCTGGAACACGACGGAAGGCGCGCAAATTGATACGCTATGATCTCAACTGCAAGGACGGACACCGTTTCGACGGCTGGTTTGCGTCGTCCGATGCGTTCGAGGCGCAACGCGATGCCGGTCAGGTGCAATGTGCGATCTGCGGCAAATCCGATGTTGATCGTGCCGTGATGAGTCCGCGTGTTCCCGCAAAGACCAACAGCCTGAAAGAAAAAGATAAAACGCCACTGGAACAGTTGCGCGACCATGTGGAGTCGAATTCGGATTATGTCGGACTTCGCTTCGCGGATGAGGCACGCGCCATGCATGAGGGCCGCAGCGACCATCGCGCCATCCACGGCGAGGCGAAAGCCGAGGAAGCCAAAGCCTTGATTGAGGAGGGCGTGCCCATTGCACCGCTGCCCTTCATACCAAGGCGAAAGACGAATTAAGAAAGGCCGCACCGAAGTGCGGCCTTTTCGGTTTGGATGTGGTTCTGTCAGTCCGGGTCAGTAAATGTCACCGAAACCGGCGCCAGCCCTTCCACATCGCCGACAAGATGATCACCCGGCTTGACGGGACCAACGCCCGACGGCGTACCCGTCATCAGGATATCACCCGGCGCAAGGTGATAAAGATGCGAAAGCCGTGATAGCAATTCCGGCACTGTCCAGACCATATCGGAAAGCGGTCCGTCCTGCCGCAAGTCACCGCCCAGACGCAGGCGAATACGCTGATCTGCGACTGGCCCGAATTCCGCGACCGTAGTGATCGGCCCGATGATCGCCGATTCCTCGACATCCTTGGCCATATCCCACGGCTGACGCTTGTCTTTAGCGCGGTTCTGAATATCGCGACGGGTCATGTCCAGCCCGACCGCATAGCCAAAGACCGCATCCGCCGCCTCTTCAGGGCTGGCCTTGAACAGCGGCTTGCCCACGGCCACACAGAATTCCACCTCGTAATGGTAATCTTCGGTTCCGGGCGGATAGTTGCTTTCCATCCCGGTGGGCAGGAAAGCCAGAGCCGATTTCGTAAAGAACATCGGCTGTTCGCGATCGACCTCTCCGCCCATTTCGGCAGCATGGGCGGCATAGTTCTTGCCCACGCAGAAAATGCGGTGGACGGGATAAAGGCCCTGCTCGCCCTGTACGGGCAAACTTGGCCAGGGCGGGGAAGGAAAAAGATTTTGTGTCATATCATCTGCTCCTTTTTCGTTGGGCAGAGGCTAGCGCGTTGTTCAGCTGCGCGCCAGAAATTCAGTGACGACGCGCCGCACCGGTTCTCCGGCCAGACGCGCCTCTGCAATCGCGGCGCGCAAATCCTGAAGACTGATCTTGCGGATCAGATGCTTTACCGGCCCGATAGAGGCAGGGCGCATCGAAAGGCGCCTGATACCCAGTGCGGCGAAAGTCACGGCCTCTACCGGCCTGCCCGCATCCTCACCGCAGAAGGACAGCGTCACGCCTGCCTCCTCACAGCGCGCGATCACCTGATCCAGCAGCGCAAGGAAAGGCTCGCTCAGCGTGTCATAGCGGCGGCGGACACGCTCATTCTCACGGTCAGCGGCAAAGAAGAACTGCTTCAGATCATTCCCGCCGATAGACACGAAATCGCATGAGCGGAAAAAGCTGACCGGCGCAAAAGCCAGAGAGGGCGTTTCCAGCATGGTGCCGACACGGATATCAAGCGGCATCGCGTGACCAAGCCGCTGTTCGCGTGCGATTTCCTCCATCAGCATCTTATGGGCCATGTCGAATTCCGACGGCTCCGAGACAAAGGGGAACATCACATGCAGCGGACGACCGGCCGCACCCCGGATCAGCGCCTGCAACTGCATCCGCAACACGCCGCGCTTTTCCAGCCCCACGCGAATCGCCCGCCAGCCCATGGCCGGGTTCGGCTCGTCCTGCGGCTTCATATAGGGCAGCACCTTGTCCGAACCGATATCCAGCGTCCGGAATACGACATGGCGGCCCTTCGCGGCCTCCATCACGCGCGTATAAAGCGCCGCAAGTTCCGAGCGCCGGGGAACGCGCGTCCGGGTCAGGAACTGCAATTCCGTCCGGAACAGCCCAACACCTTCGGCACCCGAATGTTCGAGGCTGGGCAGATCGGCCATCAGACCGGCATTCATGAACAGTTCCACCCGCGTGCCGCAGGTCGACATCGCAGGCAAGTCCCGCAGCCCGGAATAGCGCTTCTGCGCCTCTGCCTGCATGGCAATCTTGTCGCGGAACGCCTTGGCGACGCTTTCCTCGGGTCGCAAGTGAACCACGCCGACATCGCCATCGACCATTATGCCATCGCCGTTCAGCGCCTCGGACGTGATCCGTGCGGCGTGAATGACCAGCGGGATTGCCAAAGCACGGGCAACGATTGCAGCATGGCTGCCAACGCTGCCTTCTTCCAGAACCACACCCTTCAGCTTGCGACCGTAATCCAGAAGTTCCGCCGGCCCGATATTACGCGCAACAAGGATCGGGTCATCCGGCATCTCTGCCCCGGTATCACTGCCCTGCCCAGTCAGGATACGCAACAGCCGGTTGGACAGGTCGTCCAGATCATGCAGCCGGTCGCGCAGATAGGGATCGGCGGCCATCTCCAGCCGCGCACGTGCCTGCGACTGTTCCTTTTCCACCGCAGCTTCGGCGGACAGGCCGAGCTCGATATCCTCTTCCATGCGCCGCAGCCACGACCGTGAATGCGCAAACATGCGATAGGCTTCCAGAACCTGTGCATGATCGCCATCAGCGCCCATATCTGCATTCGCCAGCATGGAATCGACACGCTGGCGAAGGGTCTCGACCCCTTCCAGAAGCCGCGCCTTTTCCTTGACCGGATCGTCGCCCACCGGGTTGGCGACGACGACGCGCGGCTCATGCAGCCAGACGCGCCCCTCTGCCGCACCTTCCTGACCGCTGGTGCCACGAAAGAAGCTGGGGAAGCGATGGATCAGCGGCAGGCTGTCCTCGGCAGTGCCCTGAAAGGCGCCAAGCTCCGCCATCTCGGCCAGAACCATCGCCACAACCTCAAGGCCGTAGACGTCATCTTCTGTAAACTGGCGGGCTTCGCGGGACTGGACGACCAGAACGCCCAGCTTCTCTCCGACTCGCTGGATGGGCACACCAAGGAAGGACGGATAAACCTCTTCGCCCGTTTCAGGCATAAAGCGAAAGCCCGGCTCGGCCGGCGCATTGGCTGTATTCACGTGGCGGCCCGTGCGTGCAACGCGCCCCACAAGCCCCTCGCCCAGCTTCAGGCGGGTCATGTGCACCGATTCCGCCTTCAGACCTTCGGTCGCACACAGCTCCAGCGTATCCGCGTCGCGGAACAGATAGACCGAACAGACCTCCGTTCCCATGGAATCGGCGATATGATGGGTGATCTCGTCCAAGCGGTCCTGGCTTGCACCAGCCGCCGCAAGCGTGTCACGCAGCCGCCTGAGCAACTGCCGGGAGTCTCTGTCGTCGCGATTCGGCATCTTCTCCTGCCATTCTCGCGTAACGTGCTGCCGAGTTACGCAGTTTTTTCCAGTTCGAACGCATCATGCAGGGCCTGCACGGCCAGTTCCATGTATTTGCGGTCGATCAGCACGGAAATCTTGATCTCGGAAGTGGAGATCACCTTGATATTGATGTTTTCATCGGCAAGTGCCCGGAACATACGCGCCGCCACGCCCGCATGGGAACGCATCCCGATGCCGACAACGCTGACCTTGGCCACATCGGTGTCGACGATCAATTCATCATACTGGATGGTGCCGGATGTCCGCGCATCCTCCATCGCCTTCTTGGCACGCTCGACCTGATTGATCGGGCAAGAGAAGGTCATATCGGTCACCGAACCCTTATGATCCTCGTAATTCTTTTCAGAAATATTCTGAACAATCATGTCGACATTGACCCCGGCCTCGGCCAAGGGCGCAAAGATCGCGGCTGAAATACCGGGCCGGTCCTCGACCGTGACCAGGGTGACCTTGGCCTCATCGCGCGAAAAGGCTACGCCAGAGACGACTTTCGATTCCATGATATCATCCTCATCGCAGACCAGGGTGCCGGAATTTTCATCTGTATCCTCGAAAGAGGACAGCACCCGCAAGCGGACATTATAGCGCATCGCCAGTTCGACAGAGCGGGTCTGCAGAACCTTCGCCCCCAGGCTGGCAAGTTCAAGCATCTCTTCGAAAGCGATGCGGTCAAGCTTCCGCGCCTTCGAGGTGATGCGCGGATCGGTCGTATAAACGCCATCGACATCGGTATAGATATCGCAGCGCTCGGCCTCGAAGGCGGCGGCAAAGGCAACGGCAGTCGTATCGGAGCCGCCCCGGCCAAGTGTCGTGATCCGTCCATCGGGTGCAATGCCCTGAAAACCGGCAACTACGGCGACCTTGAACCCTTCGGCGAATTTCTGGTCGAGATTCGCGCGCGGAATGCTTTCGAACCGGGCTGCGGAATGCTGCGCGGTCGTGTTGATGGGCACCTGCCAGCCCTGCCAGGAACGGGCCGGAACCTCCATCTCCTGCAGGGTCAGCGCCATCAGACCAGCGGTGATGTTTTCGCCCGAACTGACAACAGCGTCGTATTCACGCGCATCGAACAAGGGGGACGTCTGCTCGACCCAGCCGACCAGCTCATTGGTTTTGCCCGACATCGCACTGACGATTACAATGACGTCATAGCCGCGATCAACCTCACGCTTGACCTTCTGGGCCGCGTTCCTGATCCGGTCGAGATCGGCGACGGATGTGCCGCCGAATTTCATCACCAACAAGGGCATGCCGTCCCTCCATTCCCCTGAATTGGGGCGCCTTTAAATCGGGCACCTTCTAGGACCGCACCGGATGACGCGCAAGGCCGTCCGCAGCCCGAAGCCCGAAAAACGCCCCGTTTGCGATATGAAACTGTCGAAACAAAACAGGCCCGCCTCGCGGCGGACCCGTCTTTGGTGTCAAAATACCTCGGGGTCCGCGGCAGAGCCCCGGTCCGGCGGCGACGTTTATTCGCGGTCTTTATAGATATCGATCAGCTTGCCCAGCATTTCCAACGCATCTTCGCGCGAACGCTGGAAACTGTTGCGCCCGATGATCGAACCGTTGCCACCGCCATCGCGGATGGCACGCGCATCGTCATAGACCGCATCGGCCCCTTTTGCCGCACCGCCGGAGAACACGACGATCCTGCGCCCGCCAAATGCCGCCTCCATACAATGCTGTACCCGCTTTGCCTGGGTCGACACGTCGATCCCCTGCCCCTCATAGACCTTCTTGGCATCCTTGTTTTCAAGGTGGTCGGTGGACAGCTTGATCTTGATGATATGCGCGCCCAGCAGCGCCGCGATCTGCGCCGCGTAGGCGGCGATATCAATGGCGGTTTCGCCGTCCTTGCTGATCGCCTCGCCTCGCGGATAGGACCAGATGACGGTCGGGATACCGACCGCAGCGGCCTCGGCGCGCAGCTCGGATATCTCCTCGAACATATCAAGGGCCATGTCAGAGCCCGGATAGATCGTGAACCCGATTGCTGCGCAGCCCAGGCGAAGCGCGTCGTTCACCGATGCCGTCACCGCCTGGTTTTTGCCGGCGGTATCAGACATCAGGCTGTTGGCAGAGTTCATTTTCAGAATCGTGGGAATTTGCCCCGCGAAGGTGTCGGCGCCCGCTTCCAGCATTCCCAGCGGAGCTGCATAGGCGTTCAGGCCGGCATCAATCGCCAGCTTATAATGGTAGTGCGGGTCGTAACCGGCGGCGTTCGGCGCAAAGCTGCGGGCCGGCCCATGTTCGAAGCCCTGATCGACCGGCAGGATGATCATCTTGCCCGTGCCGCCAAGCTTACCCTCCATCAGCATCCGGCAAAGATTGCCCTTAACGCCCGGATTCTCACCTTCGTAATTGGCGAGAATTTTCTTGACTGTGTTCGTGACCCTCATGGCTTCCCCCGAAAAACTAAATTCCACGCGTCTTAGCAGACCGAAGCCCATCGGCAACGAGAGGTTGCGCTAACGGCGCGATGTTAGCGACGACGATAGGATAAAACGCCCGATTTGGCTGCATATTGACACCAAATCCAGTGCATGCTGCCGCAAGTGCCATTGACTGGAATGGCCCATGATCGTCTCGTTGCTTGCTCTTCTTCTCTCTCTTGCCTACAGCCCCGGCCCCGCAAATATGCTGTTCCCCGCAAACGCCGCCCGCTATGGTATCAAAGCCTGCCTGCCGGCCCTGAGCGGATACCACATTGCATCCTAACAGGCCGCCGGGTCCGGAACGCTGTCCCTGCATTACGGCTGCGTCACGCGAACGCGTCTCGCCCCGGAGTGAGGGCAGGAATGCCATCGGTTTGAATGACTGGCCGAGCGGACTCGGCATTCCGGTGGTGTGCCGTTCCGGCGCAATCGAGGGGCGGCCGAAATCGATGTAAAGCGACCCTAACGCCGCATCGAGGCCGGCCATCGCATCATTGACCACCTGTCTGATCTTGCGCAGCCGGTGGCGCGGCGCGATGCGCTCTTCCAAATCGACATCGCCAAACAACGACCAGATCACGTCCGCCGTTAACGTGCCAAGCGTGAATCATCTTCTCACATCGCCGTCGAGGGCCGATTATGTCAGCGGCCTGTTGTTAAATCGTGACAGAATGCTAGCAGCAGAAAGGACATTCTGAACGAAGCGCAGATTTAGCCACCTTACGCTGTTCGGAAAGACTCCAGATCGAACGATGGCGGCTGATGAAGATGGGTGCCACGGACATCGCCCGAAGACTTGGTCGACATCGTTCGACCGTGCTCCGAGAATTACAGAGAAACCGGCATCACGACGCCGAAATTCCTCAACTGACAGGCAATTGGGGCGTCGTCGCGCAGAAACTGGCGCCACCTCGCCTCTGGTCGCCGCAAGCGTCGCGGGTATCTACGTAGAAAGTGGCCGCCGCCAAAATTTGCGCCGGGCTGAACGCGACGCCGCGGAAGTGCCTGGGTTACCGCACGCCCGCAGGGGTGTTCCGGTCCAATGTCATCGGCCACGGCTACAGAACAGAGAAGCTGTCAAGCCAACCGAAGTCGAACCGCTCTAGGTTCTGTGGGCTCTTGGGATTCCATTTGGCTTTGAAAGCTTATTCCATGCTCCGGCGGCAGGGAGATTTGCCATGGGAACGTTGGAACGTCTGGTCTCGTCCGATCTTCAGTGGGATCGAATCTCGGCTCACATCATCGGTGACAGCCGCACGCGCGGCAGCAGCGGTCGCAACAATCGGATGTTTGTCGATGCAGTGCTGTGGATCGTGCGCACCGGTGCGCCTTAAGCGGGCGTGCGGCGGCGTTTCGTCTGAAGGCGTCACCCGTCACGGGCGCGCATTGGGCACATCAGGTGCAAACAAAGGGGCATGCGGAACCGGCACCCCAAGGCGACGCCGCGCGGCAAGGGAAAGCTGGCACCGCATCGGGCGTTTCTGGAAGAGTTGATCGCACAAGACCCGGATATCACGCTTTTCGAGTTGCCCGATGCGTTGTCTGAGGCAGAGGGCGTGCAGGCCCACCACTCCTCGATTACCAACTTGCTGTCCCGGCTTGTTTTCACATACAAGAAAAGTCGCTGGTCGCCACCGAGCGCCGTCGCGCCAGGGTAACGCCGCAACGCGCTGATTGGCTCAGGCACCGCTTGCCCGCCATCGCATTCCTGCCGAAGAACCTGGCCTTCATTGACGGACCCGCCGTGAAGACGAACCTGACCCGACGGCTTGGCGTGGCAGGGCCAGGCGAGGTGAGCGGCTGACGATGGACGCGCCGTTTGGAAGCTGGGATAAGGGTTGCAGCGAGGACGATAAATGCTGTGAAGCTGTGGTCGGCTTTGCATGAGCGCATCGCGATCCAACTGTTTTCATTAAATTTTCCGAAGATATTATCGATCAGGCGCCGGCATTTGTAGGTTTCCCTGTCGAATTCTGCGGGGGAAACGCCGGTTCGATTTGGGAGGAACAACCGCGACGATATCGCGGTCCGCCAGATCGGACCTCAGCCAGTCGGCATCGAAAGCGCGGTCTGCCAGAAGATGGCCGATGGTCAGGTCTGGCACACCGCGCAAATCGTGCGCCTGTCCCGGCAGCAGCCGGATATCAACCGGATTTCCGAGTGCGTCGCTCAGCGGCAGGATCCTGGTTGTCACGCCGCCACGAGAACGCCAGATGGCCTGACCGTGAGTCCCCCTTTGCCGCCCTGACCCGAGCGGTGGCCGGTTGTGTCCAGATCAAGCTGGCCGCCGCAGAGACCTCGAACAAGCCCACCATCAAGAAATTCATCCACTTGAAGGTGATGAAAGGCTGCCAGCCAATTCTGGGTTGCACTTCGCTGGAGGTGGCTCTTTCTGGAACATGAGCCCCAGCCATATTGATGATCGCCGGATGGAAGGTTAACTCTGTTGTGGTATGGATAGGAAAGCTGTGTCATGCACCTGATGGGCCTACCGCAGGAACCGCGGCATCTGTTCGTCGCGAATGAAGAAGGCGTGATCTCTCCGCACTGGTCGATCCACGCCGGTGCGGGTACCGGGGAATATACTTTCATCTGTTCGGCGGCGGCTAGCAATGTCGACTATGCCGATACGGAGTTCAGGCAGCAGAAGGATATGTGCTGATGGCCGATCTGTTTTCACTGGCTGGTCAGCGTGCGCTCGTGACCGGCGCCAATACCGGAATCGGCCGCGCCATTGCAGAGGCCCTTGCTGCCCAGGGCGCACGAGTGAGCTGCGCCGGACGGCGGTCATCATCCGAAACCATCGCCGCTATCACCAATGCGGGAGGCACAGCGGAGGAGTTGCTTATCGACTTTGCCGACCCGCTGGCGGCAAAGGATGTCTTTGCGGGCGCGGGTTATACTCTGCTCATCAACAATGCCGGCATCATCCGGCGCGAAGATGCCGTCAGCCATTCCGAGGCCGACTGGGATGCGGTGATTGACACCAATCTGAAGGCGGTGTTCTTCACATGTCAGGCGTTCGGCAAGGAGTTGATCGAACGCGGACAGGAAGGGGCGATCGTCAACATCGCCTCGTTGCTGTCATTTCAGGGTGGCATCCGGGTTCCGGGATATACGGCCAGCAAGCATGGTGTCGCAGGGATTACCAAGCTGCTGGCAAACGAATGGGCGCCGCACGGCATCACCGTCAATGCCATCGCGCCGGGCTATATCGCAACCAACAATACCCAAGCTTTGCGCGAGGATCCCGACCGCTCGCGGCAGATTCTGGAACGGATCCCGGCGGGTAGGTGGGGCAAGCCCGAGGACGTCGGCGGCACCGCAGCATTCCTTTGCTCTTCCGCTGCGCGATACATCACCGGCGCCGTGCTGAACGTCGATGGCGGTTGGCTGGCAAGGTAACAGCCGGAGCGCTTAAAGGGGGCATTCTGGGCACTGCATCATGACCCGGCGCATTCGTGAGGCGGGAGGATTGGCGATAATGGGCCTGCGGCAGGAATCCCAGTCGGCGCTGTTTTATGAGTTTTCGCTGGAGGATCACGTCCAGCAGGATCATCTGCTGCGGTCGATTGACCGCTTTGCCGATCTAGGCGATATCCGCACCTATTTGGCGGATTTCCACAGCCACACAACTCGCCCGTCCATCGACCCGAAACTGCTGATCCGGATGCTTCTGATCGGCTATTGCTTTGGCATCCGGTCTGAATGACGGCTGGGGGAAGAGGTTGCACCTGAACCTGGCCTATCATTGCTTCTGCCGTCTGGATCTGGTGTATCGTGCGTGTCAATTGGTATCTGGTCGTGGCCCCTTGTCGGCGCCCATAATTGACCCCCTTGGATCAGAGCTGGCCCGTCGCCGCGTAGTCTAGTATAACGCAGTGCCTTAGGGCCAACGGGGTTCTGCTTGCCCTAAGCCTGGCTCTTGAAGCGCCAGCTTTCGTTCTCGTCCAGGTCGGACCGCCATGGATAGATCTCAGGACGCAGCTGCATTGTGCGGTCATACGTGAACTCGGTCGCGTCTGAGCGGATGACCTTGCGCACGGTGGTCCGGGACAGCCGCAACTCACGGCAGATATCCTGGCTTGCATTCATGAAGATCTTCAGTGGACGACCCTTGGCGTGGTTACGGTATGCGGCCCGGTGTTCAGCCCGCCTTCCGTGCGCCCTATCAGACGCCCACGCTCATCGTCGTCCCTCTTTTTCGCCTGCAGGCTCGAAGCGGTACGGTGCGCCTTCAGGTAAGTCGCGTCGATCATGATGACCTTCTGATCGGTACCTCCGTAGGCGGACCCCTTCATCATCTGGGCAAACCCTCGTGTCACGCCACCGCTTCAAACGGTTGGAAAGGTTTTCGGCGGGCCATACCAACGCGGCGCAGCGCCTAACCTAGACCGATTGCGACCGATGACGATTATACCACTTGGAACTCTCCGGTCATCGACCCGCGTCTTGCCATGGCTCTTCGGAAAGCACGGCTTCAACAGTTCCAATTGCTCGTCCGTAAGGGTGCTCGTCATCACCCCATCAGTCCGCGAGCTTGCATACGCTGGCAGAGCGGCCTCAAGTCGATTAACGGGTCCTGACACCAGCCAATGACCGGCCAAAGCCCAGCCGGGCCTTTGCCAGAGTGTAGCAGGGATCAGCCTGCGGCTTTAACCTTTGTCGCAAGATCCCGCGCAATGCCATAGGCGCCCTTGATCCGCTCTCCATCCGTCGTCCAATCCCGGCGGATAACGATCTTGTTGTCAGTGACCTTGGCCTGTCCGCGCTGATCGGTCAGGAACTCGACCAGACCGGCAGGGTTCGGGAACTTGTCGCCGTGGAACTGGACAGTTGCGCCTTTCGGACCGGCATCCAGCTTGGCGATATTGGCGCGTTTCGCCATCGCCTTGATGCGGATGACATTCATCAGCATGGTCACCTCCCGCGGGACGGGGCCGAAACGGTCGATCAATTCGGCGGCAAAGCCCTCCATCTCGACCTTAGACGATATATCCGCCAGCCGCCGGTAAAGCCCCAGCCGCACGTCGAGATCGGGGATATAGCTTTCCGGGATTGTCACCGGCACGCCAAGGTTCAGCTGCGGCGCCCATTCGTCTTCGGGTGTGCCCTCCAGCTCGCCGGATTTCAGCTTGGCAATCGTTTCCTCAAGCATCGCCTGATAAAGTTCGAAGCCGACTTCCTTGATATGGCCGGACTGTTCCTCGCCCAGCAGGTTGCCCGCGCCGCGCAGATCGAGATCCTGCGAGGCGAGGTTGAAGCCCGCCCCAAGCCCGTCGATATTGCCAAGAAATTTCAGCCGCCGTTCCGCCTGCGGCGTCAGGGGGCTGCGCGGTTTCGTGGTCAGATAACAATAGGCGCGAGTGCGCGACCGCCCGACCCGGCCCCGGATCTGATACAGTTGCGCAAGGCCGTAAATATCGGCACGCCAGACAACCATCGTATTCGCGGTGGGAATATCAAGGCCGCTTTCGACGATCGTTGTCGCCAGCAGCACATCGGCCTGCCCGTCATAGAAGGCGTTCATCCGCTGATCCAGATCGCCCGCCGCCATCTGCCCATGCGCCACGATAAAGCTGACCTCTGGCACGTTTTCGCGCAGCCAATCCTCGATCTCCGGCAGATCGGCGATGCGGGGGACGACGAAGAAGCTTTGGCCGCCACGATATTTCTCGCGCAGCAGGGCCTCGCGGATGGTGACGGTGTCGAATTCCGAAACATAGGTGCGGATCGCCAGCCGGTCCACTGGCGGGGTTCCGATGATCGACAGATCGCGCACACCAGACAGCGAAAGCTGCAGCGTACGCGGGATCGGCGTCGCGGTCATCGTCAGTACATGGATGTCGCTGCGCAATTCTTTCAGGCGTTCCTTGTGGCCGACGCCGAAATGCTGTTCCTCGTCGATGACCAGCAGGCCGAGATTCCTGAAACGCACCGCTTTGGCCAGCACGGCATGGGTGCCGACGACAATATCAACCGTGCCATCAGCCAGCCCGGTACGGGTCGCGGCCGCATCCTTGGCGCTGACGAAACGCGACAGGGCGCGGACATTCAGGGGCGTGCCGCGAAAACGCTCGGCAAAACTGCGGGCGTGCTGACGGGCCAGCAGGGTCGTCGGCGCGATCACTGCCACCTGCTTGCCCTGCGACGCAGCGATATAGGCGGCACGCATCGCCACCTCGGTCTTGCCGAAGCCGACATCGCCGACGATCAGCCGGTCCATCGGACGGCCCGCCGCAAGGTCGGCCATCACGTCGTCGATTGCGGCCATCTGGTCGTCCGTTTCCGTATAGGGAAAACGGGCCGAGAAGCTTTCCCATTCATGATGTTCAGGCTCCAGCACCGGGGCGGTGCGCAGCAAACGTTCGGCCGCAACCCGCATCAGCCGGTCGGCGATCAGGCGGATGCGTTCTTTCAGTCGCGCCTTCCGCGCCTGCCAGGCCCCGCCGCCAAGACGGTCCAGCAGCCCCTCTTCATGGCCATAGCGGGACAGGAGTTCGATATTCTCAACCGGCAGGAAAAGCCGGTCGCCGCCCGCATATTCCAAGGCCACGCAATCATGCGGGACGCCCGCGGCGCGGATCGTTTCCAGACCCGTATAGCGCCCGATCCCATGTTCGACATGAACGACCAGATCACCGGGTGACAGCGCGGTCGTGTCCTTCAGGAAATTCTCGGCCCGGCGGCGTTTGCGCGCCCCCCGGATCAGCCGGTCGCCCAGCACATCCTGTTCCGAGATCACCGCGATTTTGCCAAGCGCGGTTCCGTCAGCGACAAAGCCTTCCTCCAACGGCCATACGGCGAGACCAAGCGCGCCCGGCCGGTCTGCCAGTTCATTGTGGCGGGTGATGTCCGTCGCGCCCTCAATCCCCTCATCGGCGATCAACCCGCGCAGACGTTCACGCGCGCCATCGCTGAAAGAGGCGATCACGACACGATGCGTCTTGCGCAACTCGCGCAGATGGGCGGCGAGCGCGCCGAACAGATCAAGCTGTTCCGACTGGCGTTCGGGTGCGAAATTGCGCCCGATCCGGCCACCTGCATCCAGCACGCCCGGACCGGGCGGGGCCGCATTGACCGACAGGCGCAGCTGACGTCGCGTGGACAGCCATTTTTGCCATTCGACCTCAGGTGCAAACATCGCCTCGGGCGCCACGGGGCGATAGACGCTTTCCGCCCCGCGTTTCGTCGCAGCATCGCGCCGCGCGGCATATTGTTCGGCGATCATCTCCCACCGGGCATCCATCACCTGTTGGATACGATCGTCCAGCATGACAGAGGCAGCGGGCAGGTAGTCGAAGATACTGTCGAGGCTTTCGTAGAACCAGGGCAGCCAATGCTCGGTGCCGGCCAGCTTGCGCCCGGCGCTGACGGCCTCATACAGCGGATCGTTCGATCCACCGCCATATTCCGCGCGATAGGTGGTGCGGAAGCGGGTGATGGCGTCCTCATCAAGGATCACCTCGGACATCGGCACCAGTTCCAGCCGGTCCAGCTTGTCCTTGCTGCGCTGCGTTTCGGGGTCGAAACGGCGGGCGCTGTCCAGCACGTCTCCGAACAGATCCAGCCGGATCGGGCCGGACGGGCCCGGCGGCCAGATGTCGATGATGCCGCCCCTGATCGCATAATCGCCCGGCTCGGTCACGGTCGGGGCCTGAACGAAACCCATGCGAGCCAGCCACGCGCGCAGCCCCGCCTCATCCATGCGGCTGCCGACGCGTGCGGTGAAGCTGGCATCTGTCAGCGCGGAACAGGGCGGCACCCGCTGGATTGCCGCATTCAGCGTCGTCAGCAGCACGAAATTTCCCGGCACCGCGTCGTGAGCGAGCGCGGCCAGTGTCGCCATACGCGCGGCCATCACCTCGGATGCCGGAGACACGCGATCATAGGGCGTGGTGTCCCATGCAGGAAACTCCAGCACGGTCAGGCCGGGGGCGAAGAAGCGCAGCCCCTCGCGCATGGCATCGGCGCGGCGGTCGTCGCGGGCGATGTGGATGACCGGCCCACGCTCTGCCTCACGCGCAAGAAGCGCGGCGTCATAGCCCTCTGGGGCGCCGGAAAGGGTGATGATGTCAGACATGGGATCCAGATAAAGTCACAGCCGTCAGCGTCAAGTCACAGCCCGTTGGGATGAAGGACAAGCCACCTTGCGGCCCAGAATGCGGTGACGGTCACCGACAGTAGCGAAACCGCCGTATGCTGCAGGCGATAGCGGTTGATGCGCCGCATCGCCTCTATCGCGGCGGGCCGGACGGGCTGGCCGTATCGCGCAGCCTCCATCACCCATTCCAGTTGCCCGGCAAGGCGCAGACGCAGGATCAGCAGCAAGGCGACGGGAATGCCGATCAGCGCCAGTGCTTGCGCCATCTCTAACTGATAGCGGAAACCCAGAACTGCCAGCACGCTGAGACTGAACGCGACAATCGCGCTCATCGCCATGCCCATTGCCCGGCCCAGCTTCCAGCGTGGCAATTGCAACGACAGCCAGTCCAGCAGCAGTTGCGCCTCTGCCGGGTCGGGATCGTCGCTTTTGCGCAGCGCTTGGCTGGCACCAGCCAGAACGTCATTGGGCACACCCAGCACACCACGCCCGGCAAGCGTCCAGACCGATACCAGCACCAGCCAGAACCAGGGCGATGAAAAGGAACGTGCATCAAGGAGGGAGAGGATGTCGGATAGCATAATGCGGGAAAGGCCTGTCTCGGGTTTGCCCGCTTGCCGGGGCACCGCCGCGACCTTAGAACAGGGGCCGAACAAGGAAAAGGACGAATACCCATGTCCCCGCACCCCATCCTGGCCCCCTTCCCCATGTCCCGCCCGCGCCGTCTGCGCCGGACGCAGGGTCTGCGCGATATGGTGACCGAAACCGGGCTGAGCAGCAAAGACCTGATCTGGCCCGTGTTCGTGACCGAGGTTGAGGGCGCGGATATCGAAATCCCGTCCATGCCCGGCGTGTCGCGCTATACCGTCGACAGCGTCAAGGGGGCGGCAGAACAGGCGGCGAAGCTGGGTATTCCGGCGATCTGCATCTTCCCCCATTCCGACGAGGCGTTGCGGACCGAAACCTGCGAACGCGCCTGGGACCCGGACAATATCGGCAATCGCGCCATACGCGCGGTGAAAGAGGCGGTGCCGGAAATGCTGGTCATGACTGACATCGCGCTCGATCCCTATAACGCGAACGGACATGACGGAATCGTGCGCAACGGGATCATCCTGAATGACGAAACGGTCGAGTGTCTGGAGCGCATGGCTTTGGTTCAGGCGGAAGCCGGTGCCGACATACTTGGCCCCTCTGACATGATGGACGGCCGGATCGGGGCCTTGCGCCGCGCATTGGAAAAGCGCGGGCATAAGGATGTAGCAATCATGTCCTATGCAGCCAAATACGCCTCGGGCTTTTATGGGCCGTTCCGCGATGCGGTTGGTGCCGCGGGTCGGCTGGTGGGCGATAAGAAAACCTATCAGATCAACCCGGCCAACCGCGAAGAGGCCATGCGCTGCGTGGCACGCGACCTGTCAGAGGGTGCGGATATGGTCATGGTCAAGCCCGGAATGCCCTATCTGGATATCTGCCGAGAGGTGCGCGACCGCTTCGGCGCGCCGACTTTCGCCTATCAGGTCAGTGGTGAATACGCGATGATCGAAGGCGCGATCCGGCAGGGCTGGCTAAGCCGGGATGTCGTAACGGAAAGCCTGCTGGCTTTCCGCCGCGCCGGATGTGACGGAATCCTGACCTATTTCGCCCCGCAGGTCGCGGAAGCTCTGGCCTGAACAGCGCAAATTCGGTATCCTGCCCCAAAATGATGGGGCACACGCATGTATACACACAAGGTTTTGACACGTCGCGGATTCATTGCGGGCGCAGCAATGCTTGCCGTTGCGGCCTGCGATAATGGCACCGGCACCAATGCGACGCAGACGCTGGAAGGGCGCGTGAACGGCACCCTGAACGAGCTGATCAGCACCTATCCGAATGCGCGGCCGGTTTTGGAAAACGCGCATGGCGTGTTGGTCATTCCGGTGATGACGCAGGCCGGCCTTGGGATCAGCGGCTCTTACGGCGAAGGCGCGCTGCGCATCAACAATCAGACCGCTGATTATTATTCAGCGACGCAGGCTTCTGTCGGGTTTCAGGCGGGCGCGCGGCAATATGCGCAGGTTCTGGTGTTCCAAACAGAGCAGGCGCTTGCCAATTTCCGCGCCGCACCGGGTTGGGTCGCCGGTGCCGGTGCCTATTACGCCCTGCCCAAGGACGGGCTGAGCTATGGCACCGACACCATCACCCGCGATCATCCGGTCGTTGCGATGGTCTTTGGCGAGACCGGCATCATGGCCGGTGCTGCGATCGAAGGCACGAAATATACCCGCATCATCCCGTCTTCGATCAGCACGCTGTAAGCTGATTGAGGTTTGAAAACGACAAAAGGGGCCAAGCAGCCCCTTTTTCATTGGCATTTTACTGAAACCTCAACCGCCTGCGATAATCCGCACATAGTTGCGGGTTTCGCGATAGGGCGGGATGCCGCCATACTTTTTCACCGCGCCCGGACCGGCATTATAGGCCGCAAGCGCCAGACGCCAGTCACCGAACTGATTGTACATCATGCGCAGGTAACGCGCGCCGCCTTCCAGATTCTGAACCGGATCACGCGGGTTCACGCCCAGATTGGCCGCCGTTCCCGGCATCAGCTGCGCCAGCCCCATCGCGCCCTTGTGCGAACGTGCGTTCGGGTTCCAACGCGATTCCTGATTGACCAGGCGCAGGAACAGCGATTCGGGAATACCGTATTTCCGCGCCATCGCCTGAGCGTGCGGAATATAGGCAGAGCGTTTGCCGCTGTAAGCCTTGGTCGAGATCGTCGGTGACAGCTCCATCGTGGTGACATTCACGACCTGCCGGCCCGTCGGACGCAGGCGCTTGGATTGCTGATACTGGCTGGCCAGACGCGAATCCATCAGCTGCTTCTGGCGCGCGAACTGCGCCTGCCGGTTCCGTTCGCTGACAGCTTTAAGGTTAAGCCCGTCCGCGGCGGCAGGCATAGGCAGCGCGGTCGCGCTGACACAGGTTGCAATCACCCCGATCTTCACTGCGACGCCGAGGCGACTGAATGCTCTGCCGATCATGTCCCTACCCGTGACTTGTTATTTTTCACAGTGACTATACGCGAATTCGCCGATTCCGCCAGAAGCTTTGAAATCGGGTTCCCCACACCCGACAGATCGGCAGGTTTTCGCCGAGCCTAACGGTTCGATTCTAGCGCGAAACATTGGGGGCGCGCCAGTAATCATCTTGCCCGCAGGGTCATGCTCGCGTTAGACCTGCCGCACTATCAGCGGAAAGGTATGTTATGGCAGGCAGCGTCAACAAGGTGATCCTGATCGGCAATCTGGGCGCCGACCCCGAGGTTCGCACGTTCCAGAACGGCGGCAAGGTGGTGAACCTGCGCATTGCCACCTCGGAGCAGTGGAAGGACCGCAACACCGGCGAGCGGCAGGAGCGTACGCAGTGGCACTCGGTCGCGATCTTCGCCGAGCCTCTGGCCCGCGTCGCGGAACAATACCTGCGCAAGGGAAGCAAGGTCTATCTGGAAGGCCAGCTTGAAACCCGCAAATGGCAGGACCAGTCCGGCCAGGACCGCTATACGACAGAGGTCGTCTTGCGTCCCTATCGCAGCGAGTTGACCATGCTGGACGGTCGCGGCGAAGGTGGCGGCAACCGCAGTGGTTCCGGCGGCGGTTATGGCGGCGGCGGCGGATATGATGACGGCGGCTACGGTGGCGGCTCATCCGGCGGCGGCAGTCAGGGCGGCGGCGGTCGTGCGGATTTCGACGACGAAATCCCATTCTGATTCGCATCTCATTCCGACAAACAGGCCCCGCAATTCCGGGGCCTTTTTGATTTCAACTTTACCTCCTCGCGCCGCCCGCAAAGCTCTGATTGCGATACTGTCTTCGAAATCTTCCGCACTTCGTTGCCAGCGATGCATCTCTGTCGTGCCCGGTTCGCCCTGCCAGCTGTCAAGTCTGCAGTTCTCCGACGGGCTTATTCTTAACCTTAAAGCAATCTTTGCCTGTTTTCCTTCGCCGATGCTACGATGCTACAATGATCCCGCACGGTTCCTGCCAGAGAGATCTGGTCGGTAGGCGCGCGAAGGACGATAGGTTGACCGTTACCGAGGATACAGCGAGGTCAGCGGGACGCTGCAAGAACCGCCGAAAGGTTGTCGCTGCTCACCTCATCTGTCACGAAAGCTCTCCCAATGCCTTCAGCAAGGATAAATCGCAGCTTACCATCCACGACCTTCTTATCCTGCCCCATCAGCGCGATCAGGGCGTCATCATCGGGCAGTTGGCCCGGTACGTCAGACAGGCGCGATGGCATCCCCATCTCTGCCAGATGGGCGCCGATACGCGACGGTTCCTCTTGACTGCACAGGCCCATCCGGGCGGATAGCTCGAACGCGAGCGCGCAACCGATCGCCACGCCTTCACCGTGCAAAAGCCGGTCGGAATATCCCGTCGCGGCCTCGAGTGCATGGCCGAAAGTGTGGCCAAGGTTCAGCAGCGCGCGCTCGCCCTGCTCGGTTTCGTCCCGAACCACAATGCCAGCCTTCATCGCGACCGAATGGGCCACGGCATGCGCGCGCGCGTCCATATCGTCGCGCAGCCGCGGCGCGTTCTGTTCCAGCCAGTCGAAGAAAGCGGCATCGCCAAGAAGTCCATACTTCATCACCTCGCCATAACCGGCACGGAAATCGCGCGGGCTCAGCGTGTCCAGCACACCGATATCGGCAAGCACCAGTATAGGCTGATGAAAGGCCCCGATCAGGTTCTTGCCCTGCGCAGAGTTGATGCCGGTTTTCCCCCCGACCGAACTGTCGACCTGCGCAAGCAGCGATGTCGGGATCTGTACGAAGCGCACGCCGCGACGCAGGATCGCAGCCGCAAAACCGACGAGATCACCGATCACACCGCCGCCAAGCGCAATGACGATATCGCGCCGCTCTACCTTCTGCTCCAGCAACCACTCGACAACGCGCGTCAGTTGCGGCCATGACTTCGTGCCCTCTCCCGCCGGCAGCGTCAGCGCCTCTGACGCGACCCCCCCGGCCCGCAGCGCGTCCTGCAACGCACCAAGATGCCGCGCCGCGACATTCTCATCCGTCACGATCGCCACACGGGGGCGGGCCAGAAAGGGCGCAATCTCTGAACCCGCTGAAGCAATCAGCTCCGCACCGATGCGGACATCATAGGCGCGTTCCCCCAGCGGGACATGGACGGTTCGTGTCATTTCAACTCCAGAAAATCGGGGCGGAATTTGCGGATCGCGGCGACCGCACGACGCGCCGTCGCCTCTATATCAGAGGCGGAATCCGTCTTAAGCCGCAGATCAGCGCGGGCATAGATCGGGTTGCGCTTCTCGATCAGCGCCATCAGCGTGCCGCGCGGATCCTCGGTCAGCAAAAGCGGGCGGGTCGGGCGTTGGCGCACGCGGTGCCAGAGCGTGTCAATATCCGCGTCCAGCCAAACCGACAGTCCCGCCGCGCGGATCAGGGCGCGGTTCTGCGGCTGTATCCAGGCGCCGCCCCCGGTCGAGATGACACCGAGCGGACCGTCCAACAGGCGCGAAAGCACAAGCGATTCGCGGTCACGGAAGAACGCCTCGCCATCACGTGCAAATATCTCGGCAATCGACATGGCCGCCGCACGCTCTATCTCTGCATCGGTATCGGTGAAAACGACACCCAGCTGCCGCGCGATTTCCTGCCCGACAGCGGTCTTGCCGACGCCCATCATTCCGACCAGTGCGATCTGTCCCTGCATCCCTGCATCCCGTTCAATTCATGCCGTGAATGGCGTGATCTTTCCGAAAATGCCAGTTATAAAGCAGCAAAACCGGTTGAAAGCCGGGATGAGGCAGTTCGCGAAAGGGCCTAAGATGCGGTTGTTGAAGTTACTGATCGGGCTGGTCGTGCTGGGGTTTCTGGCGCTTGTCGGTTTCGCCTATCTCGGCGATATGTCGCCGCGACAACAGGAAATGCGCCAGCCCGTCGCCCTTGATACCGGGGCTGCCAGCAGCACAGCGGCACCAACGGCTTCAGACCAAGCAGAAGACGAAGCGGAGGCACCACCCGAAGGCGAGGCCGCGGAAGCTGACCCGAATGATCTCGATTAAGCGGTTTGTCACAATCAACGGATTGGCGCTGCTCCTTTCTACGGCAGCGTTGACCGCACCTTTGTCAGCACAGCAGGGGCCACTTTCGGCGAATGACTGGCTCAGCAGCGGGCGACCGCCTTCGCGCGATTCAAGCGCGTGGCGTCCGGGCGATCCGGTGCCCCCGGATGCGCAACGTCTGCGGGTTGAGGATCAGGCCGAACCGGGTGCCGGGCCTGACGATGTGGCCCAAACTGCGGCGACGGTGCCCATTGCCGTCCGCCGCCTGAATGCAGCCGATCCAGATGGGGCAGGCATAATCTCGGCCCGTCAGGCCGGGCTGCCAGAGGATTTCTGGGCTGGCACCGATCTGAAGACGGCGACGCGGATGATCGGCGCGGCGCCGACCCTTCCCGCTTCGGCCCAGATTGCCCGCCGCATTCTTGAAGCCCAGCTTGCCCCCCCGGATATGCCTGCCGATCAGCCCGCCGGTGAATTTTTCGCACTGCGCGTCGATCAGCTGGTCAGTGACGGTGCCCTGCCCTCTGCCCGTGACCTGCTGCAAGGCGCGGGTCAGGATAACACCGAAACATTCAGGCGGCTGTTCGACCTGTCCCTTCTTCTGGGTGGTGAGGAACAAACCTGCCGCAAGATGAACGACGAAACCGGCATTCTCAGCGATCCCTCGGTGCGCATCTTCTGTCTGGCACAACAGGGGGACTGGAATGCCGCCGCCGTCCTGTATGTGGGCGCCAAACGGCTTGGCCTGATCGACGCGCATATGACAGAGCTTCTGTCTCACTATCTTGACGATGCCAGTTCGGAAAGTGGTGAGGTTCTGACGCCGCCGGAAAAGATGACACCGCTTGCCTTCCGCCTGCACGAGGCGATCGGGCAGCCGCTGCCGACAGGCGATCTGCCTGTCGCCTATGCCTGGGCCGATCTGGAAAACCACTCCGGCTGGAAAGCGCAGCTTGAGGCGGCAGAGCGTCTGGCCCGCGCCCGCGCCCTGCCCGCTTCCATTCTGTATCAGCTTTACACCTCGCAACGGCCTGCAGCGTCAGGCGGGGTGTGGGAACGTGCGGCAGCGGTCCAGGCACTGGATGCCGCATTGCTGACACAGGACCCGGCGCGGATCGGCCCCGCCCTGACTGCGGCGTTTCAGCGAATGGAACAGGCCGGTCTGCGCGACAGCTTTGCCGATATGATGGCAGATCGTCTGCAACCGGATACCCTTGTTGCAGAGGCCGCGCATCTGGCGCTTTGGCTGCGGCTTTGGTCCGGAGAGACAGAGGTGGCACGCGCCCCTGAAGACAAGCTTGACAGGGCCCTTCTGGCGCTTGCGACGGGCGGCCAGCCAGAGCCCCTTACACCGGCGCTTGGTGCACTGGCACCGATCTTTGCGACCGAATTGCCGCCGCAGCCAGACCCGGATGACGGCATCGCGCTTGCACCGGCGTTATACGGCGCGCTTGCCGATGCTGATGCGGGGACGCAGGGCGATGTCACGCGGGCTGTGCGCGGCGTTCGGATGCTGCGCGAATTGGGCCTGATCGCCGATGCCCGCCGCGTCGCCACGCAGATCGCGCTTGATCCCCTTTTGAAGGCAGCCGCGGAATGACCGCGCTCAAGACCCGCATAGCGACGTTTCTTGATGCTCAGGCAGCCGAAGCGGGCGCGGCCAGAAACACCGTTCTCAGCTATGGTCGCGATCTGGCGGATTTTGCCGATTGGCTGACCGCCAACAAGTTGGGTTTCGAAGCGATCAGCCGTGATTGCATCGTCGACTACCTCGCCCATTGCGAGGCGCAGGGGCTGGCCCGCGCGACACGCGCCCGCCGGTTGTCGGCCATCCGCCAGTTCACCAGCTTTGCCCTTGAGGAAGGATGGCGCAACGACGATCCAGCCATTCGCATCACCGGTCCGGGCAAGACGCAGCGCCTGCCCAAGGTGCTGTCACAAGACGAGGTGACACGGCTTCTGGACGCCGTGCCCGACACCGGCCGCACAGAGGTCGATCGCGCCCGCAACCGCTGCCTTATCGAATTGCTTTATGCCACTGGGATGCGGGTCAGCGAGCTCGTTTCGCTTCCGGTCGCGGCGACGCGCGGCGATCCGCAACTGCTGCTGATCAAGGGCAAGGGCGGGAAAGAGCGTATGGTGCCCTTGTCCAATGCCGCCCGCGATGCGCTGACCGATTGGCTGCGCCATCGCGACAATGCGGCAAAGGATACGCCGCTTGGCAAGCTTGTCACGGGCAAAGGCGCGCGCTTCCTGTTTCCGGCGGCCTCCAAGACCGGGCATATGGCGCGAAAGTCGATGAATGACCTGATCCGCGACCTTGCCTTGTCGGCGGGAATAGACCCTGCGCGTGTAACACCTCATGTCATCCGCCACGCATTCGCCACGCATCTGCTGGAGGGCGGCGCCGATCTTCGTGCCATCCAGACCCTGCTGGGACATGCTGATTTATCGACGACGGAAATCTATACCCATGTGCTGGATGCGCGAATGCGTGATCTGGTACTGAACCATCATCCACTTGCCCGCGTTTGACCGCATCATGATGACCCCATACCTGACTTTCTCCGCAGCCGCTGCTGCACAGACCCCCGCCCCGCCGACCGAGGCCACCGGAGCAAGCCCGATGATCTGGGCATTCGGCATCGCGATCCTTTGCCTGCTGGTCGGATCGGCCTTCTTTTCGGCATCGGAAACCGCGCTGACAGCGGCCAGCCGCGCCAAGCTGCGCAACCGGGCCGACAAGGGCGATCACGGTGCGGAAGCCGCGCTGAACGTCACCCGCGACAGCGACCGGCTGATCGGGGCGATCCTGCTTGGCAATAACGTTCTGAATATTCTGTCAGCATCTCTGGCGACGGCGTTGTTTACGGCACTCTTCGGCTCTAGCGGTGTGGCGATTGCGACCTTTGTGATGACAATTCTGGTGCTGATCTTTGCCGAGGTGATGCCCAAATCCTATGCCATCGCCAACTCGGAATCGCTGGCGTCTTTGGTTGCGCGACCGATGTCCATCGTCATGCGGCTGCTGTCGCCCATCGTGATGATCGTGCGTGCCATTGTGCGTGCGATCATGCGCGTGTTCGGGCTGCAAAGCGATCCCGACGCGAATATGTTCTCTGTCCACGAGGAAATCGCAGGCGCGCTGTCCATCGGCGCGGAATCCGGCGCGGTGGAGAAAGAGGACCGCGACCGCCTGCTGGGTGCGCTCGATCTCGGCAATCGGACGGTGGACGAGATCATGAAGCACCGATCCGAAATCCAGATGATCGACGCCGAGCTGGCACCGGCAACGATTCTGGAAACGGTGCTGACCAGCCCGCATACCCGCCTGCCCGTCTACAAGACAGAGCGCGAGAATGTCGTCGGCGTCATTCACGCCAAGGACGTGCTGCGTGCGATCCATAAATCCGCCTACGATAACAAAGGCGATCCCGCCGATGCCGTGCGCGATTTCGATGTGATGTCTGTGGCGATGAAACCCTATTTCGTGCCCGACACGACGGCGCTTGACGAACAGATGCGCGAATTTCTGAAGCGGCGCACGCATTTCGCGCTCGTCGTCGATGAATATGGCGCGTTGCGCGGTCTGATCACGCTGGAAGACATCATCGAAGAAATCGTGGGCGAGATTGCAGACGAACATGATACCGAAGCCGATCACGACCTGAAACCCGGCCCCAATGGTGACTATCTGATCGACGGCTCCATGACGATCCGCGACCTGAATCGTGCACTGGATTGGAACCTGCCGGATGAAGAAGCCAATACCGTGGCCGGTCTGGTGATCCATATGGCGCAATCGATTCCGTCTCAGGGACAGGTCTTTTCGTTCCACGGCTACCGGTTCGAAGTGGTGACGCGGAAGGAAAACCGGATCACCAAGCTGCGCATCCGCCCGCTGGCCGCACCCGCAGATTAACTTCCTGCCAGTGCAGCGGCCAGTGCGGGGCTACGCCGGATAGCGTTTGCAAACAGCTCATCACGCCGGGACATCAGGTCAAGATACCAGTCACGACGATGGGCAACCTGCTGGGCCATCATGCGGCCCTGCCTGACCTCTTCCCATGCCGTAGATGCAACGCGGGTGCGCAGTGCCGGATCGGCCGCGAGTTCGATCAGTAAGTTCGACCAATCCTCTGGTTTGCGGACGATAAAGCCGTTCTCCCCATGCCGGATCGTCGCTTCATATACCGCCGGAGAGGCCACGGCGACGACACCCCTGCTGGACGCCTCGACCCATTTGACATCGGATTTGCCCAATTCATCCGGCAGGCCCTCCAGCGGCATCAGCAGAATGTCGCATTGGCCAAGCAGATCCAGATAGTCGCGATAGGGCAAAAACTCCCGGAATCGTTTACCCTCGCCGGGCAGAGCGTCGAAAAACACCCGGTCATGGATGACATCCATCTGCAGGTCGGGCACCGCCTCTATTGCCGGTGCCATCAGCGCCGCAAGTTGGTCCGATCCGGTCCTGTTCAGCCCCCCGTAAAGCACGCGCAATGGTCCCGGTTCATGCTGACGGATCGGCGCCAGATCCTCTGCTCCATTCGGGAAAACCCTGACTTCCGGGTTCCAGCGGCCAAACTGCTGCGCCAGAACCGGGGTGGAGGTCTGTACCGCATGTGCAAGTGCCATATTGCGCGCATAGATATGCGGAACGTCCACCCGTGGCAGCACGCGGGCGACCAGCGAGGGATCATCGTCATATTCGATGACCACGATGATGCCCTTACGCTGACACTCGGCAACGTAGTCTAGAATACGCCGGGGATCTGAAACGCGGGGGCGTTGCAAAAGCACGATTCCGCCAGCCGTGCCGAAATCGGGAACGGTCAGATCTTTTACGCTATGGCTGACTTGTATTGCGGGCTCTGCCGACAGCGCTTCAGCTGGAATGCGCGTGCGCACATCCATTCCGACTGCAAGCTCTGAAAGATGGAAACGCACGGGCGGCGCGATTGACTCAGCCGGAAAAGGACGCGTCGCAACAGCGACGAAATGGGTTGTGAGCAAACGTAGTTCTAACTGGTTGAGGTCCGTTCCGCTTTCGATCCCGACCCGCATCAGGCCGTCGAAGCATTGCCTGTCCGAAACCGGCAGCCGCCTTCCCCGCACCCGCTGCAAGACAAGGCCGCATCCCTTCATCAGCGCGGGGATTTGTTCCTGCTGCATAGCCGCAGGCGTGACGGGCTGACCTGCAAGCCGATCGCACATCCGCGACCAATGTGCGTCATTCTCAAAACTCGCGACCAATTGCCCGCCGGGCTTCAGGCGTGCGGCAAGTTGGTCAAAAAGCAGCACCGGGTCTTTCGAACCCTCTGCCGTTCCATTCAGCACAACAAGGTCAAACAAACCATCCGGATCATTTGCCAGCCCTTCGGGGTCCAGCACTCCGTCCACATCATCCGGATCGCAGTTACCAAGCGCCGTCAAATGCACCAGAGGATTGCGACGCCGATAGGCCCGCGCCAAGGACCCGCCGTTGCAGATCAGCACATCACGCGCCGAAAGCGGCATCAGTGCCAGAAGCTCGGGGATATAATCCTGATCGTCATGCTGCGTGTTCTGCATATTCTACCTTTAAGATGCAGAACGTCCGTCTGTCAGCCTGCCTTATCGGCCAGTAGCAGCCATTCTTCTTCGGCCGAGTCAAGTGCCGCCTGCCGCTCGGCCAGTGCTTCCGTCGCCTTCTGGGCCTTGGCCGGTGCCTCGTTATAGATTTCTGAATTCGAAAGGAATTCTGATAACTTGGCGATCTCTGTCTCCAGCCGGGATATCACGGCAGGCAGCTCTTCCAGCCGGTGCTTCTCGGTAAAGCTCAGGCCGGTTTTCGGGGGCCTTTCACGCGCCGGGACAGTGCTTGCCGGGGCCGGACGCGGCTTATCGGGCTGTGGCACGGGCGCGCGCGCCGGCTCTCGCTGCGCGCGATAATCGCTCCACCCGCCGGGGTAGATGATTGCCCGCCCGTCGCCCTCCATCGCCACGGTGCTGGTTGCGACGCGGTCGATGAAATCGCGGTCATGGCTGACCAGCAGAACGGTGCCGTCATATTCGCCCAGAATATCCTGAAGCAGGTCGAGCGTTTCGACATCCAGATCGTTTGTCGGCTCGTCCAGAACCAGCAGGTTGGACGGTCGCGCCATGATACGCGCCAGCAGCAATCTCGCCTTTTCGCCACCCGACAGGCTGCCGACGGGCGCACGCATCTGCGCGTCGTCGAACAGGAAATCCTTCAGATAGCCGACGACATGGCGCGGCGTTCCGCGCACCATCACCTGATCCGCACGGCCAGAAACCGCCATGCCGGGATCGGTCGTCATCGCATCCCAAAGGCTGATTTCGGGATTGATCGCGCTGCGGGCCTGATCGAAAACGGCAATGTCCAGATTGGTGCCATGCACGACGGTCCCGGAATCCGGCTCGACCTCGCCCGTCAGCATCTTGATCAGCGTCGTCTTACCGACACCGTTCGGCCCGACAAAGGCGACACGATCACCACGCAGGACGCGCAGATCAAAGGGCCGCAGCAGCACGCGGTCGCCGAATGCTTTCGAAATCCCTTTCGCCTCGATCACGCGCTTGCCCGATTGCGGGCCTGCATCCAGTGCCATCACGGCCGCTCCCTGACGCCGGATCTGGGCGGCACGTTCGGCACGCAGATCCTGCAGTGCCCTGACACGGCCCATGTTGCGCTTGCGCCTTGCGCTGATTCCTTCGACGGCCCATCGCGCCTCTGCCTTGATCTTGCGGTCAAGCTTGTGACGCGCCTCATCCTCGGCCGCCCAGGTCGCTTCCCGCCAATCCTCGAACGCCTCGAAGCCCTTGTCCTGACGCCGCACCTCTCCTCTGTCGATCCACAGGGTCGAGCGTGTCAGAGCACGCAGGAAAGCGCGGTCGTGGCTGATCAGCACAAAGGCGGCACGGGTCTGGGACAGCTGTTCTTCCAGCCAGCCGATCGCCTCGATATCAAGGTGGTTCGTCGGCTCATCCAGCAGCATCAGCTCTGGCGCGTCGGCCAGCAGCCGCGCAAGGGCCGCGCGCCGCCGTTCTCCGCCCGATGCCGTGGCAACGGGGCGGGATGCGTCGAATTTCAGGCCCTCTGCCGCCATTTCCACGCGGTAAATCTCACCCGGCAGCAAGGTTGCCGCAGCAAAATCGCCCAGTGTTTCGAACCCGGACAGATCCGGTTCCTGCTCCATATAGCCGACGCTGACACCGGCAGGTGTGACCACCTCACCCCGGTCAGGTTCGACCAGACCCGCCATCACCTTCATCAATGTCGATTTACCAGAGCCGTTTCGCCCGACAAGCGCAACACGCTCACCCGGCTGAATGGTCATGTTCAGGTTGTCGAAAACCGGATTGCCGCCGAAGGTCAGCGAAATATCGGTAAGCTGAAGAAGAGGTGCGCGTGCCATGCCCTGCGCGTTATCCGCCCTGCCCGACCAGGTCAATCGCCATGCTCGGAGAATTCCCGCCGTATTTATCATAGTATTTTAATCAACCATTGACGGCGCCCGATTTCCGACGGATTGTGGGCGGACCCGTGCGGCTGGGTACCTTCCCTAGCCCTTGCTGCGCGGGCACCTGCTGACCCCTCGCAGGCTCTCGACGTCCGGCCGCCTTGCGCGACCGGACGTTTTGATATGAGGTGCTGGCAAAAGATCAAAGGGACGCGCATGGCACAGAAGATCATCATCGACACTGATCCGGGTCAGGACGACGCGGTTGCGATCCTGCTTGCGCTTGGCTCGCCCGAGATCGAGGTTCTGGGCATCACCACCGTCGCAGGCAATGTGCCGCTGTCACTGACCACGCGAAATGCTCAGCTGATCGTCGGGTTAAGCGGTCAACAGGTGCCGATCTACGCTGGCTGCGACCGTCCCCTGTCACGCGATCTGGTGACGGCGGAATATGTGCATGGCAAGACCGGCCTCGACGGGATCGAACTGGGAGAGCCGGAGGTGCCGCTATCGGGCGAGGACGGCGTCGGTTTCATCATCGAAACCCTGCGCCGCGAGGAAGCCGGAACCGTCACGCTGGTGCCCATCGGACCGCTGACCAATATCGCAACGGCCTTTGCCCGCGCCCCGGATATCGTCCAACGCGTCAAGCAGGTGGTGTTGATGGGCGGTGCCTATTTCGAGGTCGGCAATGTCACCCCTGCGGCAGAGTTCAATATCTATGTTGACCCCGAAGCAGCGGCGCAGCTTTTCGCCTCCGGCGTCGATATCGTGGTGATGCCACTGGACGTGACGCATCGTGCGCTGACCTCCGCCACCTGGATCGAGGGGCTGCGCGCGCTCGGCAATCGCGCGGGAGAGGCGGTTGCAAGCTGGACCGACTTCTTCGAACGTTTCGACCGCGAGAAATACGGATCTGCCGGTGCACCGCTGCATGATCCCTGCACAATCGCATGGCTGATCCGCCCCGAGCTTTTCACCGGGCGGCATATCAATGTCGAGATCGAGACAAGCGGGACTTACACAACCGGCATGACGGTCGCGGATTGGTGGGGCGTCACGGGGCGACAGCCGAATGCGCTGTTCGTCCGCGACATCGACCGCGACGGCTTCTTCGCGCTTCTGACAGAGCGGATCGCGACGCTGCCCTGACGCCTACTGCTGCGGCTGCGCCTGCTGATCCAGCAGCGGTGGCGGCATACTGGCGCGGCCGGGATCGATTGGCGCGGGTGGCACCACGCCATCCGCGGGCGGGTTCTCCTGGGCAATCGGAACATCCGGCAACTGCCCACCATCGCCGACATCGCGGTCCATCCGCTCTATCAGCTGCTGCGTGATATCGACGGCATTGGTGGCGGCCATGACCTGCCGGCGGTCAAGCACCACCCCGGCAGAGCGGTCCTGCATAATCGCAGCGATCACCGGCAGCGCGGCATCCACAAAAGCAGTGCGGTCGGCCTGCGCCCGTGTGCCCAGATCAACCGCTGCCTGCCTGCGCTCGCGCCGGACTTCCTGGGCGCGCAAGTCGAAAACCTCTGCCTTTTCCCGGAACTCCGCCGGTGAGAGCGTTTCACGCTCTGCCGCGAGGGCGCGTTCCTCACTAACGAGTTGCTCTTCCATGCGGGTGTTTTCGGCTTCGATTTCTCGCGCGGCCGCTTCGATATCGCTTTGCGCCCGCTGGCCCCATTCCGATGCAAGATAGGCCTGCTCTACATCCAGGATCAGAACCGCCGTTTGTGCAGGCAGTTGCATGGCAGGCGATGCGCCAAGGAATTGGTCCGGCCCGGTCGCCTCATTCGCGGCGGGGGGGGGTGCGGCCTGCGCTTCGCCTGCCGGTTCATCCTGCTGCGCTGCACCGGCCTGCGGCAGGCAAGCCAGTGCGACGCAAAGCGCAATCCGCCCCACCAGAAGGCGGAACGACATCAGAAGCTCGTCGACAGGGTCAGATCGAATACCTGCTCTTCGTCGTAATCCTGTTTCTCCACCGCCTTGGCGACGTTCATCCGCAGCGGGCCGATCGGCGTCGTCCAGAACAGTGACACACCGACTGCGGCGCGGGGATGCATGCTGTCATCAACCGTCACCCCGTTGGCACCCGTCGTCTTGTCCAGCCCCCAGATAGAGCCGACATCCGCGAAGATACCGCCCGTCAGGCCATACTCTTCGGGCAGGCCGATGGGGAACTGTGCCTCGGCACGGGCAACCCAGAAATAGTTGCCGCCCAATGCGTCCTCATTCGGCGCCTCCAGATCGCGAGGACCGATGCCATTGGCCTCAAAGCCACGGACACGCTGGCCACCGAAGCGGTCGATCACCCGGCTGGACTGATCGTCCAGCATGTGGATAGACCCTGCCTCGAATTCGGCACGCATTGTGACATTGGGACGCCACGCGGTGGATTCGACACCGGCAGACAGCAACGTTGTGACCGATTTTACGTCTCCGCCAAAGCCGGCGAAGTCTTGGGTGAAGCTTAGCTTCGTCGCCGTACGCGGATTCAGCCCGACACGGCGACTGTCATAATTGTAACGATAGCCAAGAGCAGAGGTCCACAGTCCGCCCTGCTCATCGACCAGGATCGGGGACGAGCCTACCAGCTCTCCGGTTTCTGGGTCGGTTCGGATTTCCTCAACATCGCGGATCGTGTCCTTGGACAGCTTGTAGTGCAGGTCCAGACGCCCCGATGCCGAGACCGGGAACTCAATCCCGGTCTGGAACCCGACAGAGCGTGTATCGAATTTGGAGTTGTCGTTATCCGTCTCGCGATACCAGGCGCCAAAGCTGAAGCGCAGGTCACGGCCAAGAAAAGCCGGTTCCGCGAAATTGAAGGTGCCCGAACGCGAACCGCTGGCGGTCGAGATGCCGATACCAAGTTCCTGCCCACGGCCAAGGAAGTTCCGCTCTGACAGGCTGGCATTCAGGCCGACGCCCGAGCTGGCACCGTAGCTTGCGCCAAATTCAAGCGAGCCGGTCGGCTGTTCTTCGACGTTCACGTCAACAATGACCTGCTGCGGGCTGGAGCCTTCGCGGGTATCGACCTGTGCATCCGCAAAATAGCCAAGCGCACGGATACGTTCGGCAGAGTTGCGGATCTCGCGCGGGTTGAAGGGGTCGCCTTCGACGGTCTGGAACTGACGGCGGATGACCTGATCAAGCGTGGTCGTGTTGCCCTCGATATCAATACGTTCCACGAAGACGCGCGGGCCGCGGGTCAGCGCAAAGACCAGATCCAGCGTCTGGTTGCGCGGGTTACGGGTCACGCGGGGCTCGATATTAACGAAATCAAGGCCCTGCTGAAGCGCAATGGTTTCCATCCGGCGGATGGTCACATCAATGATTTCCGGGCTGTACCACGCGCCCTGCCGCACACGGTTCTGGGCTGCGAAGGCCGAAGCATCGACGCCCGCGATCTCTGACACGGTATCGACCGTTCCAAAGCGATAGCGCGGGCCTTCGGTGATTGCATATGTCACGAAATAAGCGTCGCGTTCGCGGGTCAGTTCAGGTGCTACACCCTGCACCTGGAAATCAGCATAGCCCTGTCCACGATAGTAATCCGTCAGCAGTTGCTCATCCAACGCGAGGCGTTCGGGGTTATATGTATCGGCCCGAATGAAGGTCCGCAGGATACCGGCCTGCTTGGTCGCAAGCACGTTGCGCAAGCGGCGGTCAGAGAATGCACGGTTTCCGGTGAAGCCGACACGCTCGATCTCTGTCACGTCGCCTTCGCGCACCTCGAACACCAGATCGACCCGGTTACCACTGCGCGGAATGATCTTGGGATCGACGCGGGCGGCCAAACGGCCCTGCTGCGAATAGGCCTGTGCGATATTGGCTGCATCCGTTTCGGCCAGCGACGGCGAATAGACGCGGCGGGCCTGCGACTGTGTCACCTCTGCCAGCTGTTCGTCATCAATCCGGCGGTTGCCCTCAAAGCTGATCTGGTTGATCGTCGGCCATTCCTGAACGCGGATCACAAGGGTGTTGCCCTGCGGCTGAACCTCGACGCTTTCGAACAGGCCGGAATTCTGAAGGCGCTGAAGGGCATCGTTCACTTCACCCGCCGATACCTCTACCCCGTGGGTGATATTGGCAAATGAAATGATCGTCTCAGGCTCGATCCGCTCATTCCCCTCGATCCGGACCTGCGTGAAAACATAGGCATAGGCGACGGTCGGTACCGACAGGGTCGAAAACCCGGCAGCCAGCCCTACGATAAGCGCCAGCGTGCATGTGCTGCGTTTCAGTTTCATTTGGCCTGCCCCTTCGATTTGACCCTGGCGCCCTTTAGCACCTATTTTGCCGGTGAATCTACAGGGATACGGATATGGGTGTCAAAACCCCATTTGCCCGATCAGCAACGTAGATCGTTGCTGAGGCCAAAGAACATCAGCCCGACAACAAGCGCCAGCCCGATCGCGGTCAAAAGGTTCAGCGCTTTGGGTGAGGGCGGGCGGCCAGTCAGGGCCTCCCATGTATAGAAAGCCAGATGCCCGCCATCCAGAACCGGAATGGGCAGAAGGTTGAGGAAACCGATCGCAACCGACAGAACCGAGATCCACCAGACGAAGTTGCCGAAGCCCGCATTCGCCGCCTGCCCCGTGCTTTCAGCGATAGAGATCGCGCCGCCCAGATTACAGCTTCCGATCTGGCCGGTGATCATGGCCCACATGCCGGTCAGGCTGGACACGATGATATCCCAAACCTGCACCATGCCCATCCAGATCGCGGCAAAAGGACCGACAGATTCAGCGGCGGGGCTTAAATAGCTGCCTGCGGAAATTCCGATCAGCCAGCGTTTTTCGAACCCGCCCTCGGCGCTTGGGATATCCTGCTCCTTCGGCGACAGCGTGACATCGGATTCCGCCCCGTCCCGGCTGATCGTCAGATTGAGCGGGTTGCCCTGCGCGTCTTCGACATGACGGCGGATGGCATCGAAGCGCGTCACCGGCTCGTCATTGATCGCGGTGATGATATCTCCGGGCAGCAGCCCCGCCGCCGCAGCAGCACTGCCCGGCGCGACGCCACCGATCACGGGCGGCACCGGATCCGGGCCGGCGACAGTAATCTCGGCACCGTCACGCAGGACTCGCCATTCCTGGCTGCTTGCCTCGGGCAAATCGGCGGCGATGGTATAGATGTCCCCCCATTGCGTGACCTGTTGACCCCCAATCGCAAGGATCTGGTCGCCTGCCTGCAATTCGTTGGCGAAACCGGGCGGCGGTGTGACGACCTCGCCCACGGTCGGGGTCTCTACCGGAACACCACGGATCAGCATGAAAGCCGCAAAAATCAATGTGGACAGGATAAAGTTGAAAACCGGCCCCGCCGAAACCGTCGCAAAGCGCGCCCAGAGCGGCGCACCGTCCAGCGTCTGGCGGCTCAGCGCGGGGTCGACCTGTTGCGCCGCGCCTGCGCTCGCCGCATTGGAATCACCAAGAAACTTCACATAGCCGCCAAGCGGAATCGCCGCGACCTGCCACAGCGTCCCGCGCTTGTCACGGCGCGACATCAGCTTTGGCCCGAAACCCAGCGAAAAGACCTCTGCCCGGATGCCGGACCAGCGACCGACGATGTAATGGCCGTATTCATGGACCGCGACGATGATCGACAGCGCCACGAGAAAGGCGATCAGCGTCCAGATACCGCCGCCCAGTCCTGCCAGAAAATCCATCTACCGTCCCCCGTGTCGTGCAGCCCAGCCAGCCGCGATTTGCCGCGCCTGCTGATCCCAGTCCAGCACCGTCGCCAGATCACTGGGCGATGTGGTGAATCCGGCCCGGCCCGTCAAGTCGTCCAGCGTCGCCTCGACTGCACGGGCCATATCGGGAAAGCGGATGCGCCCGGCAATAAAGTCATCCAGTGCCTGCTCTTTCGCGCCGTTCAGCACCGCGCCCGCCGCGCCACCAGCCGCAATGACCTGCCGCGCCAGCCGCAGGGCGGGCCAACGTTCTTCATCCGGGGCGCGGAATGTCAGGCTGCCAATGCTGGCCAGATCCATTGGCGCGACAGGCAGGTCGATCCGCTTCGGCCAATGCAGCGCATAGCCGATGGCATGGCGCATATCGGGAGAGCCGAGATGCGCGATGTTGCCACCGTCGCGATGCGTCACAAAGGCATGGACGATGGATTCAGGATGAACCAGAACCTTGATACGCTCAGGGTCTATGCCGAAAAATTCCCGCGTCTCAATGACTTCAAGCGCCTTGTTGAACATAGAGGCACTGTCAATCGTGATCCTCTGGCCCATCGCCCAGTTGGGATGGGTCGAGGCCTCTGCCACTGTGGCCTGCGCCAACCGCTCCATCGGCCAGTCGCGAAACGCGCCGCCAGATGCGGTAATGCTGACCGACGATACATCTTCGATATTGTCCGCACCGAGCGCCTGAAAAATCGCGGAATGTTCGGAGTCGACAGGCAGAATCCTTGCGCCGGTCCGTTCGGCGGTTCCCATCACCAGGCGCCCCGCCGTCACCAGCGATTCCTTGTTCGCAAGTGCCAGCGTTCCGCCGCGCTCCAGCACACGCAGCCCTGGCGGCAACCCTGCCGCCCCCACAATGGCCGATAGTGTCCAGTCGGCAGGCATATCGGCCGCCTCGACAATCGCGGCTGGGCCTGCCGCACTGGCAATGCCGGACCCCGCCAGAGCATCGCGCAGATCGTCCAGATGTTCGGGATAGGCCGTCACGGCAATTTCTGACCGCAAAGCGCGGGCCATCTCGGCCAACCGCGCGATATTCGCGCCGCCAGTCAAGGCCATGACCCGCCAGGCCTCGGCCCCGCCGGAACGCATCAACAGATCAAAGGCGCTTTCCCCGATCGAGCCGGTCGCGCCAAGCACGGTTACGCTGCGCATTCGTTCAAACCCCGCTCAAATGCCCAGCATATACAGGATCAGCGCCACCAGAAACGCCCCTGACAGCGCGTCGAAACGGTCCATCACCCCGCCGTGTCCCGGAATCATGTTGGAACTGTCCTTGACCCCGACGCGCCGCTTCAGCCAGCTTTCCCCAATATCGCCGAATTGACCGGCCAGAGCTATTGTCGGTCCTGCGATCAGCATCGACCAATCCGATCCGCCGGTCACGAGCAGTAGGATCAGCGCGAAAAGAAATGCCCCGACCCAGCCCGCAACGGTCCCGCTCCACGTCTTCTTGGGGCTGATCGACGGCCAGAACTTGGGTCCGCCGAAATAACGGCCCGCGAAATAACCGGCAATGTCCGAGATGACGACCGTCCCCGCGATCCAGAAGGTGGTCAGCAACCCGTAATCGTTGCGGATGACGAAAAGCCCGTAGCCCGCGCCAAAGATGCCTAACGTGAACAGTGCGAAGGGGACGCGGTGCTGCGGCTGCACGCGTGGCCAGCCAAGGATGACCGGTGCAAAGGCCAGAACCGCAGCCCACCAGCCCGGCAACAGCAATGAGACCAGCATCACCACACCAGAGAGACAGGCGATGATCATCGCTTGGCTGTTATCGCCGATGGCCGCGGTCATGCGGGTCAGTTCCCACATCATCAGCCCGACAAGAACCGAAACCCCGAACATCAGCAGCAAACCATGCGAGGCCAGCAGACCAAGGCCCAGAACGGCCAGAACCACGCCGGAAATCACCCGCACCCGAAGGTCGGTCCAACTACCTTTTGTGCCAGCCTTCGTCATACGCCGCCGAAGCGACGGTCGCGCAGCCCGAAACGATCGAGGATATCCGCCAGATGTTCCGGCGTGAAGTCCGGCCACAGCGTCTGCGTGAATTCGTATTCCGCATAGGCCGCCTGCCAGGGCAGAAAGTTCGATGTCCTCGTTTCGCCAGAGGTGCGGATCACAAGATCCGGGTCCGGCGTGCCCGCCGTGTCGAGGCAGTCGGCAAGTTCGGCCTCGGTCGGGTTTTCAATCCGTCCGGCGGCAATCTTTTCGGCCAGTTTGGTGCTGGCACGGATCAGTTCGTCGCGCCCGCCGTAGTTGATTGCCACGGTCAGGTTCAGGCGGCTGTTGCCCGCCGTGCGTGCCTCGATCCCGGACATCAGTGCCTGCAACTTCGGATCAAGACGCTCTCGCCCGCCGATGAAACGCATTCGAACGCCCTCAGCCGCCAGCCCATCGGCCTCACGCTGGATATAGCGGCGAAAGATCTTCATCAGGCCCAGAACTTCCTCGGTCGAGCGTTTCCAGTTCTCGGTCGAGAAGGCGTAAACGGTCAGCCAGTTCACCCCCAGATCGGGACAGGCACGAACGATCTGCTTCACGCGTTCGGCCCCGCGCCGGTGCCCGACAAGTCGTGGCCAGCCCCGATTCTGGGCCCAACGGCCGTTGCCGTCCATAATGATCGCGACGTGGCGGGGGGGCGCTGTACTGCCCGGCTGAGGCGCGGGATTCAGAGCCATCATCAGACCTGCATGATCTCGGCCTGCTTGCTCTCCAGGGCTTCATCGACCTTACCGATCATGCGGTCCGTCAGGGACTGAACCTCATCCTCCCAAAGCTTCTGGTCGTCTTCCGACATGCCGGCGGCTTTGGCCTTCTTGATCTGATCCATACCGTCGCGGCGAACGTTGCGGATCGCGACGCGTGCATTTTCCGCATATTGCGCGGCAACCTTGGTCAGTTCGCGGCGGCGTTCCTCGTTCAGTTCGGGGATCGGCAGCATGATGATCGTGCCATTAAGCTGCGGGTTGATCCCAAGCCCCGATTCGCGGATCGCCTTTTCGACCTTGCCGACAAGCGACTTGTCCCAAACATTGATCGTGACCATGCGCGGCTCGGGCACGTTCACAGTGCCGACCTGATTGATCGGGGTGGGCGAGCCGTAAGCATCGACCATCACCGGCTCCACCATCGAGGCAGAGGCACGGCCGGTGCGCAGGCTGCCGAATTCGTGGCGCAGGGACTCCATCGCGCCGTTCATACGGCGTTCAAGGTCGTCAGTATCAATCTCGATTTCGTCGGCCATGCACGTCTCTCTCTTATACCTTTCGGCATGTTCTAACCCGACCAGCCGCGCATGGCAAAGCCCTATCGGCGGACTGACGCAGGCGTGAGATCAAACATTCATCTGCCGGGGCACCCGTATAGCGTGCGACGGCGGCCTTTCCCCAGTACACACAGTTTAAATACAATACAGCATATACTTCGAAAGCGGCGGTGACGGAGGATCGCAATTGCAACATAAGGACTGGACGGCATGGGCAAACCCCTCGCCGATTCCGGTGCGACAAGGCTGAAATTGCACGGGAGTTGCGGCAGAGCCCCCTGATTGTTCAATGACATCAATGTGAGGATCCCAGAGCCTTGCCAGCTCCGCAGAAAAGTCGATCCGTCGTCAGTTCAGGAAGTTTCAAGCTTCCCGAACATGTTGTCAGTGCTTGACCGTTTCCAAACGCGTGCTAGCGTCCTGATAAGCAAGCAAGGAACTCGTCATGGCCCTCGACCGCAAGCCCGCCCCCAACGACCTCAGCGCCTTCTGGATGCCTTTCACATCGAACCGGCAGTTCAAATCGAGCCCGCGTATGCTGGTTGGTGCGAAGGACATGCATTACACGACCTCTGACGGGCGGCAGGTGCTGGACGGAACGGCGGGGCTGTGGTGCTGCAATGCCGGCCATTGCAGGCCGAAGATCAACGAAGCCATCGCCGCGCAGGCGGCAGAGATGGACTATGCCCCGGCTTTCCAGATGGGTCATCCGGCCGCGTTTGAACTTGCCAATCGCCTGATCGACATCGCGCCCGATAATATGGCCCATGTCTTCTATGCCAATTCCGGATCGGAATCCGTCGATACGGCGCTGAAGATCGCGCTAGCCTATCACCGGGTCCGGGGTGAGGGCACACGCACCCGATTCATCGGGCGCGAAAGGGGTTATCACGGTGTCGGCTTCGGCGGTATTTCGGTGGGCGGAATCGTCAACAACCGCCGCTTCTTTGGCACGGCTCTTGGTGGGACGGATCACCTGCCTCATACGCATCTGCCGGAAAACGCCTTCACCAAAGGCATACCCGAACACGGTGCCAATCTGGCCGACGATCTGGAGCGTCTGGTGACGCTGCACGGTGCGGAAAACATCGCCGCCGTGATCGTGGAGCCGATGGCCGGCTCTACCGGTGTGCTGATCCCGCCAAAGGGCTATCTGGAAAAGCTGCGGGCCATTACCAGCAAGCACGGCATCCTGCTGATCTTTGACGAGGTTATCACCGGTTTCGGTCGCATCGGTGCCCCCTTCGCCGCGCAAAAGTTGGGCGTCCTGCCCGACATGATCACCTGCGCGAAGGGCCTGACCAATGGCGTCATCCCGATGGGTGGCGTGCTGACCACGGCAGAGATCCACGATGCCTTCATGTCCGGCCCTGAACACGCGATCGAACTGTTCCACGGCTATACCTATTCCGGCAACCCGGTCGCTTGTGCGGCTGGCCTTGCGACGCTGGATACATATGTCGAGGAAGGGCTGCTGACCCGCGCCGATGAACTGGCAGGCAAGTGGGAGGATGCGCTGCATTCGCTGAAGGGCCTGCCCCATGTCATCGACATCCGCAATATGGGCCTTGTCGGCGCGGTCGAGCTTGAGCCCATCGACGGCCAGCCCGGCAAACGCGCCTTCGATGCCTTCGTGAAAGCGTTCGAGGCAGGCATCCTGATCCGCGTCACCGGCGACATCATCGCGCTGTCCCCGCCGCTGATCGTCAGCGAAGCCCAGATCGACGAGCTGGTCGGCAAACTGGCCGAGGTGCTGAAATCGGTGGAATAGGTAAAATCGCCCAATTCGGCTGGCGGTTCGCGCTTTTTTACATGGCCTCGGCACGGATTTCCTGCTGCCAACGCTTCTGGGCGTGCCGGTTGGCGCATTGCTGGGCTGGCTGATCTTTGGTCTGGCTTTTCCGCTGGCGCCTTACGGACAGAAGGCGGCGATGCCATGAGCATGGCTGGACGCGGTCAAAGCTTGCTTCTATCAGACCGCCATGCCAGAGATTTCCCCACCCGCCGCGCCGCCCGAAACGAAACACAGCGCGCTCGACGATGCACAGGGGCTCGCCTATGGCAGCTTCATGGCGGCGCTGTCCGTCGTGGTGCTGACCCATCTGGGTTTCGTGACGGGCCAGACGGCAGGGATCGCCTTGCTGATTTCCTACGCGACGGGCTGGGACTGGGCATGGGTGTTTTTCGTTGTGAACATCCCGTTTTATTGGGTTGGCTGGAAGCGCTTCGGCACCACATTCGTCGCCAAAAGCCTGTTCGCCGTGACCGTTACCTCTGCCCTAGCGGCGATTTTGCCCCATTATATCAGCTTTGCCGAACTGAACCCGCTGCTGGGCGCGGTCATGATCGGGGCCTTCACCGGTTCCGGGCTGATTGCTCTGTTCCGTCATGGGGCCAGCCTTGGCGGAATCGGGATCGTCGGTCTGTATGTTCAGGACGCGACGGGATTTCGCGCGGGCTGGGTGCAGCTGATCGTAGACGCGCTGATCTTTGCCCTTGCACTGCTTTTGCTTGATCCCGTGGCGGTCGGCTGGTCCTTCCTTGGCGCGCTTGTCGCGAACCTGACTATTGCCATCAATCATCGCCGCGACAGGTATATCGTTTGATAATTGCAGGAACTGTTTGGAATGTCAGGACGTTGCCCCCTGAAACCGGAAAAAAGGGGACAAGAATGAACTCCATCATCTATATCGTCGGCCTCGTTGTCGTGGTGCTTTTCATCCTGTCTATGTTGGGCATGCGCTAAGCAAGGCGGCATCGCTACAAAAAGGCGCTGATGGGGAACCGTCAGCGCCTTTTTGTTATGCACAGCCACACCTCGCCACGGGTAACAGGGACATTCCCGCTGGCCTTTGCGCCTGCTCTGCGTTAGGGGGGCGCAACTTTTTCTTACAGGCCGCGTCTTATGGATATCCGCAATATCGCCATCATCGCCCATGTCGACCATGGCAAGACTACCCTCGTTGACCAGCTTCTGAAGCAATCGGGCGCATTTCGCGAAAATCAGGCCGTGGCTGAGCGCGCCATGGACAGCAACGATATCGAGCGTGAGCGCGGCATCACCATTCTGGCGAAGGCGACCTCGGTCGAATGGAAGGGCACACGGATCAATATCGTCGACACGCCCGGCCACGCCGATTTCGGCGGAGAGGTCGAACGCATCCTGTCCATGGTCGATGGTGTCTGCCTGCTGGTCGATGCCGCCGAAGGCCCGATGCCGCAGACGAAATTCGTGACCTCGAAGGCACTGGCGCTTGGGCTGAAACCCATCGTCGTTCTGAACAAGGTCGACAAGCCGGCGGCGGAGCCCGAACATGCCCTGAACGAGGTGTTCGACCTGTTTGCCAACCTTGGCGCCAGCGACGAACAGCTTGATTTCCCGCATCTTTACGCATCCGGCATCGGTGGCTGGGCCGTTGCCGATCTGGATGATGAGCGCAAGGATATGTCGGCCCTGTTCGATCTGGTCCTGAAACATGTCGACCCGCCGAAGCAGGTCGAAAAAACCGACGAACCGTTCCGGATGCTGGCAACGACGCTTGGTGCCGATCCCTTCCTTGGTCGTATCCTGACCGGCCGCGTCGAATCCGGTCGCGCCAAGGCAGGCGACACGGTCAAGGTTCTGAACCGCCAGAACGAACGGGTGGAACAGTTTCGCATTTCCAAAGTGCTGGCCTTCCGGGGCCTGACCCAGCAGCCGATTGATCTGGCTGAGGCTGGCGATATCGTCAGCCTCGCCGGTATGGCCAAGGGCACCGTCGCCGACACGATCTGCGCCCCCGAGGTTGAAGAGGCGATCCCCGCCCAGCCCATCGACCCGCCGACGATCAGCGTCACCTTCGGGATCAACGATTCGCCCTTGGCCGGTCAGGACGGCAAGAAGGTACAATCCCGCGTCATCCGTGAACGCCTGATGAAAGAGGCGGAATCCAACGTTGCGATCAAGGTCGAGGACACGCCGGGCGGCGAGGCGTTCATCGTATCGGGCCGTGGCGAATTGCAGATGGGCGTGCTGATCGAAAACATGCGCCGCGAGGGGTTTGAGCTGTCGATAAGCCGTCCCCGCGTCATCTACCGTGAGGAAGACGGCCAGCGGATGGAACCGGTCGAGGAAGCCATCATCGACGTTGATGACGATTACACCGGCGCGGTGATCGAAAAGCTGACCGGCGACCGCAAAGGCGATCTGATCGACATGCGCCCGGCCGGTCACGGCAAGACCCGCATCGTCGCCCATGTGCCGTCGCGCGGACTGATCGGCTATCACGGCGAGTTCATGACCGACACGCGCGGCAACGGTGTTCTGAACCGCATTTTCCACGGCTGGACGCCCTTCAAGGGGGCCATTCAGGGACGTCGTCAGGGCGTTCTGATCTCCATGGAGAACGGCGTTTCGGTGGCCTATGCGCTGTGGAACCTTGAAGAGCGCGGCAAGCTGTTCATCGGCGCGCAGGAACAGGTCTATACCGGCATGATCATCGGCGAGCACAGCCGCGACAACGATCTTGAGGTCAACCCGCTCAAGGGCAAGAAGCTGACCAACGTCCGCGCCTCCGGCACCGACGAGGCGGTCCGCCTGACGCCGCCCGTGCGTATGTCGCTGGAAGAGGCCATCGCCTATATCGACGATGACGAGCTGGTCGAGGTCACGCCAAAAAACATCCGGTTGCGCAAGCGTCATCTGGACCCGCATGAGCGCAAGCGGGCAGCACGTGCCGAATAAGCGAAACGGCCGGGGCAATCCCCGGCCGTTTTCATTCGCAGAAGGCGCTGCTGCCTATTCGCCGAAATTCTGCGTGATCCACCCGTTGATGCGTGTCGCGACCGGCGCCGTCTGACCGGGCGACAACACGTCCCCCGCGATCACATGCGCGGACGGGTCGTCTCCCGGTCCCATCGTCACCGGCATTTCCGTCACCGGCCCGCCCCAGCTTCCCATCGCGGCTTTCATCGCCCCGATATCGACGACCTGATCGTCATCCGACCACAGCATCAACAGCGGCTGTCTGGCATCGGCATAGCTGACGCTGTTGGCCTGTGCGACAAGCGCGGCTATCGGCAGCGTCGCTGTGATCGGGTAGCATGTCGTCCAGTATTCGCGATGCCGTTCATTGCGTGGATCAAAACAGCGCTCTCGGCCCGCGATCAATGGCAACCACTGCCGCGCCAGCGGCTGACGCAACAGGAACGCGCCGCGCGCCTTCAGCCCGAAATTGGGCGAGATCAGCACAACACCGTCAATCTGCGGTCCCAGGACAGGGTCCCGCGCCGCTTGCGTGGCAAGCGTTCCGCCCGTCGAGGTGCCGATCAGCACGACCTTTTCACCGATGCGTTTGCCGATTGCGACCGCCTCTGCCACGTCGCGGGCCCAGTCCGACACCCGCGCCTGATCCAGTGAAGCGCCGTCCAGCCCATGCCCGGCGAGCCTTGCGAAATACAGGTTCGCACCCCGCCATGCCGCGATCAGGTCAGGCACCGGCCGGATTTCCTGCGACGTGGCCGAGAAGCCGTGCAGATAAACAAGCGCAACCGGCGTTTTGGTGGCGGGCCTGCCGGCCCAAACGATCCGGCGGGAAACCTCTGGCCGGACGCCGGTTTCCTGCTGATACAGCCAGGCATCCAGATCCTCCGGCAGCTCAGCAATCTCCGGAGGCTGAAAGCGCCCCGGTTCCCGCGGACCGAAGAACCACAACAGCAGAACAAGAGCGATCAGACCTGCCAGAAGAAGCATAAACATTCTGAGTACCGGTCGCCTTTTGCGGGGTTTGGATTCAGCCTGTGCCGCGGCGGGATTGCCCCGGCGCGGCTGCTTCGCCTTCGCGGCGGATCGCTGTTTTTTTGCCGTCCTCGGCTTAGCCACGAAGTAACTCCGTCAAGGCATCCTCGATCAGACTCAGGCATTCGGGGGTGGAGAAGCGGTGATCCGCGCCCTTCACCAGCAAAAGCCGCATATCCGGGCTGTCGGCATGATCCAGCAGCCGCATCGCCCAATCGACGGGAACATCCTCGTCGGCTGTGCCCTGCAACAACCGCACCGGAAAAGGCAGGGAAAGCGGGCTTTCCAGCACGAGATGCTTCGCCCCGTCTTCGATCAGCCGGAGTGTGATGACATAGGGCTGATCGTCATATTCAGAAGGTAGTGCTATCCGGCCACTTTCGGTGACGGTTCTACGCTGTTCATCTGTAAAGCCTGCCCAGAAACCGTTCTTGGTAAAATCGGGCGCGGCGGCGATGCCGACAAGTCCCGCAACACGTTCCGGCATCGCACGCGCCACCAGCAGCGATATCCAGCCACCCATCGAGGACCCGACAAGAACCTGCGGTCCCTCCGTCAATTCGCTGATCGCCGCCATCGCATCTGCGGACCAGTCACCGATGCTGCCATCTTCGAACGCACCATCGGATTCGCCGTGGCCGGAATAGTCCAGCCGCAGAAACGCTCTGCCGGTCCGGGCCGCCCAATCGGCAAGGTATTCCGCCTTTGATCCGCGCATGTCCGACTTGAACCCGCCCAGAAAGACGACGCCCGGGCCCTGCCCCGCCTGGCGTTCATAGGCAATGCGCCGACCCTGCGGCGTTTCCAGAAATTCAGTCATCAGCGTTCCGTCAGTTTCAGCTCTATCCGGCGGTTGCGCGCACGGTTTTCCGCCGTGTCCTCTGGCGCAATGGGTCGCGTATCGGCGAATCCCGTCGGTGCCAGCCGATCAGCCGGAAAGCCCAGATCGTCTATCATATAGCGTACCACTGCAAGTGCACGGGCCTGCGACAGTTCCCAGTTGTCGCGATAACGACCCACACCGGAAAGCGGTGTGGAATCCGTATGACCATCGACGCGGATCACCCAGTCGATCTCCTCGGGGATGGTGTCCGAGATTTCCTGAAGCATGGATGAAACACGCGCGACGCTGGTTTCGCCCGCCTCGGACAAGGTGGCTTCGCCCGTGCCGAACAGCACCTCGGACTGGAAGACAAAGCGGTCGCCGACAACCTGAACCCCTTCGCGTCCCTGAAGGATTTCGCTGAGCCTGCCGAAGAACTCCGAGCGATAGCGGGCCAGATCGGCGGCCTCCTCCTCCAGCCGGATACGTTCGGCCTCTTCCAGTGCCAGACGCTGGCGCTGCTCTTCCGAGGCTTGCAGCAATGCCGCATTCAACTGGGCGCCAAGCTCTTCCAGCTTGATCTCTGTTTCCGCATCGTCCGAACGGCTGATATCCAACGCACGCTGGATAGAGGCAAGCTGCGTGTTCAGCTCTGCCACCTGCTCGTTCAGAAGCGCAACCCGGCGTTGCGCCTCGGTCGAGGCTTCTTCCTGAGAGGCCAGCTGCTCTTGCGCGAGGGCCAGCAGCGCTGCCTGCCGCTCTGCCTCTGTCGCGCTTTGTTCGGCCTTGGTGCTAAGCTCAGCGCGGGCGGCATCGGCTGCGGCCAGAAGGGTCAGCGTGTCTTCAGCTTCCTGACGGCTTTGTTCCAGCGACAGGGTCATTGCGGTCAGTTCAGCCTCTGAATCGCGCAGCTGCTGACGCAGCCTTTCAGCCGCCGCAGCCTCGGCAATGCGGTTCTGCTCCGCCTCGGACAGTTGCGACCCGGTTGCCGCCAATTGCGCCTGTGCCTCTGTCAGTGCTGCGGCGGTTTCGGTATTCTGCGCCTCCAGATCACGGGTAAGCGCTTCCAAAGCCTCACGCCGGGCAATGGCCAGCCTTGCCTCTTGCTCCTGCTTGTCAACTTCTGTCCGGGCGACGCTCAACGCCTGTTGCGCGCGTTCAAGCGATCCTTGTGTGGTCTCCAGCGTCTGCTCACTCAGCGCCAGTGCCTGCTCGCGCGATGCAAGGGTTTGTTGCGTCGAAGCCAGGGTCTGCTGCGTGCGGTTCAGTTCAGCCTCGGCGACACCGGCACGCCGCGCCTCTGCGTCGCGGGACGCAATCAGCCTTGCAATCTGAGATTCGAAATCACTGATCTGCTCTTGTGCCTCGGTCAGGCTGGATTGAGCGGCTTCGCGTTCCCGTTGGGCAATAGACAGTGTTCCGGTCAGTCCGGCGACCTGCTCGCTCAACTGGCCAAGCTGGCTTTCCTGACGATCAACCGTATCGCGCAGCACCGACTGGACGACCATGAAGATGGTGATGACAAACATCAGCACCATCAGCAGCGCCGTCATCGCATCGACGAAGCCCGGCCAGATCGTTGATGAAAAGCGGTTTCCGCCCCTGCTGCGCGACAGTGCCATCACTGGCCTCCAAGGGCACGAAGCGCCTCTGTCAGTTCGACGATTTCGCGCCGCAGGTCTTCGGTCGACAGATGCCGCGCAGCCGCCGTTTCTTCAACCAGCCGGCCCATCGCGTCGTCAATGGAGCGCAGATGCACCCGCGATTCATCATCCTGATAACCCTGACCGCCGCGCCGTGCATCCATGCTTGCCAGCCGCTCCTGCGCCTCGGCCAGACGGGCCATGATCCGGTTCGCCTCTGCCCTTTCTTCTGGCAGACGTTCCCCGGCCCGGACCAGCCTGTCCTGCCCTTCGGCAAGACGGCTCAGCGCGATACTGATTCCCGACATATCGGGCTGACGCGCCTCTGCGGCGCGGATCAGACGGTCCTGCCCTTCGTTGATCTGGGCCATGGCCTTCGCCATCTCGCCAAGGTTGGACACATTGGCCTCGGAATCGTCCAGCATGAACTGGCCCAGACGTTCCACATTACGGGCCATCAGCAGGACACGTTCATCGGCCTCGATCGCTTCTTGTTCCCGGATTTCGTCGCGCTCGGCATAGAACGCCTGCAAATCCCCCATTTGTTGGGCGATCTGGTCAAGGAAACCCATCAGGCTGGCCTGATCCAGCCTTTCGCCATCGTCACCGGCGATACCCAGCCGCGTGAATCCGGAAAGCCATTCCTCCAGCTCGCGGTAAAAACGGTTCTGGCCATGCGTTGCGAACAGTTCCAGAAGCCCGACGACCAGCGATCCCGCCAGACCCAGCAGAGAGGACGAAAACGCAACCGCCATCCCGCCAAGCTGTGCCTCAAGCCCGGTCATCAGCTTTTCAAAGACCTGCATTCCCGTCTCGCCCTCTTGCGGGGCCAGGGCGCGGATCGTGTCGACCACGGCGGGAACCGTGGTGGCAAGCCCATAGAAGGTCCCAAGCAGGCCAAGGAAGATCAGCAGGTTCGACAGGTAGCGAGTAATATCCCGCGCCTCATCAATGCGGGTCGCCACCGATTCAAGGATAGAGCTTGCCGATCCCGTCGAAATCACACCGCCAACCGGGCCCCGCGCGCCCAGCAAGGCCGCAAGCGGCGCCAACAGCCGCGGCGCGCGATCTTCGCCATCGCCCAGTGCCGCAACGCCACGTTCTGTCGCGTTTCTGCGCCGTTCTGCAAAGCGCTCGATCCAGCTGACCGACTGGATCAGTTGCGCAACCTGCCAGAAGCAGGCCAGCACGCCGATCACGAACACAGTCAGGATCAGCCCGTTCAGCCACGGGTTCGCGGCAAAGATCGGCAAAATGCGGCCATAGGCGAACCAGCCGCCGAAACCGACCAGAACCGAGACGATCAGCATCAGCACGATCTGCCGCACGGGCTGGCTGAAATGGGGTTGCGCCATGCGACGCTCTTGCGCGCGCCGCGCCGTCAGCCGCCGCGTCCGTCGCGGCGCGGGATCGGTGACGCTGCGCCCCGTCGCCGCTGCCGCCCGCATCTCATCCGCGGGACGGTTGCCATCGCCTGCTGTCGGGCCGGTTGCCTTTTCGGCGTCTGGCTTTCCTTCAGGCGGTGTATCGGAATTCATATGGCGTCTCCGGACGGGTGCAAGATCGCGGCGAGTTTAACAGTCGTGCAGGCCCTGCCAAGCATTCATTCGTGATCTCAACCGCATAGGCGCCTGACCTGCGCGGCCAGTGCCTCCATGTCGGAATCGGGCAGGCCGATCTCCTGCAAATGGGCGGCGGTGTTGAACAGATAATCGCGGTTAGGTCCGCGCCCACCCTCGGCACCGGCGATGATGCGTGCCTGTTCTTCAACGCACAGACCGCCTGCATATTGCCAGTGATCGGGCTGCATGACATAGCCGATGGCATTCACCTCTCGCCCATCGCTCAGCAAAAGCGGCAAAACCTCTTCACGGTAAGCGTCCGTCAGGAGTTCGCGCGCACGCACATCTGCCAGCACCCGAGGCCAGTCGGCATCCGTGATGCGCAGCGCCACCCCACGGCACGAGGCACCCTTGCTGGCATCCAGCCCCAGCACCAGACCGGGGTTCTCATATGTCCCGCGATATTCGACGGATCGCAGGCAAAAACTGCGGTGAAACCCTTCCACCGTTGCAACGGCACGCTCTGCCACCTCAAAGCCCGGATCCCACATCAGGGAACCATAGGCGAACAACCAGTTCTGATCGCGCATCTCTGCCTCTTTCCTCAACGGCCATTCTAGGCTTACATGCTGCCGGTTCAAGCGTCGGGCGAATAAACGGAGATTGGCGTGAAGAAATTGCTGATCATATTGGCAATCCTCGTGATTCTGCTGAGCGGAGCCTGGTATGGCGCCGAAACATGGATGAGCAGGCTTGCCCGTGATGCGATTGCGGGCAGGCAAGATGTGTCAGCCGAGATCACGCCGATGCGAAAGGCGGGCATGCTGGGTCTGCAATTGCAGAATGTCGAGCTTGCGGGCGGGAACGGACAGGCCAGCTTTCCCGATGCGCAGACCTATGTCAGTTGGCGCGCGCCATCTACCTTGGCGGTCGACCTGCCCGATCAGGTCACGCTTCGTCCCGCAAATGGCGCACCCACGACTATCGCGCTGTCGCAGGGGCAAGCCGTAACCACGATTGCCGCAACGCGCGGTTTCGCGATCAGCCATGTCGGGCTGACCGGTCGCGAGGTCATGATCGACGAAATCCCTGTTGCGGATGCCATTGATGTAACCGCCGATCTGACACATCGGGGCGGCGCGGCCCCAGCCGGTTCCGTGGCATCCTATCGCGTTAACCTGTCCGGGTCGGGGCTCGCCTTCGGCGCGCTGCCCGAGCGGCTGGATGTCTTCGGCCCCGTTCAGGTCTGGCTGGACGGCTTGCCGGATCGTGCCACGCTGGATGGCAGCGCACCGCCGCCTCAACTCACAGGGTTGCAGACCCAAAACCTGACATTCACCCTGGGTGAGATGACCGCACGCCTGACCGGCCGGGTCGAGGCTGACGCCGAAGGTTTCGCAAGCGGGCAGGCCGCGATTTACACGACAGACGGGCCGGCCTTTGTCGAAGCCGCCGTACAGGCCGGGCTGCTGCCACAGGATGTCGCGGGACCGCTTCAGGCCATCCTGACGCGCGCTGCGGGGGAACCTGCCGATGCCGATCCCGATGACGCAACGCCAGAGAACACCGATGAGAACGCGCTCGCTGATGAGGTCGTGACGCTGCCACCCGCCGCTCCGGGAGAGGTCCGCCTGCCGATATTCATGCAGGACGGCATGATGCGGTTTGGCCCCGTGCCGCTAGGTCCTGCCCCTCGCATCGCAGGATTCTAGGCGCGTCAGCCCCCGGTCTCAGGCACATCCGCTTTCGCGGCTCTCGACCTCAATCGTCGCATGGTTGATGCCAAAGCGTTCGGCAAGCAACTGTTTTGCGCCCGCGATAACAGGCGTGAAATCCACGCCATCCTCAATCACCAGATGCATCTCGGCAGAGCTTCGCTTTTCGTCGATCTGCCAGATATGCAGGTGATGCGCCTCGACCACGCCCGGCAGTTCGGCCATCGCCTGCTTTACCTTATCGGCGTCGGTGCCGGGCGGTGCGCCCAGCATCAGGATGCGCAAGACCGGCCTGATATCGCCCGCCACATGCCACAGGATCGCGACCGAGATCAGGATCGTCAGGATCGGATCGACCCGCATCCAGCCAAACGCCCAGACGAGCGCGCCGCCGATGATAACCGCAACAGACACGCCTGCATCGGTCAGGTTATGCAGCAAGGCCGCACGCAGGTTCAGACTGTTCTTGGCGCTGCGCCAGACAAGCGCCGCCGTCGCAAGATCAATCACGACCGCCAGACCGGCCAGCAGCATCACGACACCCCCGGCAACAGCGGGCGGATCCGACAAACGCATGATCGCCTCATATCCAAGCCAGATCGAGATGACGACCAGGCTGGCATAATTCACGAATGCTGCAATGATTTCAGATCTCTGCCAACCAAAGCTCATCTCCGATGAAGCGCCGCGCTTTGCCAGTCGTCGCGCACCGAATGCCAGCACAAGCGCCATCGCATCCGACAGGTTATGAACGCCATCGGCAATCAACGCGACCGAATCTGCCCACCAACCGCCAAGGATCTGGGCACCGGTCAAGACAAGGTTGACCACCACCGCCCAAAGGATCGCACGGTCGCTGCCGAACTGTTCGGCATGTGAATGCCCGTGCCCGCCATGTCCGTGGCTGTGGACCGAATGGTCATGCCCGGAATGATCGTGGTCCGAATGGTCATGGCCGGAATGGTCCCCGGCCTGATGATCGTGCTCGTCGATTTTGCGGTTCTCTGCCATCAATGCGCCTCTGCCCAGCTTTCGCCTGTCCCTGCGTCAACAACCAGCGGAACCGATAGTTTCACCGCAGGCTCGGCGGCACCCTCCATCACGTCGCGGGCGGCAGCGATCAGATCATCGACCGCGTTATCTTCCACCTCGAACACCAGTTCATCATGGACCTGTAACAGCATCTTTGCAGGCAGCCTGCCAATTGCATCCGGCATCCGGATCATTGCCCGGCGAATAATATCCGCTGCCGCCCCCTGAATCGGCGCGTTGATCGCGGCGCGCCGCGCACCGCCTGCCGCCGGCCCCTTGGTGTTGATGCCCGGCGTCATGATGCGGCGACCAAAGATCGTGCGCACGAAGCCGTCGCGCTTCGCATCCGCGACCGTGCTGTCCATATAGGCGCGGATTTCGGGGAAACGCTCGAAATAAGTGTCGATGAAGGCCTGCGCCTCGGCCCGCGGGATGCGCAGATTGCGCGACAGGCCGAAGCCCGAGATGCCATAGATCACCCCGAAATTGATCGCCTTGGCCTGACGGCGGATCATCGGGTCCATGCCCTCGATCGGGACGTTGAACATTTGCGAGGCCGTCATGGCGTGAATGTCGATCCCGTCGCGGAAGGCCTGTTTCAGCGCCGGAATATCTGCCACATGGGCCAGAATCCGCAGCTCGATCTGGCTGTAATCGAGCGCGACCAGCCTGTGCCCCGGCGTGGCGATGAAGGCCTCGCGGATGCGGCGGCCCTCTTCGGTGCGGATCGGGATGTTCTGCAAATTCGGCTCGGTCGAGGCGAGCCGCCCGGTCTGCGCCCCGGTGATGGAATAGGACGTATGGACCCGCCCTGTATCGGCATTCACATGGGTTTGCAGCGCGTCGGTATAGGTGGATTTCAGCTTGGACATACCGCGCCAATCCAGCACGCGGGCTGGCAGGTCATGGCCCTCGGCGGCCAGATCCTCCAGCACATCGGCGCTTGTCGAATAAGCGCCGGTCTTGCCCTGCTTGCCGCCCGCAAGCCCCATCTTGTCGAACAGGATTTCGCCAAGTTGCTTCGGGGAACCCACGTTGAATTTCTGCCCGGCGAGTTCGTGGATCTCATCCTCAAGCCCTGCCATTTTCTGCGCGAACACATTTGACATGCGCGACAGATGTTCCGGATCGACCTTGATCCCAGCCATCTCCATTTCTGCCAGCACCGGCACCATCGGGCGTTCCAGCGTCTCATAAGCCGTCGTCACCGCATTGGGCACAAGCTGCGGGCGCAGCATCTGCCACAGCCGCCATCTCACCTCGGCATCCTCGGCGGCATAGGGCGCGGCCTTGGCGATCTCGACCTGCTCGAACCCGATCTGCGACTTGCCCGAGCCTATCAGATCCTTGATGGGCATCGTTGTATGTCCCAGCACCCGCTCGGACAGCGCATCCATGCCGTGACCGCCATCCCCGGCGGACAGCGCATAGGACAGCAACATCGTATCCTCAATCGGCGTCATACGGATGCCGAGCCGGGCGAGGATCTTCCAATCATACTTGATGTTCTGCCCGATCTTCAGGATCGACGCATCCTCCAGCACCGGCTTCAGCTTTTTCAGCACCAGATCGGCGTCAAGCTGCCCCTCGGCCTTGTCGCCGGATCCAAACAGATCGCCCCCGCCCGCGACATGGCCGACCGGGATGTAACAGGCCTGCCCCGCCGCCACGCAAAGCGAGATGCCAACCAGATCGGCGGTCATTTCGTTCAGCCCGGTGGTCTCGGTATCGATGGCCACCGCACCGGCATCGAGGATCAGCCCGATCCACGCATCAAGCGCTTCTTCGGTGGTCACGGTCTCATAGCCATCAAGCTTTATTTCCGGCCAGTCCGGCCCGGTCGCAGCCTCACCCTGCGGCGCGGCGGGCGTATCGGGCACGGCGGGGGCCTCGACCTCGAATTTCTCGGCCACGCGATTGGTCAGCGTGCGGAACTCCATCTGGGTCAGGAAACCCAGCAACGCCTCAGGCTCGGGGTCGCGCAGTTCCAGCGAATCCAGCGAGAAATCCAGCGGGGTCTCACAATCCAGTTGCACCAGCTTTTTCGACACCCGGATCTGTTCAGCGAAATCGATCAGGGTCTGGCGGCGCTTGGGCTGCTTGATCTCACCCGCGCGGTCCAGCAGCGTTTCCAGATCGCCATATTCATTGATCAGCAGCGCCGCCGTCTTGATCCCGATCCCCGGCGCGCCGGGCACGTTATCGACCGAATCCCCGGCAAGCGCCTGTATATCAACGACCCGATCCGGTCCGACGCCAAATTTTTCCTCGACCTCCTCCGGGCCGATTTCCTTGTTCTTGATCGGGTCCAGCATCGTCACGCCGCCGCCGACAAGCTGCATCAGGTCCTTGTCCGAACTGATGATCGTCGCCCGCCCGCCCGCATCCCGCGCCTGGCAGGCAAGCGTCGCGATGATGTCGTCGGCCTCGAAGCTTTCGATTTCGATGCAGGCGATGTTGAAGGCCCGCGTCGCCTCACGGGTCAGCGGGAATTGCGGCTTCAGGTCCTCCGGCAGGGGCGGACGGTTCGCCTTGTACTCGGCGTAAATGTCATTGCGGAAGGTCTTCGAACTGTGATCGAAAATCACCGCGACATGGGTCGGCGCATCGCCCCCCTTGGCGTCCTGCACATATTTCCACAGCATATTACTGAATCCCGCCACCGCACCGATGGGCACCCCATCGGATTTGCGAGTCAGCGGCGGCAGCGCGTGGTAGGCGCGGAAAATGAAGGCAGAGCCGTCGATCAGGTGAAGGTTATGGCCCTTGCCGAAGCTCATGATATGCGTCCTTTCGCGGCTGTCGCGTCGTTTTGCCACGATCAGGCCGCAGGGGTAAAGGGCAGCGAGGTCGTTTCAGTGCAGCGCCAAAGACACGCGAACAGCAAGCGTCGTCGGCGTCCAGCCACCAAAGGGCAGACCTGCACGTCGCAAAGTCCGGCTTATCCATTGATTGCAGGTGTTGATGATTGAAAACCGCCCTTCTGCCGCGAAATAACTGTCGCTCGGCGCGAGCAGACCGCGCGCAATAGGCTGTTCTGAAAGTGTATCCGCCAGGATCGTTGCCCGAAGCATGTCATATTCCGCGGCTTTGAGGCTGATCGTCATTGGCGGCGTAAATTGCCCCACAGGCTCAAAGCGCATCACCCCGCTGTCACCGCTGATCGCACGCCAGATAGCCCCTGCGCTCAGGTCTGCATAGGTGCCGACAGTGGTGTAGAATTCGCGTGCGCCCCAACCGACCGACAGCCATTCCGCGCCTTGAGGTATGTCCACAAATTCGAAATCCTCCCGGGTTTGCGCCGTCAGCGGCAACAGGAAATCGGTATGGATCGCGCCTTGGATCAGACCGATCACGACGACCCCGCCGTTTTGATCAGCTGAAACCTGCGTGACCGGACCTGTCAAGACTGCACCACAAAGAGGAGCCAGAAATGCAATACCCGAGCCGAGCAGAAGCGCGCGAAAAACAGGTCCTATCAATGATCCCCGATCACATGCCCGGCGTCGATCACGAAGCGCTTGTCGCAGTAACCACAATCGACATAGCCGACCAGCGGCGAGATCTGCAGCCACACTTTCGGGTGCCCAAGGCCGCGCGTTTCATCGCCTGCACAGGCGACCTTCAGGCTGTGCACGGTTTCGGTTTCCAGCGGCGGATGCTGGCTCTCTCCATCCTGTCCGGTGGACAGCGGGTTCTCGGGCGGTACGAATTCAACGTCTGACATGGCGGACCTTCTTGTCGGTCGGGGCTGGATCGGGTCTAACCCCAATTAGCCGACAGCCCCCGCAATAGGCAAGGGACCGACATGACTAACGCGACGAATGCCATCGAAATCGCCGGATTGCGCAAGACTTACCGCGCCGCTGGCAACGCCCCGCCGAAAGAGGCGCTGAAGGGCATCGATCTGAACATCCCGTCGGGGTCGATCTTTGGGCTGCTGGGCCCGAACGGGGCTGGGAAGTCCACGACGATCAATATTCTTGCCGGGTTGGTGAACAAAACCGCGGGCAAGGTCACGATCTGGGGGTTCGATCAGGATGTGAACCCGCGCAATTCCCGCGCCGCTATTGGCGTCATGCCGCAGGAACTGAACATCGACCCGTTTCTTACCCCTCGCGCCAGTCTGGAGGTTCAGGCGGGCCTTTATGGGGTGCCAAAATCGGAACGCTGGACCGATGACCTTCTGGCGCTTGTCGGCCTGTCGGATCAGGCAGAAAGTTATTCGCGCAACCTCTCTGGCGGTATGAAGCGGCGGCTGCTGCTGGCCAAGGCGCTTGTTCACCGCCCGCAGGTTCTGGTTCTGGATGAACCGACGGCAGGGGTCGATATCGGGCTGCGCGAAATGCTGTGGCAGAATGTGCGGCGCCTGAACGAACAGGGCATGACCATCATCCTGACAACGCATTACCTGGAAGAGGCCGAACAGATGTGCGACCGCATCGCCATCATCGACCGTGGCGAGGTGCTGATCGAAGATACCACCCATGCGCTTGTCTCGCGCGCGGATGGCAAAACGCTGGTGATAGAGACCGACGACACCGCCCTGCCCGACCTGCCCGAAGGTGTCGTGCCAGAGCGGCGCGTCGATGGTCGGCTGGCGCTATCCTATCAGCCCTCTCGCATTCAGCCCGACGCCATCATCGACGCGCTGCGCGGTGGCAGCGTCCCGATCCGCGACATCGCAATCGAACAGCCAAGGCTGGAGGACGTGTTCGTCGAGTTGACAAGGCACTAGCAGCGCCCCGCGCATCAATCGCGCAGCTGCATCACCATCGGTCCGATCACGCGGCCGCCGAGGATATGCAGATGGAAATGCGGCACTTCCTGCACGCCATCGTTTCCGGCATTGGTAATGGCGCGAAAGCCATGCCCGCCCGATCCGGTGGACAGTCCCTCTTGCTTCGTGACCTGTGCGACGGCGCGCATGAAGTCCATGATTTCCTCGGCAGGCGCATTTTCGGCAAAATCGTCGAAAGTCACATATTTGCCCTTCGGGATCACCAGCACATGGCTGGGCGCTTTGGGCTGGATGTCGCGAAACGCCAGCGTATGCTCTGTTTCCAGAACGGTATCATTCGGAATCTCGCCGCGCAGAATTTTGGCGAAGATATTGGCATCGTCATAGTCATAGGCCATGTCAGCCTCCTCAATCGTCGAAAAGATGTGGTGTGGATGCGATCAGATTGGCGCTATCCTCGTCCACCCGCAGAAATTCGGCAACCGCACGGGCATTCCGCGCCAGACCTGCATGGGCGCCGATGACAGAAACTTCCGCCGATTCGAGCGCTCTCACGCGGTCGAACTCCTGTCGCAGATCGTCGCGCACGTCGGGAACAAGCTGGCTGACCACCTCTGGCGGGGTCGACTGGTTGGCCAGACCCACGCGACCGATATGCCCGCGCAAATAGTCATCGTCCAGCTCCGCTTCGATCAGCAGGACACGCGTCTGCCCCTGGTCGTTTGTAAAATCGCTGATCAGGTCGAAAGCCGAAGGATCAAGGCAGATCACCAGACGGGCATCGCCGAACTCATTCATCAGCAGCCGGATCAAAGCGCGGCGATGACGTTCCCTTTTAGCGACCGTCGTGCCGATACCACCCAGATCGGGAAGGCCCGCATCCGTTTCATTGAACAGGTATTCCACCGCCGGAATGTCGGTATAGCGCCGGATCGCGGCTGTCAGCCGCTTGGCGACATGCCATTTCTTGGCGACGACAATCAGCAATTCGCTTTGCTTCCCAAGCGACGCCCTTTCTTCCCAGAATCGGGGGGCAAAGCGCTGCCCAATCCGCCCGCGTCCGGTCAGGTATTCGAAAAGGGACTTCCCCTCGCCCGAAATCGCGAAATGCTGGTCTTCTGCCTGCCACAGCGCGCCCAGCCTTTCCTTCAGCTCCTTCGCTTCGGGGCTGATCTTGCGGGCGAACAGGAAATCCTGACGAAGCAGCATGTCGTAGTGATCGTTATAGAAAACCACCGGCATCCCGTAGTCGGTAAAGATGATCTTCGTCAGCGTGCGAGACCGGATTTCCTTGCGCGGAATCACGTGGCGCACAACTGTCTGAAAAAAGGTTTCGTCCGGGATCCACGTGGTCGAGAAAAAACGTAGTACATCAGGACGCTGCTTACAGAACCTCAGCACTTTCTCGATCGTTTCGCGACGCAGGCACCACCATTGGCTGCCGATCATCATCTGGATATCGTCAGGTATCTTCCGCCTCAGCGCGAAACGCTTCTGGAACTCATAGCTGAGATAGAAACGCCGCGGCTGTCTGCGCTCGTTGAACCAGTGGCGATAGATCAGCCGGTCCTCTTTCATCCCGGTCTTGATCCAGTCCGAGGCGAAGAAATCGAAGCTTTCGATATAGTCCACATGCTCTGCATCCAGCAGCGCGTGGGCATATTCCGCCGATTTGATCGGCATGCAGTCGCCCGACAGCATATAGAAATGCGTGGCAGTCGGAAACGCGTTGACCGCTGCGCGCAAAGCCTCCAGCGTGGCGGCGACAAGCGACCACGCCCCCCAGCCGCATTTGTGCCGACGCGTTGCAAAGGTGACATTGGGATTTGCACCCAGCACCGATTTTATCCGTTCATACGCCTGCGCCGGCGAATTGCCGTCAAAGTGGATCGCGACGTAGTCACCGGTCGCAGTCAGCCGCTCTGCCTGCGCGATCAGCCCGTCGGGATCCTTGTGGGCAAGCAGGATGAAGGCGATCTTGGCCATGTGGCTCCGTGCAGTAGTCAATTTTTATGGCACGGCATTCCGTTGGAGGCCGTTGAAATCCCTGCGCCAATCTGCTTTTGTCTCTACGATTTTCGCGGGTCTCGCAACCCGTCACTAAATGCAGAGGGATAGGCATGGGGTTTCCAGGGGTCTGGATGACCGAAAACGAAAGCTTGGTCTATCGCGTCGTCCCGAAATGCGCCTGTTCGACCATCGGGCAGATCATGTATTTCTCGGATCACAACCGCTATTTCGAAGGCGACATTCACGACGCCAGTGAAGGGTTGCACAAATGGGGCATCGACAGCAGCCAGAAGGTGATCGAGGATGCGGTGCTGTCTCGCCGCGGTGTGTCCTTCACCTGTGTTCGCAACCCATATTCACGCATCCTGTCATCCTTTTTCGATAAAATTGCGGGGATTCAGCGCAATGGCCGCCGCTATCGTGGCAACCTTGTTCCGCAACTGACCCAGCGATACGGGATCGAAGTCGGCAGCCCCGAGGACAACTTCGACTTCGATCAGATCAGATCCTTCCGCCGCTTTCTGCTGTTTGCCCGTGACACCATTCGCTGGCGTCGCCCGATGGAGCCTGACATCCACTGGTCGGCCATGTCCGGCCATATCTCGACCTTCATCGCCAATGGCGGTCACTACGACCAGATTTTCTTTACCGAGAAATTCAACGAAGGCATGCAGAACGTCCTCGACTCGGCTGACACGCAGGTCAAAGTCGATGTCGAGGCGGTGCCGCGCTTTAACGAATCCGAAGGTCATGGGCCGAAACGTGCCCATAAGGTCAGCGACTATTTCGACGATCTGTCGCGCCACCTTGTCTGGGAAGCCTACAAGAAGGATTTCCAGCTGTTCCATTATGATTTCGACGACCCGGACAACAAGATGCCCACCGGCGAGGTCGACCTGGAAGAGGTGCATGCCAAGCTTGGCCGCTAGGGTTTACGCGCCTGCCCGCTGATCTCTCCGGGATGGGCTTCGGCAAGGTTCGCGTCACTTAGCAAACGCCGGTATTTCTGCGCCTGCCCCAGAACATGCTCGAACCGGGTGATACCTTTCGCCTCCAAAGCGGGCAGCATTTTCAGAAATGCCTGCGCCGTCGCCTCTGCATCGCCCATTGCGGTATGGCGCAGTCCGTCGGGAATGGTGATCCCCAACCGACCGCATATGGCATCAAGGCTGTGGGTCGCCGCCTGCCCCCAGATCATTGCAGACAGCAGGACCGTATCCATCACGCGGTTCGGGAAATGCTGCCCGGTTTCCGCTTCGGCTGCGCGCAGCAGGCCCATGTCAAAAGGCGCATTATGGGCAATCAGCACGGCACCCTCGGCAAAGTGGTGAAAGCCGCGTAGCGCCGCGCTCATATCCGGGGCATCGGCCACCATCTCATCGGTGACGCCGTGTATCTTCGTCGAAGCGGGCGGGATCGGGCGTCCCGGATTGACCAGAGTTTCGAATTGTTCGCCCGTCTTGCGCCCGCCCGCGATACGCAACCCGGCGATTTGCACGATCCTGTCAGAAAGTGAAAGACCCGTCGTCTCTGTATCGAACACAACGCAGGTCAGCGCCTTCAGCGGGCGCGTATCCGGCGCACCCTGACCGGCCAGAGCGAAATCATAGGTGACAGCGGGCCGCGCCTCTCTCGCGATGGCTAAAATCGCCAGTGGCAGCACAAGCCATCCCTGCCCGGGCGCTGCCTCTGGCCAGATACCCGTGCCATGCGCGGCCAGTATCGCAGCGCCGTCCAGTTCAGGGTGGTCGGGATCGGGCGCCTGTTGCAGCCATGTGTCAAGCTGATCCATCGGCAAAGCCGGACCGCCCCAGCTCAGCCGAAGCTGTGCCTCTTCGCCATTTTTGACAATAGATGCGGTTGGCGCACGCCCCGACCCTTCCAGCTTTTCACCAAGCATGGTCAGCAACCCGCCCACCTGCCACCCATCGGCGGCAAGCGTCAGCGGCTCTATCTGGCCAAGCGGCAGGGCCAGCCCCCGCGCCAGTTCCTCTGCCGCGACCCGGCGCTGACGCGGCGCGGGCGGGGTCAGGGCTGCTTCCAGCTCATGCAGCGCCGCGGTCAGCCCGCGCCCCTCATCCCGGATCACCTTGGTCAGCGGCTCTGGCAAGGGTCCGCTCAGATCATCCAGCAGCGGGGTCAGGGCCGAGGCATGACGGCGCAGGGCTTCCATCGGACCACGTGTCGGTGCAATTTCGCGCCGTGCCGGGCGCAGGATCAGGACATATCCGCCATCCTCATCGGCCAGCCTGCGCAGGCGCCCGCTCAGCCGCGCGCCATCCACCCCGATCAGCGCCACATCCGTCGCATCGGCGCCGGCCTCTATCCGCGCACGCGCCGCCGAAATCCCGCCGGGGCGAAGATAGCGGCCCAGATCGCGGTCCAGAGCCAGCCCCGGCAAAAACTGCACGGCGGCCGCATTATAGAACAACACATGTCCCTCTGGTCCGGTCAGGATCGCGCCCGCACCAATATCTGACAGGATCTTCTCCAGCATCGCCTTTTCGCGGGCCTCCGCCTCTGCATGGGCCTCCAGTGCCTGCTCCAGATCGTCGCGGGCGCGGGCCTGTGCCGCTGACGCGGCCCTGACCGCCGGGGCCAGATCGGCCAGATAGCGTCCCTCCTCCGCATCCGGCGCGGCGCCTGTCAGTAGCCCGCCCGCCAGCCTTTCGATGGCGCGGGCGACATGGGTGTCGAACAGATACCAGACCCCCGCGATCAGCAGCAAAGAGCCAAGCCCGCCAACCAGCCCTGCAAGCGCAAGCGCATCGCTCATTCCCGGTGGCCCCGCACCCGGATCATCCGGCGACGCGCCCAACAAGGTCGCTGCTGCAAGGAACAGCCCGACACCGATCAACAGCACAATGGCTGCCGCCATTCCGGCAAAGATCAGAAAGACCCGCAGCCGCAGCGACAGCCGGGACATCATGGCCGCAATTCCAGCACGCGCGCCATTTCCGCCCGCAATTCTGACAGCTCAAACGGCTTGGCGATAAAACCGTCGGCGCCCAGTTCCAGCCCCTTGCGGCGCTCGACCCGCGACCCCCGCGCGGTCATCATCAGCACACGCATCTTGCTCAACTCAGGATCGGCCCGCAAATCCTGCACGATCTGATAGCCCGAAACCCCAGGCAGCATGACATCCAGCAGAACCAGATCCGGCCGCGCCTTTCGCAACGCCTCGACCGCGCCGGCCCCCGTTTCCAGCCGGTCATGTTCATGCCCGTCGCGCGTCAGCAGGAAATCGAGCGCGGTTGCGATATTGTCCTCATCCTCGATCACCATGATCCGGGCCATGATGCGCCTCCCGCTTTCAGTTTATCCGCTGGTGCAGACCGCGCCAAATGCCGGGTCGCCAGCCACGGCTTGCCGCCATTCCTCGCCCGGCGGGCGTGTTTCACCGGTGGCGCAGTTGATCCCCTGCTCAACCGTGACACTTCGCTTCCAGCGTTCCAGAAGCATGACCGGCACGACTTGCGCACCGGCGTCGCCCTCTGCCTCGCGCACCGCATTGGGGTCTATCAGGGCCAGACGGGCGGTCGGTGCCACGATATAGGTCCAGGGGCGCAGCGGGCTTTGCACGCTGCCCTCGGCAATCACCTGAACGCGTTCCGGCAACTGGTCCTTCACGCGCCCGGCCCAGCTATATTCGTTCCATGTCGCATAGCCGATCATCGACAGCCCGATCCCCACCGGCAGCACCCAACGCGGCAAAGGCCTGCCTGCGCTGCGCATCGCATGGCCAAGCGCGTAAAGCAGCGCGGCCGCACCGATTGCCACGGCGAAAGTTCCAAGAAGATCGGCGCCGAGGCCGCTGAGTTCATTCATGATAGGGTCCCTTTTCCCTGACCAAGGGCAGATTGCATGGTGCGCACGACGACAAAAGCGTCGCGCAGATGGCTGCGTTCGAAATCCGGCAGATCCGACGGCGACAGATAGTTGTCCGGCTTCCTGCCCGATTTGACCAGTGCCGCCTGATTTTCCAGCCGCAAGGTGTGGATCAGATCATAAGCTGCAATCAGATCCCGTGCGCCCGCGCCCGAAATCACGCCGGCATCCTCAGCCGCTTCCAGCCTTGCGCGGGTGTTCACCGGCGTCAGCCTTCCCTGCAGCGCATAGACCCGCGCCATATCGGCCACCGGGACCACCCCATTCATCTTCATGTCGATATGACCCTGATGCTCGCCCGAGCGCACCGTCGCAAAGCCCCGGATCAGGCCAAGCGGCGGGCGATGTTTCAGCGAGTTGGCGATCATATGCGCCACGAAGATCGAATTTTTCGACGCCATCGCCAGCGTCTCGGCCTGCAAACCTGCCAGCAACGACGCGTCGCCCCCAATTGCCCGCAGATCGAACATGACGGAGGCCAGCATCTGCGCCTCGGCAGAGGGCTTTTCGATCCAGCCCCGGAAATAGTCCCGCCACACCGATCGCGGCTGCCGCCATCTCGGATTGGTGGCCATCATATCGCCGGGGCAATAGACATAGCCCGCCGTATTCAGCCCGTCGCTTACGAACCGTGCCATCTTTTCGAAATAGGGGTCGTCGGGCTCTGTGCCGTCCGACAGGATCAGGATATTATCCTGATCCGAAACCCCGGTCTGGTCCTGCCTGCCCTGACTGCCGCAGGCCGCCCAAAGGTATGGCGCGGGCGGCGGGCCAAGCTGTTGCTCTGCCATCGCCAGCAGACGGCGGGTGACGGCATCGGCGATATCGGTAATCAGCCGGGTCACGACCTCATGTCGCTGATTGGCGGCGACAAGGCTGACCAGCAGATCGGGGATATTCGCCGTCGCCTCTGCCATGTCAGCCACGTCAACGGCCTGCGCCACATCGCGGATCAGCACCGGGGCGGAAATCGCCTGCACCCGCATCAGGTCAGTCTGGGTAATCATGCCGACGAAGCGCCCGCCCTCGACCACCGGCAAATGGCCGACGCGACGCTCCATCATGGCGTTCAGCACGTCAGAGCCGAGTGCATCGGGCGGAAGCACAACCGGGTCGGCGGTCATGATCGCGGAAACCGGATCGGCACTGTCACGACCCTCGGCCACGACGCGGTTGGACATGTCGCGGATTGTCACCAAACCCCGAAGCCGCCCGTCACTATCCACGACCCCCAGCGAGGATACTTTTGCCTCTCGCATCATCCGCGCGGCTTCGCGGATCGGCGTCTCTGGTCCGGTCGACAGCGGCGCCCGCGCCAGCAGGTCCGAGACTTTCAGCGTGGTGACATTCGCCGTCTCGCGTGCGGGAACAGGCCGGCCGCGCGTGAAAAACCGGGCGAAGGCGGGGCTTTCACGAACGAGCCGCCGAAATTCCGCCGCCGGCAACATCAGGACCCGGCCCGGCGCGGTCACTGTGGCGTTGGTCGCCGCCAGCCCATCGGCCAGCAGGCCGCGTTCCCCGAAGGAGTTGCCGCGCCCGAGGATCGAAACCAGTTCGTCATTCCGATCCGTGATCTCGACGCTCGCCCCTTCAATCAGGAACAACCCGTCCAGCCGGTCGCCATATCTGTAGACCGTCTGACCCTTTGCCCAATCGGTCGCGACGAATGCGTCGGCCACCCGGATCAGCGCATCTTTTTCAAGTGAATCGTAAGGATGCACGCTGGCTATGAACTTGATGACCTCGTCCATCCCGCACGCCCTTTGTCAAAAGTGAATAATCTGTGTGGGGCACCCCCGGCTTTCACCGGGGATACCATTGTCACGATCAGTGATGGATGGCCGCATCCGCGCCGCGCGGAACGCGGATCGATTCGACCAGTTCGACCACCTCGACCGGCGGCTCTTCCGTCGCGTTCGAGACGACATAGGCCACGATGAAGTTGATCAGCGCGCCAATGACCCCGAAGCTTGCCGGAGAGATGCCGAACAGCCAGTTCGCCGCATTATCTTCAAGCATGTTGGTGCCGGCAATGAAGAACCAGCCCTTATAAGTGAAGATATAGAACAGCGTTGACAGGATACCGGCCAGCATCCCCCAGATCGCACCCTGACGATTGATGCGGGTCGAGAAGATGCCCATCATCAGAACCGGGAAGATCGAGCTTGCAGCAAGGCCAAAGGCAAGCGCCACCGTCTGCGCCGCAAAGCCCGGCGGGTTCAGACCCAGAAGCGTCGCGACCAGGATCGACACCGCCATGGCGATACGGGCGGCCATAAGCTCTCCCTTCTCGCTGATCTCCGGTGCCAGCCAGCCCTTCACAAGGTCGTGCGACACAGCGCCGGATATCGCCAGCAGCAGACCCGCCGCCGTTGACAGTGCGGCCGCCAGACCGCCGGCCGCCACAATGGCAATGACCCATCCCGGCAGGTTGGCAATTTCCGGGTTGGCCAGAACCATGATGTCATTGTTCACGGTCGGCAACTCGTTGCCCTGCAGGTTCTGATCGGCAATTGCTGCCGCCAGTGCCTCGGACGGTTCGGCCTTGTCATTGTAGTACTGGATCAGACCGTCGCCATTCTTGTCTTCCCAGCCAAGCAGACCGGTGACCGCCCAATTGCGCATCCATGCCTTATCCTCATCGTTTTCGATGGATTCAAGCGACACGGCTGGCTGACTGAAGGTCTCTCCCTCTGCCGCGCCCGGCCACATGGTGGTGGTCAGGTTGAAGCGCGACATCGCACCGACAGCCGGGGCAACGGTGTAAAGCAGCGCGATGAAGACAAGGGCCCAGCCCGCCGATTTCCGCGCATCCGCGACTTTCGGCACGGTGAAGAAACGGATGATGACATGGGGCAGACCGGCGGTCCCGATCATCAGCGCCAGCGTGAACAGCGCCATATCCAGCGTGCTGGTGTGGTGCGCCGTATATTCGCGGAAGCCCAGATCGGTCACGACCTGATCCAGCTTGGCCAGGAACTTCGTGTCCGTCCCGCTCAGCGTCCCGAACAGACCCGTCTGCGGCAGGAAATGCCCGGTCAGTTGCAGCGCAATGAAGATCGCCGGGATCGTATAGGCGATGATCAGAACGATGTACTGCGCCACCTGCGTATAGGTGATGCCTTTCATCCCGCCCAGAACCGCGTAGCAGAACACAAGCGCCGCACCGATCCACAACCCGGTGGAGTTCTCGACCTCCAGATAGCGCGAGAAGGTGACGCCCACACCGGTCATCTGCCCGATCACGTAAGTAATCGAGATGATCAGCAGGCAGACAACACCGATGATCCGCGCAGTACGCGAATAGAAGCGGTCGCCGATGAATTCCGGCACGGTGAACTTGCCGAATTTCCGCAGATAGGGCGCCAGCAGCATCGCCAGCAGCACATAGCCGCCGGTCCAGCCCATCAGATAGGTCGAATTGTCATAGCCGGTAAAAGCGATCAGACCCGCCATCGAGATAAAGCTGGCCGCCGACATCCAGTCAGCCGCCGTGGCCATCCCGTTCATGACCGGGCTGACACCACGGTTCGCCGCGTAGAACTCGCTGGTCGAACCGGCACGGGCATAAATCGCGATTCCGATGTAAAGCGCGAAGCTGAGGCCGATGAAAATCAGGTTAAGGGTATACTGGCTCATCTTACTCCTCCACGCCGTGTTCGCGGTCGAGCTTGTTCATTCGCCAGGCATAGGTGAAGATCAGCACGATAAAGACCAGGATCGATCCCTGCTGCGCGAACCAGAAGCCCAGATCGGTGCCACCAACCTTGATGCCGCTGATCAGCGGGCGCAGGATGATCGCGAAGCCATAAGATGCAAGCGCCCAGATGGCCAGGCAGATCCAGATTATTCGCAGGTTGGCCTGCCAATAGGCATTTGATGATGTTCTGTCACTCATGTCCGTAGTTCCTCCCTAAAGGGTGTCGTGACGTATGCTGCCTGTTATTGACGCGCCCTTGCACGGCAGCAGGGCAAAGGCGACGATCATGATCCCGGGCGCAGTATCGTCACCGTGATCGTGAATTTTCGGCCCATACGGGCCTTCGTTCAGACAAACCTCCCTCGTCCTGCCGGAACACCGGCAAGCTTCATTATCTTCGGCTTCGGGTTTGCAGAGCGAAGTCCAGGCTTATGGCTGCAATTTGCCGGCTTCCCCCTGCGGCTCTGTCGTCCTGTTGTCAGTGCGACAGGGCCAGCCTTTCGGCCAGCCCTGCTTCTTTGTTATTCCTTGTTCATCCGGTTCTCGATCAGCTCATCCACCACGCCCGGCTCTGCCAGGGTGGAGGTGTCGCCAAGCGCACCGTAATCATTCTCGGCAATCTTACGCAGAATGCGACGCATGATCTTGCCAGAGCGTGTCTTGGGCAGGCCGGGCGCCCACTGGATCAGGTCCGGTTTGGCAATCGGGCCGATTTCGGTGCGCACCCATGTCTCAAGCTCTTTGCGCAGCTCGTCACTGGGCTCGACATTGTTCATCAGCGTGACATAGGCATAGATGCCCTGCCCCTTGACCTTATGGGGAAAGCCCACAACCGCGGCCTCGGCCACTTTCGGATGTGCGACAAGCGCGGATTCGACCTCTGCCGTGCCCATGCGGTGGCCGGATACGTTGATCACGTCATCCACACGTCCGGTAATCCAGTAATAGCCGTCCTCATCACGCGTGCAGCCATCCCCGGTGAAGTAATAGCCCGGATATTGCTGGAAATAGGTCTCCATAAAGCGCTGATGATCACCCCATACGGTGCGCATCTGCCCCGGCCAGCTATCGGCGATGCAAAGCACGCCGCTTGCCGGATTGCCTTTCTGCACCTTCGCGGATTCCGCATCGAGGATCACCGGCTTCACCCCAAAGAAGGGCAGCGTGGCCGAACCCGGCTTCGCTTCGATTGCGCCCGGCAGAGAAGTGATCATGTGACCGCCCGTCTCGGTCTGCCACCAGGTATCGACAATCGGGCATTTCCCCTTGCCGACATTCTTGTCGTACCAGTTCCAGGCCTCTGGGTTGATCGGCTCTCCCACCGTGCCAAGGATACGCAGGCTGGACAGGTCGTGCTTTGCAACGAACTCATCGCCCTGCCCCATCAGCGCCCTGATCGCGGTGGGCGCGGTATAGAACTGGTTGACCTTGTGCTTTTCACACACCGCCCAGAACCGACCCGCATCGGGCCAGGTGGGCACGCCTTCGAACATCAGCGTCGTCGCACCATTCGCAAGCGGACCATAGACGATATAGCTGTGGCCGGTGACCCAGCCGACATCCGCAGTACACCAGAAAATATCGCCATCCTTGTAGTCGAACACATATTCATGCGTCATCGCGGCATAGGCCAAATAGCCGCCGGTCGTATGCACCACGCCCTTCGGCTTGCCGGTTGAGCCAGAGGTATACAGGATGAACAGCGGATCCTCTGCCCCCATCGGGCGCGGCGGGCAATCGGGGCTGACCTGTTCCATCATCGCCAGAACGTCCACGTCACGGCCGTCGATCCATGTCGTCTGATCGCCGGTATGCTTAACGACTAGGCAGCGCACCTTGTCCGAACAATGCAGCAGCGCCGCATCGGCATTCGACTTCAGCGCGGTCCGCCGACCTCCACGCGGCGCGGTATCAGCCGTTATCACCAGCTTCGCACCACTGTCATTGATCCGGTTCGCCAGTGCATCGGGCGAGAAACCTGCGAAAACGATAGAGTGTATCGCGCCGATCCGCGCACAGGCCAGCATCGCATAGGCGGCCTCGGGAATCATCGGCAGATAGATGACCACACGATCGCCACGCATCACGCCCTGACTCAGCAGGACATTCGCCATGCGATTCACCTTCTCGCTCAACTCGCGATAGGTGATGTGCTTGGCTTCGGCTTCAGGGTCATCGGGCTCAAATATAATTGCGGTCTTGTTTCCGCGCTTCTCCAGATGACGGTCAACGCAGTTCACGCTGGCATTCAGAACGCCATCCTCAAACCACTTGATCGAGACATCACCGAAGTTGAAATTGGTGTTCTTGACCTTCGAATAGTCGGTAATCCAGTCGAGTCGTTTGCCCTCCCGCCTCCAAAAACCTTCGGGGTCCGAAACCGATTCTTCATAAAGGCGACGGTAATCCTCTGGCCCTGCAATGGCATCTTCAAAGCCGGCCGGAATCGGATGTTTCGCAACGTTTTCAACGGTCATGACAATTCCCCCAATGACTTCAGGCGACGGGCGGACTGCGCACAGCACCGCTTCACCTCAATCTGCTGAAGCAAAGTAAAACATATTTTACGCATCCCATAAAGTCTTTTGTTATAAGGATAATTTTGTAAATTTATTGACCGGACGGCTTACAATTTTGTAAAAAATTGACATGCATTTTCGATATCCAGAGCTTGCGGGAATCGAGCATCGGCGGCACCGTCCACGGCATGAACCAGAGTCCCTTCCGCCAGACAGATGAAAAGGCCCGCCAGATTGCTCGCGAGCTTATCGGCAAAATGACCCATGCCGTACTATCGGCGGTGGATCAGACCAGTGCCTACCCATTCATCTCGCGAATATCCGCACAATGCGATGCCGACGGCTCACCATTGGCATTCCTGCGCCAGATCGCACCGACGACCCGGTTGCTGGAAAACAACCCCCGCGGCGCGATGCTGATCGAAGGCAGCGGATCGAAGGACGGGGCGATGGGCAACGCGCGGCTGCAGTTGCAATTTGTCGGACGGCGGATGCCGAATAGCGACAGCAATCACATGATCCGCGCCCAAAAATGGATGCAGCGCGATCAAAAGGCCCGCGCTTTCATACATCTGCCGGATTTCAATTTCTGGCGCCTTGAACCCCAGGCAGCGGTGCTGATCGTAAATTACGGACAAATCTACAACCTGCGCCCAGCCGATATGAAAACGACCCCCGGCTAGAAGCACGGGGATCATATCTTTGTCGCAAATCAGCAGGTGTCAGCCCGGCTCATCCATCCGGGCGCGAATGACAACCTCGCCCTTCACCGGCTTCGACCACTCGACATGCAAGTTGCCCTTGCTGGCTCCCTGCTGCGCCCGCACCCACGGCATTTCTGTGACACGTTTGCCGCTGCTGTCGGTCATAAGTGAAACGGCTGTTAATGAATCGGCATTCCGCGCCCAGCCCAGGAACGGAAGCTTGCGCGACAGCGGCACAACCCAACTGGACTGCGCTGTCGCCTGCTTATGGCGAAGCTGCACGGGGTTGGAGACATAATCGAGCACACCGTTAAAAGTGTTCCCCTCAAACAGGATATTGCGCATCCGCGAATAGTTCATGTCCGCAAAGGTTGTATCGACCTTCTCCACCCTGTTGATTTTAGCGCCCCCGACAATGAACACATTATTTGTGACGGTCAGACCCTGAATATAGTGCCCAGACCCGTATGGCTTGATCGAAATCCAAGCGAAATCGGGCAATACATCATGAACGAAAAAGTGGTTTCCCGTGATGGACAGCCCGCCGAAGGACCAGGAGTTATTCGCGAAGTTCGGCTTCGCGGCGTATTCATTGGTCCATTCAATAAGGCAATTGTCGATATAGTTTCCGGTCACGACCGTCTTGTTGTTTGCATTGGTGAACACCAGGCCCGGCACTCGCTTGCCGACCTGCGTATCGTCGCCCTGAAACCAATGGTTACCGACGATCAAATGACCGCCGCCAGCCGCGACCATAAAGGTGCCGAAGCGGACGACTCGGTTTTCCCGGATCTTGATGTCATTGGCGTTAATGTTGATCGCGACCGCTTTGCGGCTCTGCGCGGGCAGGTGCATTTCGGACGACAGAAAATGGCAGCGATCGACGTGCAGATCCTGACAACCTCGCCCGGCAGAGGTGATCCCCCGATCGCGCAGCCCGGTGATAAAACAGTCACGAAACTGAAACATCCTGCCTTCTGCCGGCAGCATCAGGCAGCTTGCCGCATTGCCCAGCGAAAAATCGAGCTCTGCAAAATTGACATTGCTTGCGCTTTCCATGCCGAGAAAATCGAAGGCATACCGAAAGCGCTCAAAGCGATAGTTGCGCGTCCCTGCCCCACCATAAAGCGGCTGCGAAAGGGTCAGGGTGCCCGCGCCGACATTTTTCGATTTTACATAGATTTCTCGCCCCACACCGGGACCAGTGACATGGCTGCCGACTTCGATATTTGCGACATTGGCGACATTGCTGAGTGTGACCCGATTGGCGGGGTTATAAGTCCCTGTTGAGGTCACGACGTTATTCGCCCAGGCCGGCCCATCGACCACATTGATCTGCCCGTTGCAGATCTGCCGCCTGTTCTGGAAAGAGGTCAGCCCGGGCGCCAGCTCTGTCATCACCAGAGGTTCTTTCAGATCCACGCGGCGTCCACGAAGGTTCAATTCGCAATGATCGGTATAACCAAACAGCGCCTGAAGCGCCCGCTTCATCGCCTCTGTTTCGTCACCGAACGCCGCCGCATAGCTGGGATAATCGAACGAACCCATCAGCGCCAGGCGTGCGTGACGTGGCATGACAAGCGTGCCGGTAAAGCGCACCGGTGACTTGATCGTCAGGTCATCGCCAATGTGATAGCTACCCTCGGGGACCACCAGCACGCGACCCTTGGCAGCCTTGTCCGCTGCAATGAATGCCTTGCGATCGTCTGTCTTGCCATCGCCAACGGCGCCAAAATCACGCACATCAACCCAATCCATCATGTCGCGCAGGAATGTCGAGGTGACATCTTCAATACGGATCGACTCGATCCGTACCGTGCCGCCATTCGGCCCGGTCAGATCCAGCCCGAAATGCCCATAGTCGGGCTCTGCCCCCCAGGCCATATCGACACCACCGCGATGTCCTGTGCCGACGATGGCGCTGACCTCAACCACCGTGCCGAAATTGGGCAGCGCCGTCGTCGGCCCGACCTCATTCAGGCCCGCCACATGACCGCGATCCTTCCCGCCGGCCCATCCTGCGATCCGCACCGAAGGCCGCGCCCCCGCGACGGCCTTGATCCGCGCTGAAACCCTCAGATACGCACCCGACAGTATCGGGGTGCGCCCCATAAAGCGCAGCCGCGTGACATCCGAAACCTTGTTGATTTCTACACAGGAACCGAAATCCTGATCTGCTGCGACAATCGCCGCATGTGGCTGATTCTCCCAGGTTGCGCTGCCCGGCGTGCCATATTCCCGCGACCAGCGGGAAAGCCCCGCAGCAAATGGCGGCGGCGTCAGCTTCACCCCGTCGGTAATGGCGATATTCATGCGCGATCTCCCCTTTGTCTCACAGCCGGACGCGGCCCGGAATGTCAGGGGAATGTCGCGCTGATTTATTTACGGGCTGTTAACCATGCGGGCGTTGCGCGTGAGCACGACGCAACGCCTGGCCCTTCAGGCAGAAAGCTCTCCATTCAGGGCGCGGTTGATCAGCTCATGCGTTTCCGCAACGCCATAAAGCGCAATGAAACCGCCAAAGCGCGGACCCTGATCGGCCCCTAGCAGCACCTGATACAGCGCCTGGAACCAGTTCCGCAGAGGCTCAAATTCGTGTTCCTTGCCAACAGCAAAAACCATGCTTTGCAGCTCTTCAGGATCGGCGGGCGCATCCCATGCTGCCAACCGCGCAGCAAGATCCTCCAAGGCCGCACGCTCTTTCTGATCGGGTGCGCGGAAGGTGCGGTTGGGTGCGACGAAGTCCGCGAAATAGCGCACAGCATAACCTGCTGCTTCATCAAGCTGCGGATGCGTCTCAGGTGAAGCATCGGGCGCATAGCGACGGATAAAGCCCCACAGCCCTTCCTTATCCTTGGCCCCGGCGACCGAGGCAAGGTTCAGCAACATCGCGAACGGCACCACCATATCTGACGAAGGCACCTGCCCACGGTGGATATGATACACCGGGTTGGCAAGCTGCTGTTCGGGTGATTGATCGGGATAGGCCCGCAATTGCTGATGATATTCGTCCACAGCCTTCGGGATCACATCCCACCACAACCGTTTGGCCGTTTTGGGTTTCTGATACATGAAGTAGGACAGGCTTTCACTTGCCGCATAGGTAAGCCATTCGTCAATAGACAGCCCATTGCCCTTGGACTTGCTTATCTTCTGGCCCTGATCATCCAGGAACAGCTCATAAGTAAAATGTTCGGGCTTCTTGCCGCCCAACACCTCGCAAATGCCGTCATAGATCGGCGTGTTGGTGCTGTGATCCTTGCCATACATTTCGAAATCGACATCCAGTGCGGCCCAGCGTGCGCCGAAATCCGGCTTCCATTGCAGCTTCACCTGACCGCCCGTGACCGGCAGCGTCCATTCGCGCCCATCTTCGTCGTCGAAAGTAATCTCGCCCTTCGCGGCATCCACATTCTTGATCGGAACATACAGAACCCGCCCGGTCTCGGGATGGATCGGCAGGAAGCAGCTATAGGTCTGCTGGCGCTCCTCTCGCAGGGATGCCAGCATGATCTTCATGATGTCATCGTAACGCTCTGCCGCCATCAGCAGCGTCGCATCGAACGCGCCGGATTTGTAGAACTCGGTCGCCGACATGAAGTCATATTCGAAGCCGAACGTATCCAGAAAGCGCCGTAGCATGGCGTTGTTATGGCCACCGAAGCTGTCGAATTCGCCGAACGGATCGGGCACCGAAGTCAGCGGCTTTTGCAAATTCGCCTTCAGCAATTCCTGCTGCGGCACGTTTTCCGGGACCTTGCGCATCCCGTCCATATCGTCGGAAAAGCAGACCAGCTTGGTCGGAATATCGGAAATCACCTCGAACGCGCGGCGGATCATGGTCGTTCGCGCCACCTCTCCGAACGTGCCGATATGCGGCAAGCCAGAGGGGCCATAGCCGGTCTCAAACAGCACAAAACCCTTTTCGGGGTCCTTCTTTTCATAGCGTTTCAGCACCCGGCGCGCCTCTTCAAAGGGCCAGGCCTTGGAGGTCATTGCGGCATCGCGCAGGGTGGTCATCGTCGTCTCTCCTGATGGGGTCGATGGCGGCTTATTGAAACCTCCGGCAATCGTCAATATTTTCGCTTCAAACACAGGATGGAACCGTGACTCTCGAACTTTCTTCTTTCTCGCCCTGCGACGCACTGATCTCTGTCATGGTTGCGGTTTCCGTGTCCGATACCAACATCCGCACCTCGGAACTGGTCGCGATAGAGCGGATGGTGAACCACATGCCGGTCTTTGCGGATTATGACGCCGACCGCATCCGCGCCGTATCGCAAACGGTCATGTCCCTGTTCGAGGAAGAGGACGGGCTGGACGCCCTGTTCGGCCTGGTCCGCGACGCCCTGCCCGAACGGCTTTATGAAACCGCCTATGCCCTGGCCTGCGACGTCGCCGCCGCCGATGGCCGCCTGACCGATGATGAGGCCGAATTACTGCGCGAAATCCGGTATGAGCTTAATGTCAGCCGCCTGAATTCCGCCGCGATCGAGCTGTCGGCACAGCTTCGCCACCGCACGCTTCAGGAATAACGGCGAATCCAGCTATCGACCAGTTGCTGCTGCAGGTATTTGGCGCGGTGCGTCCATGTGATAACGCCGTCTGGCAGTTCCTGCCCCTCGGTCGCAGCGCGGCGGGTCATATCGCTGATGAAGGTCGCAAAAATCACATCGCCCCGTCCCGGCAGGGTCCCATAGCCAGCAAGATTAGACACGAAATTCAAAGTGCCGGTCTTTGCCTCCAGCCGCAGTTGCCCGTCCGCCGCCCGTCCACGCGCATCCTGCAGACCGACATGCTTCATCAGCCCGCGCAGATCATCGCGGCTGCCGAGTTCGGCGATCACCTGCGCCATACCCCGCGCAGTCACCCGCGTATGGGGCGACATGCCGGAATGATCGCGCAGGTCCAGCCCGGTGATGCCCTGCTCTTCCACCCACCGCTGCATCGCCTGCGCAGAACCGACAAGGTCCGCCGCCCCACTTGCATGCAGCCCCACGACTTCTGCTGTCAGGTTGGTCGAATATTCCATCATATCGCGCAGGATGTCCCGCAGCGGCGCGCTGTCGACAATAGCGACTTGCGCCGCTCTGTCCGGCGCTTCGTTTGTTACCTGCGGCGTAGGCAGGACAAGACCGCGCGCGCGGCAGAGGGTCTGAAAGACGTCCCCGGCGTAAAGCTCTGGCAAACGCACGGGAAGCCAACGGCTTCCAGCGCGGCGCAGACCGGCGCGGTTGACCGACCACACCTCTCGATCGCCGTCCTGCCGCCAGGAAAACAACGGCCCCTGCGCCCCGGCCGCCGCGCGGATAGAGTAAGCCGGCGGGCTGTTGCGGGCGGCACGCGCCTGAAGCGACATATCCGCCCCACCCGCTTTCCAGGAAAGATGCACGCGGTTGAAGTTCAGCATCATGCCAGAGACGGACGGGTTATAGGCCAGATAATCTGCCTGCTCGGGCGATATCTCGGCAATGGTGGGCAAGACACCACCATAGACCAAGAACCGAAGCGGCGCGTCGCCCGTCCATGCCTTCACGGTCGAATCTGCCAGATTGGCCAAGCGGTCGGTGTCCAGCGTCGGATCGCCCCCGCCAACCAGAACGAGGTCGCCGCCCAAGCGCATGACCCGCGTCTCAAACCGAGCCTCTGCCCCAAGCCGGTCAAGCGCAAACAAAGATGTCAGAACCTTGAGCGTGCTCGCCGGCGCGACAGGACGATCCGCGCCCCGCGCCTCCAACAATTGGCCGGAGAGGTCAAAAACCGCATAGTCGACCTCTGCATTCAGCGCAGCATCTGCTATCAATGCGCCGGGTCGCGGCGGGGGTTTGCGCGGCGGCGGCTCCGCCAGCCCATGAAAGGCTGGCACCTGCGCTGCCACGCTGCCCGCCAGCAATGCGCCTGCAGCGCCGCCAAGGAATGTGCGACGGTCCGGCCAATCTGTCAGGCTCATTCTTCGCTGCCGATCTGGATAAAGCGCGAGCGGTTTTCACGATTGTCGAAAAACGGCACAGATGCTGGTGCCAGCAAAGGGCCATCACCAGAAGCTGCGACAGTCGCTGCGCATTCGGCCAGCACCACCTCTGTTATGAACGGAAGTTCCAGTCTACGGGCCTCTGCCATTGGCACCCAGTGCAGATGCGACAGCTCGTCACAGGCGCGCGAAAAATCGTCGCTGTCACCATGCACCGTCGCTGCATCGGCAAGGAAAAACCGCGCATCAAAACGGCGCGGGCGTCCCGGCGGCGTGATCGCGCGAAAGACATAGCGCAAGCCACTGGCATCCGGCACCAGCCCGGCCTCTCTATAACCTGTCATGTCACTTTGTCCGGGCTTACCGATCAGCAAGCCGGTTTCCTCGGCCAGTTCGCGCAGGGCAGCGACGAGGATCTGCCGCGGCGTGACGTTGCTTTCGGATCGCCCCTCAGCCTGCAGCCGAGCGGTGATTGCAGTGTCAGGCTCTGCCGCCAGTGCGGTTCCGGCATCCTCGGGATCGACTGCACCGCCTGGAAAGACGAATTTCGACGGCATGAACGCCGCCTTTGCACCGCGCATCCCCATCAGCACTGATGGACCATCCACGCCGCGCCGCACCAGCACAACGGTCGCCGCGTCCCGCAACGCGGTCAAATCGCGCGCAGCACCAGCAGCCGTCAATGCATCGCCTCGTTCGTTTCCTGTCCGCCGAAACCGTGCATCCGTCGCGCCCATTGCGCGCCAACCATCGCACCTTTGATCAGCGGCAGAAAAATCAGGCACAGCACGACCGCACCCAGTGAAAACCCGATCAGCATTGAAATCGGCGAAGGCTGGTAGGTCAGGAAAACCCAAAGCAACAAGGGCGCACCCAGATGCGAGACAAGCAGGATCGTCAGATAGGCCGGGCCGTCATCCGCACGCTGATGGTGCAGCGCCTCGTTGCATTCCGGACACCGGTCGCGGATTTTCAGGTAGCCCTCAAACATCGCACCCTTGCCGCAGGCCGGGCATTTGCGCATCGCACCCCGGCGCATGGCAAGTCCCGTTGGCCGCTCTTCTGCGTCGATCGTATTCATCCGCGTCATGCCCTGCTCCGCCCAGATAGTGCAAGAACACATAGCTATTCCGACCGCATCAGGCCAGAGTAATCAGGGTTCAGGCTGTTATGCCGCACCGGTGACCTGTCGAAAATGCTGTTGCGAAGGGGCCGGGGCAACGCGCGCGCCCCAGCAGATTTCTCAGGCGGCATGCATCTGTTTGGACATCATGACCAGGTTGCGCCCAGCGGCCTTCGCAGCCAGCAGCGCCCCGTCTGCCTTTCGCAGGACCTTCTGCACAAGCTGTCCATCCGCGTGTGAGACCTGATCACTGACAGCAACGCCGACTGACACGGAAACCGACACCTGCGTCGGGCCGGTCAGCCCATCCGCCGGCACCGGCTGCGCCGAGACGCGATGTCGGATCCGCTCCGCCAGAGAAACCGCCTCCGCCTCATAGGCTGAGGGCAGCAGAACAAGAAATTCCTCTCCGCCGTAGCGCGCTACGAGCCCCATACCGGCAACTTCTTTCGACAGCGTCCGGGCCACGGCCGTCAGCACCGCATCGCCAGCCGCATGGCCGTGCTGATCATTGATGGTTTTGAAGCAGTCAATATCGATCATCAGGATTCCGAAACCGTGGTCCGAGGATTCCGCAGCCGCCAGTTCGGCAGTGATTTGGCGGCGGTTGATCAATCCGGTCAGCGGATCAAGTGCTGCCAGCCGGCGGGCCAGCCTTGCGTCAGAATGACGCCGCTCACCCTCCAACCCGCGTCGCAGCAGATTGCCCAGCCGCGCCGCCAGCTCTGCCCGGTGACGATCGGCGGACAGATCGGCGGGCAGCACCTCTGCCGCGCCGATTTCCAACGCGCGGGTTTCCTGATCACTCCCCGGATGGCGCTGCAGAAACGCAAGCGCCGTGCCGCGCCCCTCCGCCGCCAGACGCGCGCGCAGATCTGCCATGTTTTGCAAACCCTCGCCCGTCATTCCACCATCAACCAGAACCGCCGCAAGCGACATCGGCATCCGCTCTGTCAATGAGCTTTGCGTCAGCACCGCCAACCCTTGCCCGGTAGCGGCTTTTACTGCGCGCCGCCACTCGGAAGAAAGAGCCGCATCGCCGGTCAGCAATGCGATCTGATCGGGGGGCACGAACTCCGCAGCCGGCTCTGCGAAACCCCAGCCAAGGCCGCCTGCCGGTGCCAGCCAACAACGCAGCCGCGCACGCAAAACCGAATCATGGCACGCGCTGTCGAGGACATACTCCGCCCCGGCGCGAAACGCGTCCTGACGCTGCAGGGAATCGCAGATAGCAATCACCGGAACAGAAACCCGCCGTTTCAACGCCGCGATATCTGCCGCAAGCGCGGATGATGCAACATTGCGTACTAGAACAGCACTGACATCCGTCGCCAATGGCAGCGCCTCTGCCACGCTGGCGGCGGTCAAAACACGATGATTCGCCGCACCCAGCCGGGCCTTCAATGCGAAACGCGACGATACATCGCTGTCGATTACCATCATTCGTCCCAACATGACCGGCTTGCCTCGCAGTTCTTCCGCGGGCAATTTCGCATCAACTGGTTAAAAGAATCTTTCCGGACAGCACCCATGACGACATCTGAAACTCAGGCCCGCGACCTTGCCGAAAAGCTGCTGTTGCATGTCCTTCAAGAGCCCGAACTTCTGAGCAGCCTGATGGGCCGAAGCGGGATGACGCCCGATCAGCTTCGCGAAATCGTCAGCAATCCGGGTGTGCATGAATTCGTTATGGATTTTGTCACCGAATCCGACGATCGCGTCATGGATTGCGCGGATGCAATAGGCGTTGCCGCAAGCGAAATCGGCATGGCCGCGCGCCTCCTTGCGCGGCGGGATTGACGCTATCTTAAACTTCGCGTGCTAGCTGATCCCAAACGGAGGCAGCATGCACGGCTTCATCATCCGCGGTATCGAACTTTTCCTTCGCGCCCGACATGGCGACGGGGTCTGGGCAGATGTATCGGCCGAAGCCGGCATCGACAGGCGTGGCACCATGCTGCTGCGCACCTATTCCGGCGCGGTCGCCTATGCACTGATACAGACCGCCAGTCAGGTCCTGAAGCTGAACCGCGATGAGCTGCTGGAGGATATCGGGGGATGGATACCACGGCTGGACAGCGTGCGTCATGTGATGCGCTTCAGCGGTTCTTCTTTTGAAGATTTCGTGTTGTCACTCGACGACCTGCATGATCGCGGAAGGGTTGTGCTGCCCGGCCTCAACCTGCCGCGCATCGCCACACGCGTGACGGGTCCGCGCCAGTATCTGTTGCGTCTGGCGGCAGAGGATTCCGACTGGTATCCGGTGCTTGCCGGTTTTCTGCGCGGCATGGCCGACGACTACGGCGTGCTCGCCATCGTTGAGGAAGACGACGGCTGCCTCAGTGTCAGCATTGCAGATGATGAATTTGCTGAAGGCAACGATTTTTCCCTTGTACAGCAGTTTTGGGCGACGTGATGACGGCTGGAATGTCTATCGCGGTAGAGCGTGTGGCGATGCTTATGCCCATGCATCTTCTGGTCGGGCCGGAAGGCGAAATCCGTTCCTGCGGGCCGACACTGCGTAAGATGATCGGGCGCGCGCGGACCGTCGGGGCGATTTTCGAACTTCGTCGCGCCCCGCCAGAGGCCGACTTTATGGCCGCGCTCAACAGGGCCGCCTGCGAAGGTGTAAGGATCTTCCTTGGAATCAAGGAAAGCTCGCTGCCGCCTCTGCGTGGCGAGGTATCGCAACTGCCGAATGGCGAAGTGCTGGTCAATCTGGGCTTAGGCATCGGGGTGATAGAGGCGATTGCGAATTACGACCTGACCGATGCCGATTTCGCCGCCAACGAACTGGCGATTGAGATGCTGTATCTGCACAAGTCTAACCAGGCCATCAGGTCCGAGCTTGCGCGCCACAGCCTTAGCCTTGAAGAGGCACGCGAGGCGGCGGAGATTCAGGCCTTCACCGACCCGCTTACCAGCTTGCTGAACCGGCGTGGTTTCGATGTTGCCTTTGGCCGCGCAATCGCTGATCGTTCTGCCACCGGGGAACGCAGGCAGGAATTTGCGCTGCTGCAATTGGACCTAGACTGGTTCAAGGATGTGAACGACCGCTTCGGTCATGCTGCGGGCGATGCCGTTCTGTGCCGGATTGCCGATATCTTGCGCCGCGAGACGCGGGCCGAAGATGCCATTGCACGAGTCGGCGGGGATGAGTTTCTGATCCTGCTGCCGGGCATGGTTTCCGAAGCCCCGCTGTACCAGCTGGGCCGACGGCTGATAAATGCCACGCAGCAGCCGATTGACGTGAATGGCCATCAATGCCGCGTCTCGGCCAGTATCGGCGCGACTATGTCGGACCGGTACGGCACGATTTCGGCTGAGAACATTCTGGCCGACGCAGACATGGCGCTTTACGCCGCCAAAAGAAGCGGTCGCGGCTGTATCCGCCTGCACGGGGCGGACATGTCCGGCGCCATGCGCTGAGGCAGGCCCTTGCGCCGTCTGCCGCACCGACCTACAGCGGCATCATGAAACAAGGGTTTCCATTTGCGGTCGCCGGTCAGAAAGTCGGCTTGCTGGGCGGATCGTTCGACCCCGCGCATGACGGGCATGTGCTGCTGACCGAGCAGGCGCTGAAGCGTTTCGGCATCGACAAGGTCTGGTGGCTGGTCACGCCGGGCAATCCGCTGAAGGAACATCAGCCGGCCCCGCTGGAGGACCGGATCGCCTATGCGCGGCGGTTGATGGACGATCCGCGCGTCGAGGTGACGGGGATCGAGGCGGAACTGGGCACCCGCAAGACTGTGGATACCATCGCCGCGCTGCAAAAGCTTTATCCAACGCTCGATTTCGTCTGGCTCATGGGCTCGGACAACCTCGTGCAGTTCAGCCAGTGGGAGCGTTGGCGCGAGATCGCTGACCGGGTGCCAATCGGCGTGCTGAGCCGTCCGGGTTCACGTCTGGCGGCGCGGCTTTCGAAAGCGGCGCGGGTTATGGCATCTGCGCGTTTGCCAGCAAGGCGGGCTGGTCTGTTGGCTGCGTCAAAGCCCCCCGCATGGGTGATGGTCAATATGCCAATGTCGGATGTGTCATCCAGTGCCATCCGCGCGGCCCGGATCGTCGCGGGTGACGCGCCAAAGGGTGCGGGCACGAAAGGCGACGACTGAACGACTCCCGGCTTGCGCGGGCAGAATCGGCAATGTGCTTTTCGAGGTACTGAAGTAAGATATCTTCGTTAATGACGCCGTTGATCGTCGAGAAATAGCCCCTGCACCAAACGAGCAGCCCCAATAGCGTTTGCGGACATGCGGAAACTCCCGCTGCACCCGATAAGACGAACGGCGATCATATATTTTGCAAATAGTCCGAATGCCGTGATCTGATCGCGCTCAAAATCCTGCGCCCGTTCAATCCTTGGCGGGCTTATTCTCTTTTGGTTCTTCGAGCATCTTCTTCAATGCGCGCTTTAAGTTCTGTGGACAGTTAACTGATCCACAGGACGATTGCGGCGATGGTGATTACAGCGAGGTCTTTTTTGGAGGTCTTTTCGTCTCGTGTTGCGACCTTCGGAAATGTTTGAGCTTGGAAAAGCAGCGTTCCACGGGATGCCTGTGGGTGTAGAGATGACGTGCGCGTGGGTATTTTGATCGCCCGCGATGGGTTCCGCGATGGCGCCCTTGTCTGAGATGGCCTTGCACAGAGCGTCGCTGTCATAGGTTTGTCTGTCATGATAATTCCGGCGGACCAGACATACGGACAGTCCCTCGGTCTGGAGCACATCTACACGAAATCCCCGGGCGCCGGGACCATGCTGTTCTGCATCGGCCATGCGCTGATGGGGAACCGCGACGAACTGATGGTGCAGGGCAATCTGACCCAGACCAATGGCAATGCCGAACGACGCGCCGTGCGGGACATCATCCAACGCCATTCCTGCGGACCGCCCCGGCGCGGGGGCTACGACCTGTCGATCAGGCTCTGCAAACGGATCAAAGAGGCGTTCGGCTGGTCCAATACCATCGAGGGGTGGCTCGACAGTCCATTGCAGCGTCGAAAGGGCGCGCTCCCGTTTCGCGCTGACAATTCTCCCCAACAACCTCACCCGGCCGCCGAGACTACTGGTTGCGGGACGATGAAAAACCTTGCGGGCTACACACACCGGCAGCACCAAAGACAGCGAGACCGGACAGAAAAGCCGAGATCAAAGAAAATCTTTCCCGCTCGGAGACTATTTCAGTAGCACGTCAGAATAGAGCATTAATCGAATCCGAGCCTCTGTTACGAAATGGCCCAAGCAGTCTGAAAACCGCTGTTGAGCTTAGCCGTAGGGGCGAAGTGCGGTGCCGTTCTGCCTGTGAAAACTGTGACTGATCGAATGTCCATCGGCGGTCGAAGCAATCAGATCAGGAAATCGCCTTGTGATCTCTTGATCAACAGCCTTGCTGCCATGATGCCGTAGAAGGTGGTGTGTGAAGCCCTTGACGATATTCTCCTGATGCTCCGGCTTGCGGAATTGTCGTGCCCATGCGCGAAAAAGATAGCGCGAAAGATGCCGGCCATCGTCGGGAGACATGCTAGAAAAGCTGGACTCTGTCTCTGGATTCAATTGCCTTGCTTTCAGAGGCACTAGGAAAAGCCCGAAGATCAGTTGATTGACCGGAACGATATTGTTCAGATCCATTACGGTCTGCCTAACCGCCGAACGGTCCTCGCCAGCTTGCAGCGCGATAATTTTAAGAACAAGCAGATGGATATGGGTTCGCGAGGAAGGCTCTGTCATTTTGATGGCCTGGTCATAGATGGCCACAGCTGCCTCAAGCTGCCCCCTGCTTGCTTCGATCTGACCTCTCAGAGCGAAAACTTCGTCAAATGCGACACTTTGCCTGAACGCCTCTTCGGTAATCCTTCCGGCAAGCGCAAGATAGCCGCGATCGATAAAACGAAGGAGCCTGGCAATCGACAAAAGGAGCCGGGGATTATCATGTGCATCGGGCAATGCCCGCAGAACATGGTCCTCTATTTCCGTCTCAAGCGCGATCCATTTGTCATCGGTTATGGGCGCTCCGTGAACGCTGCGGATCAGCGTTTCATACTTGTTGAGCGCCTGCATGACCGAAACTTCTGCGCCTACAGGCAGTATCGATTTTTCGGATTGAATCCGTGCCGCAGACCCGTACCATTCAGTCTTTTCATCAGACGACATGATCACCGCAGCCTCTGGCCCGCCGTCGGCGAGTGTCGTGTCACGCCAAACCGAACAGACAACCTGACAAGAAATATCTTCGATGAGCTGTAGCTCTTCGCCTTGACGTACGATGCGGCGAAAGCTCTGGATCACTCGTCTCGTTGATCCTTCGCGCAAAGTCATTGCCAGATGTACTTGCCCGCCCTCCTCATGCACTTTCACGTCGAGGATGAAGCCAAGTTTATCGAGACCGTGGGGATCGGGCTCCCACCCCGGCGAGGAAACAACCTTCTTATGACCACCGAGAGCTGAAGAAATTGCCGCTGCTAGCTGATCGGGAAAATCCCCGACGGCTTCGGTATGAGCGTTGTCTCCATAAACCGGACCGATTAACAGGAACGCAGAAACCGGCTCTGGTTTGACCGGATTCGCTACCCAGGAATAACCGACGCCGTAACGTGTCGCGATAAAACGGGAATCCCTTGCGCTGTCACCAAGCCTTTTGCGCAAACGGTTGACCAGATAGTCGATATTCCGCTCGGACAGGACACCGCCGCTACCGTTAAGGCACTTAAGCAGCTCTTCTCGCGTTATAAGTGTGTTAGGTTCCCTGATGAACCGAAGAAGAAGTGCATGCTCTTGCTTTGACAATCGGATTGACGTGCCATCATCGCGCTTCGCGATGAGCATATCAGGCTGAAAGTTGAGATCGTTATAACAAGTCAAATCACGTACCAGAGTTGATTTATTTTACTAATTTCCTGTCTCAGACTCAACCAAAAATTAACGGCTAAATGTTAGGAGATCTGTTCTGACCGAAACGGCACTGCCGCAGGGGTGATCCTGCGGCAGAAATTTGCTTTACTGCTGATCGCGGCAGTATTGAGCGACCTGTTCGTCGTTGAACGGCGTCCCTCTCGCCTTGCGGGCGACAAGTTGTCCGCTCTCGTTGCGCGAGCACGTGACATAATCCGCAAGAGATTTTGCAGGTTTCTGTTGGACAAAGCTCATTGAAGCCACTTGTATGTTCTGATCTCGACAATACTGGGCAACTTCATCGTCACTGAACGGTCCATTGCCTCGCTTGCGTGCTACCAGTTGGCCACTGTCATTGCGCGAACATGTCACATAGTCTGCAATTGAAGCCAATGCCGCTGGTGCCGGTGCCGCAAACGCTGGGGCTGGCGCCGAGGCAATAGCGTCCAGCTCCCTTTGTACACGTTCTGCTTCACGCCGCTCTGCCTGAGAGCAGATGCTGCTGGACGGGATGCTGCCTACCTGGCGAAGGGCAACACATGCAGCTTGATCCCTGGTCGCGATCATCATCAGCGCTGCCTGTCCCTGCCCCATCTGCGCAAGAAGGCAAGCCTCGTCGACCTGTGAGACACCGGCGGATGCGCCGCCACCAATTATGGATATCCCGATACTTCCACTCAGACCGCATGGATGGCCAGAGCCCATCGATGGCGCCTGAACGGCCGGCGCTGTTCGGACCTCGTAAGACCCGCTATATCTATGCTGGTTACTGGTCTGGGTCACGGCTCGTCCCCTCTGGTCCAGATAGACCTGAGCATTTGAACTGCCGCTTGACGAGCGGGCATTCGACGTGCCGCCCGAAGCCTGAGAGCTTGAACCGCCGCTATAGCTCGAAGAGCTTGAAGGTCCGCTTGAAGATGAGGAATACGACTGCGCCGTACTTTTCACCTTTGCGGAACTCGACGAGTTGGAATTCGAGCCACTGACTGCTGTCTGCGCTTGTGCAGGCAGCGAGGATACGGTCAAGACTGCCAGGATTGACGCTGTTGCGACGAGCGCCGATACACTACTTCTGATATAAGTACACATATTACTACAACTCCCCCCCGAACGAAGAGGTGGTAAAGAAGGCCGGAGCCGGTACGTTCGGACACCCACCCCGGCCAACTTAAGCCCAGCTACGCAGGCCTAAGTCTGACACCGTTGATTACGGAAACTTGAAGCCGAAACCGCCAAAGGCACCAGCGTTGCTTCCGTTGGTGCCGCCATAGGTGCCACTTGCAGACGATGCGCCGAAGCCCAACGAGCCACCGGTAGACTCATTTTTGACTCCGCCATTTACTGTGGTACCCGAGGCCGAGCCGGAGATTGCACCACCAAAACCAAGGCCGGTATAACCGACTGCTGAACCGGTCGAGCCCATAGCCATTTCAGTGGTGTTCGTTGCACTTGCCACGCCGTTCAAGACTGTTCCGGCCGAGGTTTGACCGCTGAACGCAGCGCCGCTTTCAGAGCCGGACCAAGAACCGGTTCCAAAAACAGCCTGAGCCGAAGCGGCACCGACCGTCAGAAAAACTGCAGTGGCAGCAATGATAAACTTCTGCATTTGACCCCACATTCTCCAAGTAAGTCGCTGATTTCGCTGTCGTAATCGTGATATTTCGCATATAAATCATGGCGTTGACGGCTGCGAGGGGCGCGTTTCATGGATCACCTGGAGGGTGCGGGCTTGGCGCGGGGAGATCGGGTTGATTTCGACCGCCGTGTGCGTCTGGAGTTCCGTGGTGCGCAGATCAGTTCAGACGGTGGCCTGCTGGTGATGCGCGAGCTTGATGACGTGCTCGGCCTGTCCAATCTGGCGTCGGAGGCGCTGCGAGACAGCCGCACCGGGAAGAACACGCTCCATCGGCTTGACGGATTGTTCCGGCAATCGGTGTTCGGACGACTGGCCGGATACGAGGATGTGAACGATGCCGACCGCTTGGCCCTCGATCCCGTGATGCGTCAGGTCGTTGGCGGCAGGGCCGTCGAGGCGCAAGCTGCTTCGGCATCGCAGATGGGACGGTTCGAGACCGAGACGCTGGCTCTGGCCGCGAACCGGGCGGCGCTGGCCGATCTGAACGGCCAATGGATCGACCGGTTTCATGACCGCAACGGGTTGAAATACATCGTGCTGGACATGGACAGCTCGGTCAGCCCCACCCACGGCGATCAGGAAGGTACTGCCTGGAACGGGCATTTCGACTGCACCTGCTATCACCCCATCTTCTTGTTCAACCAGTTTGGCATGCTGGAGCGCTGCGCCCTGCGTAACGGCAATGTCCACAGCGCCGATGGCTGGCGGGATGTCCTTGATCCCGTCATTGCCCGATATGCTGGCCGCGACCTTGGTGGACGCTTCTTCCGGGCCGACGCTGCCTACGCGATCCCCGCGATCTATATGCGGCTGGAAGAAGCCAGGTTCTTCTACGCCATCCGTCTGCCCGCCAACGCCGTCTTGCGCGAGAAGATCGCGCATCGGCTGACACGGCCCGTGGGACGGCCTTCGCTGACCAAGGTCAAACGGTTCTTCGAGGACTTCGAGTATCAGGCGGCGTCCTGGGACAAGCCGCGCCGCGTCATCGCCAAGATCGAATGGCATCCGGGCGAGCTGTTCCCCAAAGTCGGCTTCATCGTCACCAACCTGCCGATGGAGCCAGACTGGGTGGTGAGGTTCTACAACCAGCGCGGCACCGCAGAGCAGCACATCAAGGAAGGCAAATATGCCTTTCGCTGGACGCGGCTGTCATGCCGGAAGTTCCGGCACAACGAGGTGCGGCTGCAACTGCACGCGCTGGCCTACAACCTGGCAACCTTCCTGCGCTGCATCGAACTGCCCGAGGCCATGGCGGACTGGTCGTTGACCAGCCTGCAACTCAAGCTGATCAAGATCGGCGCCCGCGTCGTCCGCCACGCCCGCGCCATTACCTTCCAGTTGGCCGAGGTCGCCGTCACCGGCCCGATGGTGCGGGCCGTCCTTGCCGCCATCCGCCGTCTTCGAACGCCTCCGTCAATGCGCCCGACCACGATCCATGCCCAAGCTGAACGAAAGCGGCAGGACAGGTCCGTCTGCCGCGCGGAAAAGCGGCTCTGCCGGGCCAGAATGCTGCGGGTTCGAGGCTTGATCCACCCGACTTCGGCCGTTTGCGCGACGACAGACACCGCTCGGGGCGAAAAACGCTTGCCCAGCGAGCAAAATCAGGCGATCTTGAAGTCAAGCGGCAGGCCACTTGGGGAATGTCGGTTGACTAACTCCTCACTAAGGATCGGCACAGCGCCGTTCCATAAAATACGATTAGCAATATCTCGCTTATTATTCAATGTTTAAGCAAAAACTCGCCAATATACAAATTTTCCTTATATATCAGTATATTAAAATATATATTTATTAAATAATTCAAAAACTTATTGCTAGGTAAGCCTGCCTGACTTTTTTAAAAATTTTATCCAAAATATTGCGTCAATCTGACATTTATCTTTGGATAATTCTACCCCACGTTGCATGAGTTTAACAGCATCAACTGACGTTAAATACTCTTACTGCGTCTACAACAGACTCGTTAGGCGAAATCTGGCAACACAAACCAAAATCAAGAAGACAAAAATGTCTTTAATTTATTTTTCGCAAACCTTTCCTCAAATCAACAAGATATTCAGTCAAAAATCAAAAAATCAATTAATTTGCACTTTAATTAGCGAACGCAGGGACAACGGACATCTATCCTCACTAAAAACAAATAATTCAAATGAGAATCGCTTAGAGGCGTGATTCGCCCCTCGACACAATTGCTCACGCAAAAGCGTGTCTCGATTGCCGAACCAGGCACGGCTCATTTGATCGCCTGATCGTTAGACGGGAGCCACACATGTGGCATCACCGTAGCCGTTGCTAGGAAACTGAAGAAATATGTTGAAGGATGGTTCAGGAAATGGCGGACCCGGAGCGATTCGAACGCCCGACCCCCAGATTCGTAGTCTGGTGCTCTATCCAGCTGAGCTACGGGTCCGCTGTAGGGCGCTGTCCTAATTGTAGCCCAAGGGGAGCGCAAGGGCAAAATTACTCCGTCGAGAGATTTTCTATCAGTGCACCGCGTGGAAGCGTAATGAAGAACTCGGTTCCCGTTTCGTCGGTGCGCGTCAGCTCCAGTTTACCGCCATGGCCACGGATGAGATCGGCAGCGATGGCAAGGCCAAGACCCGTGCCACCCTTGCGCGTACCGCCGGTAAATGGCTGGAACAGGTAGTCGCGCGCCTTCTGTGGCAGTCCTGGTCCGGTGTCGCCCACGCGAATGCGCCAGTCCTGATCGTCTTCCGAGGCAGCAATCTCTATCGTGCCGCTTTCACCCGTCGTCTCGATGGCCTGGCGTGCGTTGCGGATAAGGTTCGACATGACGCGATGAAGCTGATCGCGGTCCGCGCGGATCACAAGGTTGGGGCTGACATCGACCACGAAATCGACGGACCCGGCCCCTGTGGTGGCTTCGGACAGCAGGGTCTCTGCCTCTGTAATCTCATCAACCAGGTCACGAAGCGCAAAGCGTGAAAGCGTCGGCGCGGGTTCCTCTGCCTTCCCAAAGGCCAGCGTCGTCTCACACAGGTTCACCGCGCGTGAAATAGAGTTTACCAGCTTTGGCGCGGCCTTCCGGACAGCCGGATCGGCGCTGTCCTCCAGCCGGTCGGCAAAAATCTGGCTCGTGGTCAGGATATTGCGCAGATCGTGGCTGATCTTGGCCACGGCCTGTCCTAACCCGGCAAGCCGCTCTTTCTGTTTGAGCGATTGAGTCACCGTCGTCTGCATGGATGCGAGGGCGGTTTCCGCCTCTCGCACCTCGGTTATGCGCGCATCGGGCGTAATGATAAGTCGAGGATCGTCGGGCGCATCGGCGTAATTGGCCATATGAGAAATCACGCGACGGATTGGTTTCAGGATCAGGCGTTGCGCGGCAAGGTTCAGCAGTGCCGCCGTCAGGGCAATAAGGACGGCAGAGAAGATCAGGACCTGAAGCCCGAACTCCTCCATCGCGGCCAGAAGCGGGCCGGTGGAGAGTGTGATCTCGATCAATTGGCCCGCGTGATTGACGGGCGCGCCGATCACGCGGATCACCTCATCTTCGCGGTTGAAAAATTGTCCGACGGCATCGGCTGCCGCGGACAGGCCGGAATCACTGCGCAGGTCAAAGGTGTTCACAATCGGCCCCGGCAGAGGCGATGACAGCACCAGTTGCCGCACATCGTCACGACGCAAGACCACGTTATAGACACCGGCATTGGCCAGTAGCTCCGATTCAAGTTCGGCTGCAATATTCTCGTTCTCGTCAGTCGCCAGCAGAGACAGAGACGCGATCTGCGCCTTCTCAAGCCGCGTCTGAAGATAATCCAGACGGAAGTTTGAAACGGCGGGGATCAGCACAAAAATCTCGGCCAACGCCACAAAAAGCAGCGTCAGCGCGGCAAACCGGCCTGAGAGCGTGTCGATCGACATTCCTGACAGATCTCTTTACGAGCGATCCGTTACCACCCAAACGCAACACCTAGTGCCAGGCAGGGGCAAATACAAATCATTGTGCTGCCGGCCGCATCGTTCGCGGGTTTTTGTCGCAATTTGGGTGATTGCGTCGTTGACTCAGGCGCGGGCTTGCCCTATTGCGCGGGCTTCGAATTAACCGACGCGGTCGCGTGGGACGGGTTTTTCTGACCCATCACCCAGACCTTCCGCGCCCGCAAAGTGGAGAAACGAAGATGTCGAAGCGCACGTTCCAGCCGTCTAACCTGGTCCGCACCCGTCGCCACGGCTTCCGCGCCCGCATGGCGACCAAGGCAGGCCGTCAGGTTCTGAACCGTCGTCGCGCCAAGGGCCGCAAGCGCCTGTCGGCCTGATCCGGCGAAAGCATACCGGCGTGTCTATGCACGCCAGTCAGGACAATACGATGCCGCCGCATCCCTCCCCCGAAGCTGACGAAACGCAGCTGGGGATTGATGCGGCGGCTTTCGCTGTGCCGAGAAGCGACATATCCGTTTTGCGCCAGCGTTCGGACTTTCTGAAGGCTGCGCAGGCACGCCGCGCGGGAACCAAGGGCTTTCTGCTACAGGCGCGCCGCCGGAACCCGGTCGAGCCGGCGCAGACCGCTGTCCGGATTGGCTTCACCTGTTCAAAAAAGGTCGGCAACGCGGTGACGCGCAACCGGGCCAAAAGGCGGCTGCGGGCTTTGTGCAGGGCGGTAATGCCAGGCGTGGCGCGGCCCGGCTGGGATTATGTCTTGGTGGGCAGGCCGGGCGAAACCGTCTCGCGCCAGTTCAGCGACCTGAAGGACGATCTGATCGGTGCGTTGCGCCGCGTTCATGCCGAGAAGCCGGGAAAATGAGCCCGCTTGCCCATATCGCAGCGCTGCCCGTCCGGGTCTATCGCCTGCTGCTTAGCCCCTGGGTCGGACATGGTTGCCGTTTTCAGCCAACATGTTCGGTCTATGCACTGGAAGCTTTGGAAAAGCATGGCGCGATCCGGGGAAGCTGGCTTGCGCTTCGCCGCATCCTGCGCTGTCATCCGTGGGGCGGTGATGGATACGATCCTGTGCCACCGGTAAGCCATCAACGTGACAGCGAGCCACGGAAGCGAGATGCAAATGAATGAGATCACCAACTTCGATCAAAAAGAGGCAGACGAAGCTGCCGAGATTCACGCGCTGTTCGCTGGGGCTCCAGCCACGACCTCTTTCAAGAAGCTGCGCAAGCGTCTGGTCCGTGACACGCGCGCTGCAATCGAAGATTTCGGGATGGTGCGACCGGGTGATCGCTGGCTCGTTTGCCTGTCTGGCGGCAAGGACAGCTATACTCTGCTGGCGATCCTGCACGAGCTGAAATGGCGCGGCCTGCTGCCCGTCGATTTGCTGGCCTGCAATCTGGATCAGGGCCAGCCGGGTTTTCCTGCGACGGTCCTGCCGAAATTCCTGACAGAGCGCGAGGTCGAACATCGCATCGAATATCAGGACACTTATTCAATCGTCACTGATAAAATAGCACCGGGCGGTACGATGTGCAGCCTGTGTTCGCGCCTGCGCCGCGGCAACCTGTACCGTATCGCGCGTGAAGAAGGGTGTTCCGCCGTTGTGCTTGGCCACCATCGCGACGACATGCTGGAAACATTCTTCATGAACCTGTTCCATGGCGGGCGGCTGGCGACCATGCCGCCAAAACTGCTCAATGAAGAAGGCGACCTGCTGGTACTGCGGCCCCTTGCCTATGTGGCCGAAGCCGACTGCGAAAAATTCGCCCGTGATATGAACTATCCTATCATTCCCTGCGATCTGTGCGGCTCACAGGAAGGGCTGCAAAGGGCGCAGGTCAAGAAGCTGCTGGATGAGTGGGAGAGCCGCAGTCCGGGCCGCAGGCAGGTTATGTTCCGCGCATTGATGAATACACGCCCGTCGCATCTGCTTGATCCGAAGCTGTTTGATTTCATGAACCTCTGGCCGGACGAGGCGAAAAGCAATTCGCCGGACATCCCCGACCTTCGCGAACATTAACCGCTGGCGGCTCGGTCTCGCACCAGGGTCACAGCGAATCGACCGCAAGCCATCACACGCTCGGGTCGATCCAGAGCGCCGATGCAGCGGCAGGTCCGCGAGCGGCAGGATGGTCGCCAAATACCGCCGGATCGCCCGCGCTGCCTGCGTTATCTTGTGAATCGCCTTGACCTTTGCCCGCCCCTTCTGTTGAACCCTGCACTGACAACAAGGGGCGATTATCCGAATGGACGACAACAACCGCAATCTTATCCTTGCCATGGTACTGTCCATGGCCGTGGTGCTGGTCTGGTTTGGATTCTTTGCGCCCGAGCCTCCGCCCCCTGCCGCGGATACAGAGGTCAGTCAGTCACAAACCGACGCTGGTGGTCTTGCGACGCCGGCCCCGGATGCCGCCACGCCAGCGGGCGCCGAGGTCGCAGCCAGCGGTTCGGGTGATCCGTCGGCCTCCGCCGGTCGTGTGACGGTGAAAAGTCCGTCGCTTGAAGGCTCTATTTCACTTGCTGGTGGTCGCATAGACGACCTGCAGCTAACCGATTATCGCGAGACGCTGGACGACAATTCGCCTTTTGTCCGGCTGTTGACCCCAACAGACTCTTCGCATCTGACCACGGTCGCAGAGGGAACGCCGGTCGCCCCCGGCGGCGATCCCGAAGTCACCCTGCAAAAGCCCTATTACGCAGTTTATGGGTGGAGCCCGGCCGCCGGGACCGATCCCGCGGCGGTTCCGAATGCCGTGACGATCTGGGAGGTCGAATCCGGCGGTGATCTGGGACCCGACAGCCCGGTCACGCTGCGTTGGGATAACGGGCAAGGTCAGATCTTCCGTCGCACCTTCGCCCTTGACGACAAATATCTGTTCACGGTCACGCAGAGCGTCGAAAACACGGCCGATACGCCTTTTGCCGCCGCGCCCTATGGGATCATCGCGCGGCACGGCCAGCCTGACACACAGAATTTCTTTGTGCTGCATGAAGGTGCAATCGGCATGACCGATGGCGAGCTGCATGAAACGAAGTACAAGAATATCGTCGATCTGGACCCGGTCGCGCGCGAAGGCCGTGCGGAAATCACCGAGGTGGCCGAGAACGGCTGGATCGGCTTTACCGACAAATACTGGATGACGACGCTTGCGCCCGCGCCGGGCCAACCCTTCACCGCAGTCGTGAAATACGCCGAAGGGGCCGATATATATCAGGCTGAAACGCGTTTCCCGACGGTAACGGTCGCAGCGGGCCAGACGGCGTCGAGCGAATCCTATCTGTTCGCCGGTGCCAAGGAATGGGAAACCATTCGCAACTACGAGGAATCGCCGGGCATTCAACGCTTCGTTGATTCCATCGACTGGGGCTGGTTCTACTTCCTCACGAAACCGATCTTCCGCCTGCTTCACTGGCTGAACGCGCATATCGGGAACATGGGCTGGTCGATCATTGCACTGACCTTCATCCTGAAGGCCATCGTCTTCCCACTGGCGCGCAAATCCTATGTCTCCATGGCGAAGATGCGAGAGTTGCAGCCCCAGATGGAAGCGCTGAAAGAGCGTGTGGGCGACGACCGCACCAAGATGCAGCAGGAAATGATGGCGCTGTATAAGCGGGAAAAGGTCAATCCGGCGGCAGGCTGTCTGCCGATTCTGATCCAGATCCCGATCTTCTTCAGCCTTTACAAGGTGATCTTTGTCACGCTGGAACTGCGCCAGGCCCCGTGGATCGGCTGGATCCGCGATCTGTCGGCGCCTGATCCGTCCTCGATCCTGAACCTGTTCGGCCTGCTGCCCTATGCAGCACCGGCGCGTGACAGTCTGGTCGGGATTATCTCGCTGTCGATCATGGCAATCATTCTGGGCATTTCCATGTGGCTTCAGCAGAAGCTGAACCCGGCACCCACCGACCCGACGCAAAAGATGATCTTTGCCTGGATGCCCTGGGTGTTCATGTTCATGCTGGGCGGGTTCGCATCGGGGCTGGTTCTGTACTGGATCACCAACAACGTGATCACCATAGGCCAGCAATACGCCATCATGTCGATGCACGGCCATCCGCCAAACCTGTTTGGCAACATCCGTGAAAGCGTGCGGCCCGGAAAGAAAAAGCCTTGAAGCGCCTGGCCCAGATCTGGCGGTATCCTGTCAAATCGATCGGGCGAGAGCGTATTGCCCGCGCCTCGGTCGAAAAGGGCGGGAAGATACCGTTTGATCGGCATTGGGCGGTGCTGCACGAAGACTCGGCCAAGCGGCTGAACGGCGATAGCGACGCGTTGGAAGAATGGCTGCCCAAGGCGGCCTTTCTGCGTGGGGCCGCAAGCCCTGCACTTCAGGCCATCGAAGGCGGGCTTGAAAGCGGCAAGCTGAAGCTCCGCCATCCCGATCAGGGTGAAATCATCGTTGATCCATCGGATGAGGATGACGCTGCTTCCCTGATTGTATGGCTGGCCCCGCTGTGGCCGGATGACAAGCCGCCGCCTTTGAAGCTGGTGCGCGGGGCCGAACCGCTGACCGATACCCGCAAGCCCTATATCTCGATCAACTCCCTGGACAGCCTGTCGGCACTGGAGGCAGAAGTCGGTCAGCGCCTTGGCGTTGAACGATGGCGCGGCAATCTGTGGATCGAGGGCGCTGAACCCTTCGCTGAGGCCGATTGGATCGACCGCGAGTTCACGGTTGGGGGCCTGCGGATGATAGGCCGTCAGATGATTGGCAGGTGTTCGGCCACGGCGGCGGACACTGAAACCGGGCAGCCCGACCGCGATATGATCCGTGCGCTGACCGAGGTGACCGGTCAAAGCGACTTCGGCATCTATGCAGAGGTTCTGTCGGGCGGAGATATTGCCGAAATGGACGAGTTGATCCTCTCGCCATCGCCGGAGGACAGCGAATGAAGGTCGCCTTTCCCGTTGCGCCCGAACCCGAGGCAGAAGCCGCAGAAGCCGCGCGACAGCTTTTCGCCGGCCCCGTGGATTTCGTGAAAGGCGTCGTTGCGATGGACGGCCTGCCGCCAGCAGACCGGCCCGAAGTCTGTTTTGCGGGACGTTCCAATGTTGGAAAATCAAGCCTGATCAACGCGCTGACTGGTCGCAAGGGGATCGCGCGTGCATCCAACACGCCCGGCCGTACGCAGGAAATCAACTATTTCGCTTTGGGTCAGCACGGCTATCTGGTCGACCTGCCGGGCTATGGTTTCGCGAAGGCGCCGGTTGCCGTGGTGCAGAAGTGGCAGGCGCTGCTCAAAAACTATTTGGCAGGCCGCCCTACCCTGCGCCGCGCCTTTTGCCTGATTGATTCTCGACATGGCGTCAAACCTGTAGATCACGAAATCATGACCCTGCTCGACCGCTCGGCTGTGCCTTTTCAGGTGGTTCTGACAAAGGCCGACAAGCTGGGACCGAATGCCGTCAAGCCGGTGATCGAACAAGTCGAGGCAGAGCTGCAAAAGCACTCCGCAGCATTTCCGGAACTGGTTCTTACCTCATCGGAGAAGGGTCAGGGAATCGCCACCTTGCGCACGATCATTGCCGGACTCGACTAACGTCGTTCGGCTCGGGCTCTGGACCTTGCCCCTACCGCGCCGTAACCTTCGCCGACCCGTACGGAACGCATCATGAGACAGCAGGACATGACCCGAGATTTCGCCGCCGCAGCGGCCACGCTTTCCGAGGCTCTTCCCTATATGCAGCGCTATTCCGGCGCGGTTGTCGTGGTCAAATTCGGCGGCAACGCGATGGGCGACGAAGCCGAGATGGCAAAATTCGCATCCGACATCGTCTTGATGAAGCAGGTGGGCATTCACCCGGTTGTCGTTCATGGCGGTGGCCCGATGATCAACGACCTGCTCGGTAAATTGGGCATCGAAAGCCGCTTTGTGCGCGGCAAGCGCGTGACCACCAAAGAAACCGTCGAGGTGGTCGAGATGGTTCTGTCCGGCCTCGTTAACAAACGCATTGTACAGGCCATAAACGACGCTGGCGGGCGGGCCATCGGTATCTCCGGCAAGGATGACGATCTGATGGTGTGCGAGGTGGACGACCCGGAACTGGGTTTCGTCGGCAAGCCGGTCGAGATGAATGTTCAGATCATCCGCGATCTTTATCAGGCAGGGCTGATCCCGGTCATTGCCCCGGTTGCAACCGGCATGGAGGACAACGAAACCTTCAACGTCAACGGCGACACGGCGGCCGGTGCAATTGCGGGCGCCTTGCAGGCCGACCGGCTGTTGCTGCTGACCGATGTTTCGGGCGTCAAGGATGGCGCGGGAGAAGTCATCACACAGATGACGCCGGACCAAGTCCGCAGCATGATCGCCGATGGCACGATTGCGGGCGGGATGATTCCCAAGACCGAAACGGCCCTGAAGGCAATCGAGGATGGCGTCCGCGCGGTTGTGATTCTGGATGGCCGTGTGCCGAATGCCACCTTGCTTGAACTTTTTACCGAACATGGCGCAGGCAGCCTGATCCGCTCTACCGAACCGCGCGTGAAACCACGGGGTTTGCGGCAGGGGGACAGCGGCCTTTAGGGCGACGGCGAAAGCGACGCCTCGCTTTGCAGAGGTGCTTGCTCTTCGCGTATAACATATGGCAGGCTCCTGCTGGCACATCTTCGCCATAAGAGGCCGCTTCATATGAATTCTTCCGGCTACAAACGCCTGATCCTGACCCGCCACGCCAAGTCAGCATGGGACGATCCGACGCTGGAAGACTTTGACCGCCCACTGAATGATCGCGGTCGCAGGGCGGCACTGGCGCTTGGCGACTTCATGGCGTCGCGTGGCTATGAGCCGGAAGAGGTGATCTGCTCACCTTCGAAACGCACAAGGGAGACCTGGGAAAGAGTGGCAGGCGCCACGCTGGAGGTCCTTCCCATCCTGCGATTCGAGGACAAGCTGTTTCACGCCAGCCCCAGCGACATGCTTTCGGTGCTGAAAACCGCGACCGCGCCCACCGTCATGATGATCGGCCACAATCCCGGAATTGCCGAGTTTGCAGCGAGCCTGCCCGCGAGACCCCCTATGGACCCCGATTTCCGCCGTTATCCGACGGCAGCAACGCTTGTTGTCGACTTTCAGATCGACAGCTGGGCTGACGTTAACCCCGGAGAGGGCAGCGTCATGGACTTCGTCCGTATCGACGGACGCTGATAACAGGGAGAAAACATGGGTTATCTTAAATCGCATCCCGATGCGAAGGGTTTCTTTGGGCCATATGGCGGGGCTGATCTGCCGCCGGTTCTGGTCGAACAATTCGCCGAAATCGAAAAAGCCTACCTTCGGCTTTCGCGTTCCGCCGATTTCATCAATGAGCTGCGCTATATCCGCAAACATTTTCAGGGCCGCCCGACGCCCATAAGCTATCTGGGCAACCTGTCGGCGGATTGCGGCGGCGCGCAGATCTATGCCAAGCGTGAGGATCTGAACCATACCGGCGCGCACAAGCTGAACCATTGCATGGCCGAGGTCCTGCTGGCCAAGCATATGGGCAAGACCAAGGTCATGGCCGAAACCGGGGCGGGCCAGCATGGCGTAGCCTTGGCAACGGCGGCCGCGTATTTCGGCCTCGACTGCGAAATCCATATGGGCGAGATCGACATCGCCAAGGAAGCACCCAACGTCACCCGCATGAAGCTGCTGGGCGCAGAGGTCGTACCGGTTGGCTTCGGTGGACGCTCACTGAAAGAAGCTGTGGACAGTTGTTTCCAATCCTATGTCGAACAGGCCGAGACCGCGCTTTTCGCGATTGGCAGCGTCGTCGGACCCCACCCTTTCCCGATGATGGTACGCGATTTCCAGCATGTCGTCGGCATCGAGGCGCGAGAGCAGTTTCTTGAAATGACTGGGCGTCTGCCAGACGTTGTTGCCGCTTGTGTCGGCGGCGGATCGAACGCGATGGGCATGTTCGCAGGATTTATCGACGATGAGGATGTGGCGCTTTACGGGGTCGAACCGCTCGGTACCTCGTCCAACCTGGGCGACCACGCGGCAACCATCACCTTTGGCGAGGATGGCGATATTCACGGTTTCAAGACGATGGTTCTGAAGGATGCCGAAGGGAATCCAGCACCCGTCCACACCGTCGCCTCGGGTCTGGATTATCCCGGCGTCGGACCCGAACATGCCTATCTGCACAAGACCGGCCGCGCCAACTATGTCGCCGCCGACGACAAAGAAGCATTGGATGCTTTCTACAATCTGTCCCGGCGCGAAGGCATCATCCCGGCACTGGAAAGCGCCCATGCCGTCGCCTTTGCAATGCGTGAAGCCAGTGAACGTCCGGGCCAGTCGATCCTGATCAACCTGTCAGGACGGGGCGACAAGGATATCGACTATGTAACGGAAACCTACGGCTTCGGCACGAAGGGCTGAAGCAAACGGGCAGCGGCGCGGTACAGGTCCGCGCCGCTGCCAGCCCATCGGGTTCAGCAGCGCGAAGCGCTACATTCGAACTCACTCGCCGGTATAAAGCCCTTCATAAATCGGACCCAGCGTATCGAGTTCGAACAATGAACTGACCGAGGTGCCGTTCCAGATATTGATGATAGCCTGTGCAAACATGGGCGCGGTCGGCACGATCCGAATATTAGAGCAATCCTTGACCGCCTGTGGCTGGTGGATGGAATCGGTGATGACCAGCGATTTCATGACCGATTTCTGCACCCGCTCGACAGCTGGGCCGGACAGCACGCCGTGGGTGATATAGGCGTGAACCTCTTTCGCGCCATGATCGACCAGCAACTGCGCCGCCTTGCACAATGTTCCTGCGGTGTCACAAATGTCGTCCACGATAATACAGCTTTTGCCTTCGACGTCGCCGATAACCGTCATGTCGGCAATCTCGCCCGCCTTTTCGCGGCGCTTATCGACAATCGCCATTGGTACACTGATCCGCTGCGCGATCTCTCTCGCGCGGGCCACCCCGCCGACATCGGGAGAGACGACCATCAGATCGTCCATCTGGCCTTTGAAATGATGCTTGATATCCAAAGCAAAAACCGGTGCCGCGTAAAGGTTATCGACCGGAATATCGAAGAAGCCCTGAATCTGTGCAGCGTGAAGGTCCATCGTCAGGACGCGGTCGACGCCTGCCTTGGTCAGCATATTGGCAACCAGCTTGGCCGAAATTGGCGTGCGGGCCTTTGCGCGGCGGTCCTGACGGGCGTAACCGAAATAAGGGATGACCGCCGTGATCCGGTTGGCCGACGAACGCTTCAGCGCGTCGGTCATGATCAGCAGTTCCATCAGGTTGTCATTGGCCGGGTTCGAGGTCGACTGGATGATATACATATCCTCGCCGCGGACATTGTCGAAAACTTCAACGAATATCTCCTGATCGTTGAAGCGTTCGACACGTGCGTCAACCAGTGCGACATTCATGCCGCGATGCATCGACATGCGCCGGGCGATAGAGGTCGCCAAGGGTCTATTTGCATTGCCGGAAATCAGCTTCGGTTCGGTCATCGCTGGCATGGGTCGGGTCCTTCGCAGGCGGGATTCGGACAATTGCAGCGGACTTATCACCGCGTTAGGTTCCCCGCAAACCTCAACCGTCGGGAGGAAGGCAAATGGCACATATCGATTACTACTTCGGCACCATCAGCCCGTGGAGCTATCTTGCCGGTGACCGGCTGGAAAGGATCGCGCGCGAACATAGGGCCAGCATCACCTACCGCCCGGTGGACCTTATGCAGCTTTTCCCGCGAACAGGTGGCCAAAAACCGGCAGAGCGTCATGAAAGCCGCAAAGAATACCGCCTGCAGGAGCTGACGCGTTGGGCGGCATCGCTGAAGCTGCCGTTCAATCTGCACCCGGCCCATTTTCCGGTAAATATGGCGCCGTCGTCCTATGCAATCATTGCCGCACAGGAAGCTGGCGGCGGGAATGTCGGGGCGCTTGTCCAGGGCTTTCTTCGCGCCGTCTGGGCCGAGGATCGCGATATTTCCGATGATACGGTGATCCGCGACGTTCTGGGCAGAGCTGGCTTCGATCCCGCCCTTGCCGACAAGGGGCTGTTTGTCGGGGCAGAGCAATATGGCCGCAATCTTGAAGAAGCCGTGGCCGCCGGCGTATTCGGCTCACCCTTTTATATCGTCCGCGAAACCGGGCAGAAGTTCTGGGGGCAGGACCGGCTGGAATTCCTGAAGGGTCATCTGGCATCCCTATGAATATAAACCTGCGGCATTTCCCCGGCGACCCCGATCGGCCCGCCATCGGCCTGCATTGCATGATGGGCAGCGGCGGGCTGTTCGAGCCTTTGATGCAGCATCTTGATGGTGCGATCGACCTGCGCGCGCCGGACTTTCCCGGTCATGGGCGCAGCGACGACTGGGTTCCCCCGGCGGACGACATCGACCTGCACACGTTCGCGACACGCTATGCCGCTGGCATGATCGACCGGCCGATGGATCTGATCGGGCACAGCTTCGGCGCGACCGTCGCCTTGCGCATCGCGGTTGGCGCGCCCGATGCGATCCGCAGCCTGACATTGGTAGAGCCGGTTCTGTTCGCCGCTGCGTCGCGAGAGTCCAATCGTGCTGAATATGAACGACTTGCCTCTTTCGAGGCGGCCGATGATTGGGACGGAATGTTGCAGCAATTTCTGGGTGACTGGGGTGCCGCAGGGCCGATACCGACAGAAGGCGCGAAGGCCGATCGGTTGCGCCGGCAGATGAAGATGGTGGTCGACACGAATGACGGGCTTATGTCTGACCGGGGCAATATTCTGCGCGAAGGCGGACTGGAAGGGATTAACGCACCTGTCATGCTGATCTCAGGGCAGGATTCGCCACCAATCGTGCATGAAATAGCTGAGGCACTGGCCGCGCGCCTGCCTGATGTCGGACGCGCCACCATACCGGATGCGGGGCATATGTTGCCCTTGTCGCATCCGAAACAATTCGCAGAGCTTACGCTGATGAACCTGGAACGGGCCTGACCGGGGTTGGCTTAGCCGCGCAACGCCGTCAGCAGTTCAATCACATCCTCTTCACGGCTGTTCCAGCTGCACACGAAGCGCAGCGTAACCTCGTCCAGCGTTTCCTCGCCAAGCGATGTCCATTTATAGTAATTCGCACCAGCCGCGCGGGCCCGGTCGTCGGCATCACCAGGAACAGTTGCAAAAACCTGGTTCGATTCGACCGGCTGGACTAGTGATGCACCCTCGATCTGCTGAATGCCCTCTCCAAGCAATCGCGCCATTGCATTGGCATTTTCAGCCGCCCGCAGCCAAAGATCCCCTTCAAGCAGGGCATAGAATTGCGCAGACAGATAGCGATGCTTGGACCACAGATGCCCGCCGCGCTTGCGCATATAGGCGATCCGGTCGGCCATCTCTCCATCGAAAGCGACGATAGCCTCGGCCCCCATTGCGCCGTTCTTGGTTCCGCCGAATGACAGAAGATCGACGCCCGCGCGATGTGTGACATCAGCCGCAGTGGCCCCGCTGCCGACAACTGCATTCGCAAAACGCGCGCCATCCATATGCAGCGCAAGCCCATGCTGTTTTGCAACGGCGGCAACCTCGCGAACGTTTTCAGGCTTCCAGACCCTGCCCCATTCGGTTGAATTGGTGATCGACACGGCGCCGGGCTGCCCGCCGCCAAGCCCCTCTCCTGCCCAGAACTCTGCCGCGTGATCCAATGCGTCGGCATCTATCAACCCGCCATCGCCGGGCATGAGGGTCAGCTTCGCGCCAGAGGTGAACAGTTCCGGCGCGCCGCATTCCGACGTTTCGATATGGGCATCTTCGTGACAGAAAATCCGCTGCCACGGCTGAACAGCCGACCCCAGAGAAATCGCATTCGCCGCCGTCCCCGTCGTCACGAACATCACCGCGGCGTCGGGGGCATCCAGCACTTCACGGACGCGTTCCTGCGCCGCTTCGGTCAGCGCGTCCCTGCCATAGCCCAGAACATGGCCGTCATTGGCCGCAGACAGGGCTGCAAGGATTTCCGGGTGTACGCCCGATGCGTTGTCAGAGGCAAAGTTCATGACAGGTCCTCGATGATATAGTCTTCCCAGTCTTCTTCCGGGATTTGCGCCTCGGACACGGTCCAGCCGCGAACGGACACCCCGGCGCGATGCACAGCCTTACGGTCGCCAGAGACAAGATAATGCCAGTCAAACAGGGGCTTTCCGTCATGGCGCAGCCGATAAGCGCAGGTCGCTGGCAACCAATAGCTGATCCCGGCAATCTTTTCGGGCGACAGCGTGACGCATTCCGGCACATAGCGGTGCCGCGTCTCGTAGCGGGTGCAACGGCAGGTTTCCCCATCCAGCAGCTTGCAGGCGACCCGCGTGAACGCCAGTTCGTCCGTATCTTCGAATTCCAGCTTGTTCAGGCAGCATTTGCCGCAACCGTCACACAGGGCCTCCCACTCTGCGGTGGTCAGATCCTTGAGCGGCAGTTCCCAGAAACGCTCTCGCATCAGCGCTGCGCCAATATCGCGCGGGCCTCGGCGCTGTCGCGATCCATCTGCGCAATCAACGCTTCAAGGCCGTCAAACTTCATCTCAACCCGAAGATATTCCACCAGGGCGACCGACAGATGCTCGCCATAAAGATCCCCGTCGAAATCGAAAAGGTGAACCTCCAGATTCGGTTCGTTCCTGCCGAACATCGGGCGAACGCCAAGGCTCGCAACGCCCGGCCAGCTTCCCTTATGCGGACCGCTGAGCACATCGGCAACGACCGCGTATACGCCGAGCTTCGGCAGATGCAGCCCTTCAACCGACATATTCGCGGTCGGATAACCCAATTCGCGCCCGCGCTTTTCTCCGTGCAGGACCTCACCCTCTATCCGGTGCCAGTGTCCCAGCATCTTCTCGGCTTCGCGCGGCAGACCTTTGGCCAACGCCTGCCGGATTGCCGTTGATGAGAAATCCTTGCCGTTTTCACCCACCAGCGGCGCGATAGTCACGCCGAAACCAAAGGATTCACCCAAGGATATGAGCGTATCGGTATCACCGGCGCGATTTTTGCCGAAACAGAAATCCTGCCCGACGGTCACATGGGCGACGCCCAGCCCTTCAACCAGCACCTGGCGGGCGAAAGCATCGGGTGTCAGTCCAGCAAGCACCGGGCCGAAGGGCAATTCGAACAGATGATCGACCCCCAGCCTGCGCAAACGGTTTGCACGCGCCTCGGCATTCATCAGGCGAAAGGGCGGCGCATCGGGGGCAAAGAACTCTCGCGGATGGGGCTCAAAGGTGATCACACCCAGCGGCGCGTCGCTAGCCGCGCGTGCGGTTTCTATGATCGAGCGGTGGCCACGGTGAACGCCATCGAAATTGCCCATAGCCACCGTGGTTCCGCGCGAGGATGCGGGAAGCCCCTGCCAATGGTGATGGATCTGCAATGCGCCCCCTTCCGGCCGGGCCGGGCGTCGTCAATCTGTCGCGGTTTTCCCCGCATCAAACGCATATCGCGCAGCATGGGGCGGGTTGCAAGATCAGCCGTTCAACCATTCGGCCGGGCAACGGGAAAGAATCTGCATGGCCTCCAACCTCCGGGGCCGGTCTGTCTGCGGATCAGGCAGGCTCACGATCCTTTGCACACGCTCGATCCAGTCGCTGGGAAGCCGCCGTTCATGCGCCCCGGCCACAACCAAGCCCCGATACCAGTCAAAAGGCAGCAGAGTGGCGTCGCGGCAGGAATCAGGGGCGATATAGGTCACGGCCTGCTCGACCTTATTGTCATGCCGTACGGAAACTGACTGGCGGTCATAGCCGCGCCCGACCCCTTCGATCTGATCCAACAAGGCCAGATCGACATCATCCAGATGGAAAAGCGCGCCATGAACCGAACGCGTTGACGCCCGCAAAAGCGTAGCCTTGCCCGACCCATCCTGCCCGATCTTGTCAAAGGCGATATCGTAGCCCGCAGCCACAGCCGTTCCGATGACCCGAGCCGAAGCGCAACGTGCCGTCAGCCGCGCCGACAGCATATTTGATCCATAGGCGAAATACAGCGCCACCTAGCGCAGCCGACCCATCGCGAAGGTGGGGGTAAGCTGCGCATTGCTGAGCCAGTCGGTCAGCAGTGCCTGATCGGGGTTTTCGACATCTTCGCCGAGTTCCTCTGCCGCGAGCCCGCCTGTGATGAAAATCGAATCGAGCCTCTCGCCTACAGCGCCAGCGATATCGGTTCTGATCCCGTCGCCGATCACCAGAACACGCGCAGCCTCCCGCAGGTTCAGCAGTCGGCGGGCAAGGTCATAGATCGGCGGATGCGGTTTGCCGAAATACAGGCTTTCACCGCCCAATTGCTGATAGAATTCGGCAAGCGCGCCGGCGCAGTAGATCCTGCGGTCGCCCAGATCAACGACAATATCGGGGTTCGCGCAAAGCAGTTTCAGCCCCTTCTCACGCGCCAGCATAAACTGCCCGCGATAGTCTTCCGGTGTTTCGTTTTCCTCATCGAACGGTCCGGTGCAGACGATCCCCTCTGCATCTTCCAAGGAAACCCGCTCTATCGGTTGGGCGTCTGCCCATTGCGCGGGTGGGTCAAAGAAAGCATCGTCCTTTTCAGGCCCGATATGCCAGACCCGGCGGCCCACTGCGCCTGCAAAAAGCGCGTCCTGCGCGGCGTCACCGGATGTAACGATTTCGTCCCAAGCATCGGCTGGGATGCCAAGCCGATCAAAAGACGCTTCGACCTGCGCGGCCGGACGCGGCGCATTTGTCATCAGGCAGACCTGGCCACCCCCGCGACGAAACGCCTGAAGCGCCTGAACGGCAGAGGGATATGCCCGAATCCCATTGTGGACACAGCCCCAAAGGTCACAGAACAGCACGTCATAATCGGTCGAGATTTCGGATAGTGACTGGATGATGCGGGTCATGGCGCGATTCCTGAGCACAAAGAGAAAGGGCCGGAGTTCTCCCCGGCCCGTATTGGCAAATCTGAAGGATCAGAACTTCAGGGCAGGAATGATCTGCTTCTTCCGCGACATGATACCCGGAAGCACGACGTTGTCGCCTTCAACCTTGGCACCGAATGATGCCTCAGCGATCTGCTTGACCTGATCGTTCGGAACCAGAAGCGTTGCCTCTTCTTTCAGAATGTCGACAACGAACAGCAGCACTTCGTCAGCGCCGTCCGCACTCGCAACCGTCGGCATTGCCGCCAGAAGCGCGTCCTTGCGATCCAGCAGCACCTGCGGCGCAGTCGTTTCCAGAACCGAAACGCGAAGCTTTTTGCCCTCAAGCTCGAATTCCTTGCTGTCCATGCGCAGCAGGTCTTCGTCGCCATAGGCGGAGACGTCAGATTTCGCCTCGAACATTTCCGACGCGTATTCGCCAATGTTGATGCCCAAATCAGCGGCCAACTTGTCGGCCACCGCCCTGTCATGAGGGGTGGTCGTCGGGCTGCGGAATTCCAGCGTGTCCGACAGGATGCAGGTCAGCATGACGCCTTTGACCCAATCCGGGGCGGAAGCCATGTCATCGCCGATCAGGTCATGCATGATCGTGGCCGTACAAGCCAGCGGACGGATGGTGATGTTGATCGGCGTTTTCGTCTTGATGCCACCGAAGAGCATGTGGTGATCGATGATCTCCAAGATCTCGGTATCGTTGATATTACCGGGCAGTTCCGCGGGGTTGTTGGTGTCGCAGATCACGACCTGATCGCCCTCTCCCAACTCGGTCACGATTTCGGGCATGTCCTTGTCCCAGCGGGTCAGCATCCATGCGGCCTCGGTGTTGGGCGTGCCCTGAAGGATTGCGCGCGCCGGGGTCTTGCGGATCTCATTCAGATACCATGCCCAGATCAGCGGGGAACCGGTGGCGTCGGTGTCGGGCGATTTATGGGCGAGAACGGTGATCATCGCTTGCTCCTGATCGGTATCTGGTTTCGGGCCGCGCGGGCCGTCTTGGGTTTCGGCGCCCTCCTACCCTGCCCGGATCGCAAAGTCCATCATCGCGGAGTGGTGACAGCGACCAAACCTTCGGCACCGGCCGAGCATGAAGACGCCGGCGCGGTCCAAGCCAGTCGCGGCAGTGGCACGGCGGTTTCAGATCATCGTCTGCTGATGGGCGATCATGCGCCAGCCACCCATCCTGACCCAGCTTGAACTGCACAAGACTCGACGCTCCGGCGCGTTATCTCGGCGGGCGGCGGCGCGATAGGCCAGAACGGTTATTTCGCCGCTTTCTGCAACGAAGCGATCCGTCATCGTGACGCTTTGCCATCGTGGTGCAGAAGCAAGCCCATCGATGATGTCCTGCCCCTGCATGATTCCCTCGGGAAACACCATCAGGCAGTTCGGCGCCATATGACGCGCAGCCTCTGCCGCACCATGCAGCCACCATCCTTCTTCAAGCTGCCAAAGCTCATCGGGCATCAGTCCAGCCTTTCAATCTGCCAGCCATCATCCTCCAGCAGCCGAAGCACGCCCTGCTCTCCCGGAAGATGCAGGGCACCGAATGCGGCGACGATGCTTTTATCCTTCGCCGCTGCCTCTTCCGCTGCCTGGGTGAGCGGCGCTATCCAGTTGCGGTTACGCTCGTCGATCAGAACTTCCTTCGCCTCTGCCGTCAACGCATCGACTTCTTCGCGCGAGAGGCCAGAGTTGTTATAGGCGTCCAGTCGGCCGAACTCCCATATCTGCCAGATATCGCCTTCGGCATAAGCAGCTTCCATCGTGGCGGTGTAGTCATCCGCGTAGCTGGCGACTGGCAGCGAATAGACGATCATGTCGATCTCTTCTTTCGGTGTCAGGCCAGAGAATATCCGCACGAAGGTATCCCAGGGCTCAAGCGCTTCAACCGGCACACCGGCATCCTGGGCCACCTGCATCAATTGCCAGTCGAGCCCGCGCGGCTTGCCACCATTGCCTGCCATTTGCTTCATCGCACAAGGAGAGATCGCCAGAAGCGTGGCGATATACCACGGCTTCATCCGCGAAGCCATGATCGCGGGCACACCCCTGTCCGCCATTGCATCGCCGACCTGCTGCCAATGCTCTTCGCTCAGCCGTTCGGGCAGGGTCGGCCCGCTTGGTTCCATGATCAGCGTCGGGTCGCTGCTCATCGCGCTCAGCATCTCGGCCTCTTCCTCCGGGCCCATCTCAACCAGAAGCCTGTCTGCTGCTTCTAATTGCGGGCGCAGTTTCTCGACCGTCGCGCGATGCATCGGATGGTCAAAATGATAGGTGCCGACAATTGAAATCCGTTCATCGCCCTTGCTGGCCTGCCACAGAATGCCCTGATGGTTCGGCACTGCCTGTGACTGCGCATCAATCCACGCCCGGTCATGCTCGGGCAAGGCGTCGATCAGATTGTCGCCCACACATTCCTGCGCAAAGCCTGCGCCAGCGAAAAGTGAAAGCGCGCAAGAGGCTATGATGGCCTTCATATTCGGCTCCGATCTGAAAAGCTCCACGGGCTACGTCGCGAAGACTTTCACGCTGTTCCGGAAATATCCAGCCCGCAGAAAAATTTAGCTGCCGGACCCGTTGACAGAAAACGGGGCGCAGCCTAGATCAGCGGCATTGGCACTCACCAAGACAGAGTGCCAACAACAGACACTGAAACCTGAAACACCGGAGTGTTAACATGGCCTTCACACCGCTGCACGACCGCGTATTGGTCAAGCGCGTCGAATCCGACGAAAAAACCAAGGGCGGGCTGATCATCCCCGATTCCGCAAAAGAAAAACCCGCTGAAGGCGAAGTCGTCGCCGTTGGCGAAGGCGCCCGCAAAGATTCGGGCGAGCTGATCGCACCGGCGGTCAAAGCAGGCGACCGCGTTCTGTTCGGCAAATGGTCGGGCACCGAGGTCACGCTGGATGGCGATGAGCTGCTGATCATGAAGGAAAGCGACATCATGGGCATTATCGGCTGATCGCCGACGCCCTGACAGACGCTTCAATTCAATAGATATTTCAGGAGAAGAAACATGGCTGGTAAGGACGTCAAGTTCAACACCGATGCTCGCGACCGTATGCTGAAGGGCGTGAACATCCTCGCCGATGCAGTGAAGGTCACCCTCGGCCCGAAAGGCCGCAACGTTGTCATCGACAAATCCTTCGGCGCTCCGCGCATCACCAAGGACGGTGTGACGGTAGCCAAGGAAATCGAGCTTTCCGACAAGTTCGAGAACATGGGCGCCCAGATGGTGCGCGAAGTCGCGTCGCGCACCAATGACGAAGCCGGCGACGGCACCACCACCGCCACCGTGCTGGCTCAGGCCATCGTCCGCGAAGGCATGAAAGCCGTCGCCGCTGGCATGAACCCGATGGATCTGAAGCGCGGTATCGACCTGGCCACCACCAAGGTTGTTGAATCGATCAAATCCGCTTCCCGTCCGGTCAACGACTCGGCAGAAGTTGCTCAGGTCGGCACCATTTCCGCAAACGGCGAAGAATCGATCGGCAAGCAGATCGCTGACGCCATGCAGAAAGTCGGCAACGAGGGTGTGATCACCGTCGAAGAAAACAAGGGCATGGAAACCGAAGTCGAAGTCGTCGAAGGCATGCAGTTCGACCGCGGCTACCTGTCGCCCTACTTCGTGACCAACCCCGACAAGATGGTCGCCGAACTGGAAGACGCTTACATCCTGCTGCACGAGAAGAAACTGTCTTCGCTGCAGCCGATGGTTCCGCTGCTGGAATCGGTGATCCAGTCGCAGAAGCCGCTGCTGATCATCGCGGAAGACGTTGAAGGCGAGGCTCTGGCCACGCTGGTCGTCAACAAGCTGCGCGGCGGTCTGAAAATCGCTGCTGTCAAAGCTCCGGGCTTCGGCGATCGCCGCAAGGCCATGCTGCAGGACATCGCGATCCTGACTGGCGGTCAGGTCATCAGCGAAGATCTGGGCATGAAGCTGGAAAACGTCACCATCGACATGCTTGGCACCGCCAAGAAAGTGCAGATCAACAAGGACAACACCACCATCGTTGATGGCGCAGGTGAAAAGGCCGAGATCGAAGCACGAGTCACCCAGATCCGTCAGCAGATCGAGGAAACCACCTCGGATTACGACAAAGAGAAACTGCAGGAACGTGTGGCCAAGCTGGCCGGCGGTGTTGCCGTTATCCGCGTCGGCGGCATGACCGAAATCGAGGTGAAAGAGCGTAAGGACCGCGTCGATGACGCGCTGAACGCCACCCGTGCAGCCGTTCAGGAAGGTGTCGTCGTTGGTGGCGGTGTCGCTCTGGTTCAGGGTGCGAAAGGTCTGGAAGGCCTGAAAGGCGCGAACTCGGATCAGGAAGCCGGTATCGCGATCGTGCGCCGCGCACTTGAAGCTCCGATGCGCCAGATCGCGGAAAATGCTGGCGTCGACGGCGCAGTCGTGGCGGGCAAGATCCGCGAATCCGACGACAAGGCCTTCGGCTTCAACGCGCAGACCGAAGAATATGGCGACATGTTCAAATTCGGCGTCATCGACCCGGCCAAAGTCGTGCGCACCGCACTGGAAGACGCAGCCTCGGTCGCTGGCCTGCTGATCACCACCGAAGCCATGGTTGCCGAAAAGCCAGAGCCGAAAGGTGCCGCTGGCGGCGCCCCGGATATGGGTGGCATGGGCGGCATGGGCGGTATGGGGATGATGTAATCCCCTGCCCTCATGGCAGAAATGGAAAGGCCGTCCCTCGGGGCGGCCTTTTTTATTGCTGATTAAGCTTTCAACAGGGATTGTGTGAAAGTCCCTCTCTGGGTAGCGTTTTGTGCAACGGGGCGGCGCATTTGTTGGCCGTGCTGCGATTGCTGATGGAAGATAAAAACCCGGATGCGCGGCAGGAGGCCGAACTATGCAAATTCAGTGTGATTGTGGTGCATTCAAAGCGAACCTCACAAACTTTCCGGCGAATTCTCCCGGACGGCTGATGTGCTATTGCGATGATTGTCAGCATTACCTTGAAAAAATTGACCGTGAGGATCTGCTGGACGCATATGGCGGCACCGAGGTCATACCCGTCTACCCATCCGAGATCAGCATTGCACAGGGGCGCGAGCAGTTGGTTTGCAATCAGCTATCGCGCAAGGGCCTATATCGCTGGTCGACGCGTTGCTGCAATTCGCCCATCGGGAATATCAAGGTAGGTTTCCCGTGGCTGGGCATCTTTCACAGCGCTGTCAGGGCGGCCAATCCTGACTACGCCGAAAAACTGGGACCAGTAAAAAGCCGGATAAGCGGGCGTTATGCCAAGGGCGAGCCACCCTTCAAAATTGCCAGCAAGATCGGCTTCAAAGATATGCTGACCGTGCTGCCGTTTGTCGTAAAGGGCAAACTGACGGGCAAGCACAAAAACTCGCCTTTGTTCGAGGCAGACAACAGCACCCCTATTGTGCCACCCCGACAGCTTTGACGCTGATACGACGCTGCCAGATGCCTGACGCTCTGGCGGTGTACGTCAGGTATCTACGATGCCCTCAACCCCCAGCGACTTGCACAGCGACTGAAACCTCGCCTCAGCCACTTCGCCAAACAGCGCGCGGCCTGTTCTGGTCAGCGACAGTTCCAGCTTGTCCTTCTTCTTCGACAGCTTCAACTCCCCCGCCTCTGTCGGGTCCTTGACAGAAAACATCGCGCCGAAACGCATGGCCTTGCCCAGCACCTCGGCATCCAGAATTTCGTCATCCGACAGCATCTTGAACAAAGGCGCCATCGGCGAGCCAGAGCGAGAGTTCTTGTAGCGATGCAGAAGGGCAAGCCCCAGAAACACCCGTTCGGGATGAGACAGTGCAGCCATATTGGCGCGGGTGACATTGTCGAAACAGGCCTCTGCCCGGTAATCGGGATGGGTGCGCCAAGACGTGTCGTGCAGCAGACATGCCGCCCGGATCAGCCGGTCGCGCGCAGGCGGCGCATCCTCGAAAAGTGGCTGAAGAAACTGGTACAATTTCTTGCCAAAGCCGGGCATCCGCGCCATCTGTTTCTCGGTGAACTTCGCCGATTCAAGCAGCGGATCGCGACCGCGCAGGCTGCCGGACATGTGTTCATACAGCAGACCTTCACGGATACCATAAGATGAAATTGCCAGCTCTTGCGGCGCGAAGGTCTGCACCAATTCGCGCAGCACGAGGCTGGCGAGGGGAACAAGTTCTATCCGCGAACTGGAAATCCCGACGCGGCTGCGAAGCGCCTGAAGGTCGCCATCTGCCATCCAGTCGACCGTATCGAGGACATCATCCGGCGTCATGCGATATTCATGCAGGACGGTCATCGGATAACCACGACGCTCCATATCCAGCCGGGCAATGGCCCGCCATGAGCCGCCGACCAGATAGATGCGGTCATGGTCGGTGCCGACGGTCTTTGCCAGTTCCTTCATGATTGCAGCGATATGTTTGGCCAGCCCATCCTGGCCGCCCTTCACTTGCTGCAACCTGAACGGTCCAAGCTGTGATGTCACACGCTTGCCGATACCGCCCGCGCCATCAACCACGGCCAGTTCCATCGAGTTGCCGCCGATATCGCAAACCAACCCCTTCGCATCCGGCCAGCCCAGAAGAACGCCCTGCGCTGACAGACGGGCCTCCTCCTCTCCGTCGATGACATTCAGCTTTAGCCCGGTTTCCTTCTCGACGCGCTTGCGGAAAGCAGGCCCGTCCTGAGCCTCTCTAACAGCTGCGGTGGCAACCACCGTCATCGGCCTGACCTTCATCCCGTCAGCAATGGCAGCAAAACGGCTTAGCGCATCAAATGCACGTTCTACGCCGTCGGGATTCAGCTTGCCGGTCGTGGCCATGTCCTTCCCAAGCCCGGCCATGACCTTTTCATTGTAGAAATAGGCAGGAGAGCGGGCGGCACCGTCAAAAATGACCAGTCTGATAGAGTTTGACCCCACATCGACTACGCCGACACGCGACAGCGCGCGCGCCGCCGTGTCCTCGAACAGGCCCTCGAACGGATCGGTTGTTCTTGCCTTGCCGTTCATCGCATCACTCCCGATCTTGTTCATGCTGGCGCGACTGTTGGTCTTGTTTCTCAATCGGCGCTGTGGGTCAAGGCGGGGACGTCGCCCGCCCCTGCCCTTCCGCGGCCCGACAGTGACGGATTCTCCATGAAGAACCGGTGACAATTGAAAAGATCGTCGCGCCCCTGCGGCAGATGCCGCAGATAGCGGCCATCGGGTTGCAGGATCCAGCTTTGTGCCTCATCGGCCATATTGGCCGCCATGATCTGGCTGACGATCTGGGCTTTGACAGTATCGTTCAGACACTCGACCAGCGTTTCCACCCGCCGGTTCAGATTGCGCCCCATCCAATCGGCAGAACTGAAGAACACCCTGGACTTGCGTGACGGCAAACCGAAGCCGGCACCGAAGCAAACGATACGCGAATGTTCCAGAAAACGGCCGATGATCGACTTGACCCGAATATTGTCCGACAGCCCCGCAATACCCGGCCGCAACCCGCAGATACCGCGGAGCACAAGATCAATCTTCACGCCCGCCCGACTGGCCGCATATAGCGCGTCGATGACGTCGGGCTCGACCAGAGAGTTCATCTTCGCCCAGATCATCGCGGGCCTGCCTGCGCGGGCGTAATCCGCTTCCCTCCCGATCATCTGGATCAGCCGCTCTTTCAGGTCGATGGGCGAGACTGACAGATTTTCCAGCCGTCCGGGCTGCACATAGCCGGACAGGAAATTGAACACCTTGGACGCATCCCGGCCAAGCGCGGCATCGCAGGTGAACAGCGACAGGTCGGTATAAATCCGGGCCGTGATCGGGTGATAATTGCCCGTGCCGTAATGGCTGTAGGTCACAAGGGCATCGCCCTCTCGCCGGACAACCGTCGAAATTTTTGCGTGAGTTTTGTAATTGACGAAACCATAGACCACATGTGCGCCCGCGCGCTCCAGCCGCCGTGATTGCCGGATATTGGCAGCTTCGTCGAACCTGGCCTTCAACTCCACAAAGGCGGTGACGGATTTGCCAGCCTCTGCCGCTTCGCAAAGGGCATCGACAATCGGGCTGTCACGGCTGGTGCGGTAAAGCGTCTGCTTGATCGCCAGCACATTCGGATCGCGCGCCGCCTGCTGCAAAAAGCGGATGACCATATCGAAGGTTTCATAAGGATGATGCAGCAGCATATCCTTCTGCCGGATAGCCGCGAACATATCGCCATCATGATCCTGCACACGCTCTGGCACGCGCGACGTGAACGCTGACCATTGCAGGTCGCGGCGGTCGTCCAGAACCAGTTCCTTCAGATCAGCCACACCCAGCAGGCCCGAAACCTCGACAACCTCATCCGGATTAACATGCAGCTCATCCATGATAATACGGCGCAGCGCGTCGGGCGCACCGTCCGTTATCTTCAGCCGGATGACAGAGCCGCGCCTGCGTCGCTTCAGTGCGGTCTCGAACTCTCGCACCAGATCTTCGGCCTCTTCCTCAACCTCCAGATCGCTGTCGCGCAGAACCCGGAACGCACAGAATCCTGTATCGCGATAGCCGGGAAAAAGGCTGGCCAGATTCATCAGCAGAACATCTTCCAGCCGCAGGAAGCGCGATGTTCCGGGCAGACGGACGAAACGGGGAAGCTGCGCGGGGATCGGCAAAAGCGCCTGCATTTTGCGGCCGTCAGAGTCCCGTGACAGTTCCAGAGCGAGAGAGAACCCCGCATTCGGGATGAAGGGAAAAGGATGCGCCGGGTCGATGGCGAGGGGCGACAGAACCGGAAAGACCTGATCGAGGAAATAGCGGTTCAGGTACTCCGCCTCGGACCGGGTGACGCGATCTCGTGAGAGGATAACGATACCCTCCGCCTCAAGCTCTTTGCGCAGGGTGTTCCAGACAAATTGCTGCGCACCCATCAGGCGACGCGCGTCGGCGTCGATCAGGCGCAGTTGCTCTGTCGGGGTGCGACCGTCGTGCGACGGCAATGCATTGCCCTCTCTGACCAGTTCCCTCAGCCCGGCGACACGAACGGTGTAAAATTCGTCCAGATTGGTGGCCGAGATCGCAATAAAGCGAAGACGTTCGAGCAGCGGAACGCGGGCATTGCGGGCTTCATCCAGCACGCGCCAGTTGAAACTCAGCCAGCTCAGCTCTCGGTTAAAGAAACGGTCCGGCCCCTTGGGTGTGCCACCTGGCAGCGATACAGGCTCGGGAATAGGTTGGCTGAGAAAGTCGGATTGCGTCATGCTTGCCTGTCGAAAAGCGCGTTAGTGCCGGTATGCAACGCTTATGCGGCACAGCGCGCATCCTTTCAACAACCATCATGTATCATGAATATCAGATAATTAGCGAACGCTCTTTGCGTCTTCGGCGCAGCCCATAAGCTGCGCCAGAAGATCACCAGCCAATTGACGCGTAGGGACCCGTTTCTGCGACATGGATTCGTCATCCAGGGCCGCAACCAGCCGTCGTGCGAGCCCAAGATCGCGATCCATGCGCGGCACCAGCCATTCGATCAGCCCGGCGGGCACAGAAAGCTGCCGGTCGGCCAGCAGCTTGACCAGAACGGCGGCCAGCAACCCCTCATCCGGCGCGTTTATCCGCGTCACCGGCATCGCCTCCATCCGGCTGGCAAGATCAGGCAGATCGAGGCCCCAGTGACGTGGTGCAGAACGCGCAGTCAGAAGCAGCCAGCAGTTGCGTTCGCTGCAAAGATTCCACAGATGAAACAGCGCCTGCTCTCCGCCTGCGTTTCCCGCTGCGCGATGCGCATCTTCGATGACAAGCGCGCCGCCCTCGGTAGCTAGATTATCCACAGCATCGACGCGCAGCCCACGGGCGGACATCATCGCGGCGCCGGTCTCTGACGCCCAGATGGATGCAAGATGGGTCTTCCCCGATCCGTCCGGCCCGATCAGCAACATGCGACCCTGCGGCCAAGCCTCGGCATCGCTTAACGTCGAAAGCGCAATCGCATTGGCCGGCGTGACCAGATAATCCTCTCGTCCAAGTGCAGGCTCCAAAGCGAGATCGAGGGTCAGTTGACGGAGCAAGGCTCAGCGCACCTGTTGCGCGGTGGCGCCCTGTTCTTCGCGTTCGGCAAGGCGGTCAGTCAATGTCCCTTCCGGCACGATTTCCACCAACACCGGATCGGGCGGGGGCGGCGCGGTTTTCTCACCCGTATAAAGGGGGCTGTCCTGATAACGCTCTGCCGCATATCTGACCAGGACACCAAGCGCAGCGGCAAGCGGCACCGCGATAATCATGCCGACAAAGCCGAAAAGCGCACCGAAAACGGACAACGCCAGCAACAGCCAGACCGGATGCAATCCGACATGATCACCCACGATCTTCGGTTGCAGATAGTTGCCCTCTACCACCTGCCCGATCACGAAAATCACCGCAACCGCAGCGATCCAGATCGGTTCGTCCCAGAAGGTGAACATGGCAACGCCGATGGCCGTTGCCCCACCGATCAGCGTGCCGACATAGGGGATGATCCCAAGGATCGCCGCGCCCATACCGATGGCGACCGCATAGGGCAGGCCAACCAGCATCAGCGCCAGCGAATAAAACGTGCCCTGAATGAGCATGACTGTGCCCTGTCCACGCACGAAACCAGACAATGTATCGTCGATTTCGCCCGCAAGACGACGGATCGTCGATGCGTGCTGGCGCGGCAACAGTGCGTCCACCCGTTCAACAAGGTGATCCCAGTCGAGCAGCAGGTAAAACGCCACAACCGGAACGATCACGAACAGGGCAATTACACCGACAACCCCTGAAATAGAACTGAGGACAGAGGTCAGCACCTCTCCACCCTTTTCGCCTGCCAGTGAAGCCAGATTGTTCAGCCCGCTGTCAATCGGGCCGCCCTCGGCAAAGAGCGTCGGGAAACGGGCCATCAGAAATGCCTGAAGCCGGTCGATCATATCGGGAACTGACTCGACCAGTTGGGCCGTCTGGCGCACCACGATAGGCGCAAGGAACAGCAGGAAGGCGGCGAATGCCACCAGCGCAACAAGCGTTATCGTCACGACGGCCCAGATCCTGCTTAACCCCGCGCGTTCAAGCCGGTCGGCCAGCGGATCCAGCAGATAGGCCACGCCTGCGCCGATCACAAAAGGCAATATCGCCTGACCCAACAACCAAAGGGTCAGCAAAAGGACGATGCCCGCCGTGCTCCACCATATTACCTGCGCCCTTGCCGACATGACCGATCACCCTTTGCTCTGCCGTGACAGCGTCCTATATCAGTGTCATGGTCGAATACGTCAATCTAATGAAGCTCTGCGTCGGCGCCGAATCTCCGGATGAGTTGGAGAGGTGGCAGAGACAGCGATATGGGAATGCGCCGCGCCAGCATGTCACGCGAATGTGGCCAAAACGAGAAGCAGAGCTTCTGGCGGGCGGGTCCATCTATTGGGTATTCAAAGGCACGATGCTGGCCCGTCAAAAGCTTGTCGGACTGGAAGAGCGCATCGGCACCGACGGGATTCGCCGCTGTGCCCTTTTGCTTTCCCCCGAGCTTGTCCGCGTCGCTGCCGTCCCGCGCCGGCCGTTCCAAGGCTGGCGCTACCTCGCCCGCGACGACGCACCGCCCGATCTGGCCGCCGAACGCGCGCATGACGACGCATTGCCGCCGGATCTTGCCGCTAAGCTGGCAGAGATGGGCCTGCGATGATGCTAACCGAGCGCTTAAGGCCATCTGACGCCGCCTGCACAAATGCTGAAGCCGCAAAGATCGCTGAACCCCGCAAAGCATGCGATTTATTGGGCGATTAGTGATCCTGTGATGCACCTCTTGCGACAATCAGGCATTGCGCGCCCGAGGGCGGCGAAGTAGAAGAAGCAACGCGGCGGGTGTAGCTCAATGGTAGAGCATTTGCTTCCCAAGCAAGTGACGAGGGTTCGATTCCCTTCACCCGCTCCAAACAATGCGCCTCCGCACGAAATTTTGTGGATTGCGAATTTCCAGAGCAATCCGCCCAGCATATTGCAGCACACGAACGAAGTCCCGGATGATTCCGGGAGGGTTCCGCGCCCCACAACGCTCGTTCGGACGAGCGGTTTTGGTGTTTGCGAATCCAGAAAATAGCAGGATCATCAGGAGCCAGGACCGCTATCAGCCAGCCTGCCCCGTCGCGTCGTCTACGAAGTCAGAAACCCGGGCCGCAATCTTACGGTCAATCTGCGCCTTGCCCAGCTTTGCTGTTTGCAAAATCAGGCGCGCCCGCATATTGCGCGGTCTTATATCCATTTCGAATATCAATCGCGAACGATTCTTCGCCAGCGCGATGACCGAGAAATCAATTCTAATATCGAAGGGAACCGATTCACCAACCAGCGCAAATTTCTCTGGCCGGTCGAATTGCACCACAATCAGCGTCAATTCCCGTCTTTGGCCACGCCAATCGAATGCCAGTTTCCACCCACGCCGTCCGTCCGTCATATCATCGACACGCTTTACCGAGACCCCGCGACGGATGAGGATCCGCTCCACCCTGTCGAAATCAGTAACAGAATCAAATAGTTGAAAAGCAGGGGTGTCCTTGTCTATACGGGTAGAGAACTTCATTTGAACTCGATCTTTTACGGCCATCAGGGCGATTTTCTTGGTACAAATCGGTAATGAACCACGCGCCCGTCTACAAGGTTCCCTTAATCAGAAAATTAATTGCACACAACTATAGGTTGCGAAAAATCTACATTTGCTTCTATGTATTTACAACTTATTTCACAACGCCGTGATAACCTGCTTCTGAGATGCCAGTATCACTAATGAACGACGGAAACGAAAAAAAAGACAACGCTTGCCGAGCGCTCAGCGGTTCCGCAATTCAATTGCGAATACTGGCTACGACAGATCTGCACATGAACATTGGGATCGGAGCACGACGCGGCGGCCTAGCAAGGCTTGCGCCGGTCATCGAAGAACAGCGCCGCTGCTTCGATAATGTGCTTCTCTTCGACAATGGCGACCTTATCGACGGCTCTTCCCTCGGGGATGAGCTGGCACGCTCCGGTCTCGGTCCGCTCGAGGTCCATCCGGCGGTAAGTGCACTGAACCGTCTTGGCTATGACGCCGCGACGCTTGGCAACCACGATTTCGCCCATGGCGTCGACTATCTGCGCAGGGCTATGCGGGATGCTCGTTTTTCACTCGTGCTGGCGAATGCCGGTTTGACCGAGGGTCCTGCGTTCTGGTCCGAATCAACGATTATCCGCCGGAAAATGACCAAGGCCGACGGGTCGGAAGCTGAAATCAATGTCGGCGTATTCGGCATTTTGCCACCGCAGACTGCACAATGGCAGCCCGGACTGTCTCAAGAATTGCTGACCGAGGATATCATTGCCGCAAGCCGCCGCGCCGTCTCTGCCCTGCGCGGTCGCGGGGCAGAGGTGATCGTAGCACTCAGCCACGGGGGCATCGGCGACGGCCTTCCGAAGGCTGCTGAAAATGCCGCCGGCCTTATCGCAGAGATTGATGGGGTCGATGCCGTCATTGCCGGACATACGCATGAGGTCGTGGTCCGGCAGGCGACCGACATCCGCGCACCTATCGTCAAGGCCGGTTTCGGAGGCACCCATCTTGCCGCAATATCGCTGTGGATCGACGGCCCGCCCATGGGCCGCCATATCGCACGTTCTGAGGCAGAGGTGGTAGAGGCAGCGCAGGACGAAGCGGATCAGGATCTGATCGACGCGATTCTGCCAAGCCAGACGGAAAAGCGTCTTCAGATTCCGATCGGCTCGATCGGTGAAAATCTGACCAGCCATTTTTCGCTGCTCGGCTCTGATGCCGGGCTGCGGCTGTTCGAAAAAGCGCTTCGCCAGCATGTCGCGCAGCACATGCCGCGTTCGTCGCATCCGGTACTGGTCGCATTGGCACCGTTCAGGACCGGTGGCCGCGGCGGGCCCGAGCATTTCGTGAACATACCTGCCGGTCTGATCCGAAGGGGCGATATTTCGACGCTCTATCCCTTCACGAACCATATTTCCGTGCTTGAAATGTCCGGTGCTGCGATTCTCGATTGGCTGGAACGCGCCGCCTCGATTTTCGCGCATTTGCCACATCCTGCGGGGCCGGAGGAATCCCGTCCGCTGCTGGACGAGAATATCCCCGGTTTCAATTTCGACATGATTGCGGGCCTTGAATACGAAATCGACCTGTCCTTGCCACCAGCCTTCGATGCGAGGGGTAAGCGAATTAACCCGGAAGGCCGCGTCAGGCGGGTGCGGCACAATGGCAAGCGGGTCGGCGTGTCGGATTGCTATCTGCTGGTGACCAACAGTTATCGTCTGTCGGGCACACCACTTTATCGCGACCTCACAGCCAACAGGCGCTGCATACTGCCAGATGCAGCGCGCAGCCGGGTCCGCGATATCATTGCCAGATACATCACCGAAACCCCGCAACACGCCTCGCAACATGGCCCGTTCTTTCGCCTCACCGCGCCGCCGGGAACAGAGGCGTGGTTTGACACGTCACCCGATGCTGACCTGCAAGCCTGTCCTTTCACCGTCAAACACAGTGAAGCCCGTGAAAATGGGTTCAACCGGCTTACAATTTCGCTTTAACCCACTCAAATAAGCTTTATTCCGCCGGTTATGACGAATTTGCGGCACCGGCCTTGCATCGCTGTGCCGTCCCGCATAGTTATGGTGATGAGAGGCTGACACGGGCGAACGCCTCGCCAACCCGGTCAGGTCCGGAAGGAAGCAGCCGCAACGAATTCCGTTCGGGTCGTCGTTCAGTCTCTCACCCTTCTGACAGCTTAGTGCAAGGCTCTGGCCACGCGCCCGGATGCTGATCTTGTCTTGTCGTTCCCGCACCCCCACCTCGCCGGTTGTCGCCCTGCACCGCCCCGGCTAATGTGGCGCGACCCAGACGAGGCGAAATGACCGAGAGTGAACAGAATTATCAGGTGCTGGCCCGGAAATACCGGCCCGAAACCTTTTCCGACCTTGTCGGCCAGGATGCGATGGTGCGCACGCTGAAAAACGCGTTCGCGGCCTCGCGCATCGCACAGGCCTTTATCATGACGGGGATTCGCGGCACCGGGAAGACAACCACCGCCCGTATCATCGCCAAGGGCCTGAACTGTGTTGGCCCCGATGGTGAGGGTGGGCCGACCACGGAACCTTGCGGGCAATGCGAACATTGCGTGGCGATTTCCGAAGGCCGCCATGTCGATGTGCTGGAAATGGACGCCGCCAGCCGGACGGGCGTGAACGATATCCGGGAAATCATTGAATCCGTTCACTATCGTGCGGCCTCGGCGCGCTACAAGATCTATATCATCGACGAAGTTCACATGCTGTCGACAAGCGCCTTCAACGCGCTGCTCAAGACGCTGGAAGAACCGCCGCCGCATGTGAAATTCATCTTCGCCACCACCGAGATCCGCAAGGTTCCGGTCACGGTCCTGTCGCGCTGCCAGCGATTCGACCTGCGCCGGATCGAGCCTGAGGTGATGATCGACCTGCTGCGCCGCATCGCCACTGCCGAGAATGCCGGGATCACCGACGACGCTCTGGCGCTGATCACCCGTGCCGCCGAAGGATCTGCCCGCGATGCGACCTCGCTTCTGGATCAGGCGATCAGCCACGGTGCGGGCGAAACCACGGCCGATCAGGTCCGCGCGATGCTGGGCCTTGCCGATCGGGGCCGTGTCATCGACCTGTTCGAAATGATCCTGCGCGGCGATGCGGCACAGGCTCTGGCAGAGTTGCAGGCGCAATATGCCGATGGCGCAGATCCCATCGCCGTTCTGCGCGATCTGGCCGAGATCACGCATTGGATCTCTATTGTGAAGATCACGCCGGAAGCTTCTGATGATCCGACGATTTCTCCGGATGAGCGTACGCGCGGCGCTGCACTGGCCGAGCGCCTGCCGATGCGGGTGCTGACCCGGATGTGGCAAATGCTGCTGAAATCGCTGGAAGAGGTTTCCGCCGCGCCCAATGCCATGATGGCCGCTGAAATGGCCGTAATCCGGCTGACCCATGCCGCCGACCTGCCCGACCCAGAGGCGCTGATCCGCAAGGTGCAGTCGTCTCAGGCCGCTGGTGAATTCTCGCGCCCTGCCCCTGCTAATGGCGGCAATGGTGGTGCGCAGGCATCGGCGCGCGGACCGGCGCAGGCTGCGCCCAGCAGTCGCAGCGCATCCGCGCAGGGCGGGCCGGTGGCGCAGGGCGGGCCGGCAACGGCGCTTGCTGCCGTTCCCGAATCGATTGTTGCGGCCTATCCGGATTTTGATTCCGTGCTGGATCTCATCCGCCGGATGCGCGACCTGCCGCTGCTGGTGCTGGTCGAAAACCATGTCCGGCTGGCGAAATACAGCCCCGGACGAATTGAATTCGTGCCGACCAATGATGCGCCGCGCGATCTGGCCGCCCGCCTTGCAGACCGGCTGCGAGGCTGGTGCGGGGGCGAGCGGTGGGCAGTCACCATCGTCAATGAAGGCGGCGGCCCCACCATCGCTGAGATTCGCGCTGAAGAGGAGGCCAGGGCCATGACCCGCGCCGCTGAAAACCCCGTCGTGCAGGCGGCACTTGCCGCCTTCCCCGGCGCGAAGATCATTGCCGCAAAGCGCGTAGAGAAACCCGAACCCGCCGCCGATCAGCCGCAAGGGCAAGGCAGCGCAACACATGATGACGGCGCAGGCCCGGTGGCCGAAGCCGAAGAATGGGACCCCTTCGAGGACGAGGAGTAGACGATGTTCAAGGGACTTGGCGGATTTGGCGATATGGCCAAAATGATGTCCGCCGCCAAAGACATGCAGGCCAAGATGGCCGAAATGCAGGACAACCTGTCCAGTATCACCGTGACGGGCGAATCCGGCGCCGGTCTGGTCAAGGCAACGGCCACCGCCAAGGGTGAGTTGACCGGATTGGATATCGACCCGTCGATCTTCGTCGCCTCGGAAAAGGAAGTGGTCGAGGACCTGATCCTTGCCGCTATCAAGGACGCGCAGCGCCGCGCGCAGGAACGTGCGCAATCCGAAATGTCGCGGATCAGCCAGGAACTCGGCCTGCCGCCGGACATGAAGCTGCCCTTCTGATCCCCGAATGGCCGAAGGCAGCGACGACATACAGGCGCTGATCGGTGCGCTTGCAAGGCTGCCGGGCCTTGGCCCACGCTCTGCCCGCCGGATCGTGCTGTCGCTGATCGGGCGCAAGCCGGGCCAGATGATCCAGCTTGCCGAACTGATGGCACGGGTGGCGAAGAACGCCCGCCCGTGCCAACGCTGCGGCAACATCTCGGATCACGATCTTTGCACGATCTGCGCCGACCCCGCGCGCCAGACGGGGGAAATCTGCGTGGTGCAGGATGTGGCGGACCTTTGGGCACTGGAACGCGGCCGCGCCTTTCGTGGCCGCTATCATGTGCTGGGCGGCACGCTGTCGGCACTTGACGATATCGGGCCAGAGGATCTCGGCATCCCCCGCCTGCTCAGCCGGATCGCCGAAGAACAGGTGACAGAGGTAATCCTTGCCCTCAACGCCACCGTGGAAGGCCAGACCACCGCGCATTACATCGCCGACGCCCTGCCCGACGGCCTGACAGTCACCGGGCTGGCGCAGGGTGTCCCCATCGGTGGAGAGCTCGATTACCTCGATGACGGCACCATCATCGCGGCCCTTCGCGCCCGCCGTCAGTTCTGAGGCTTCCCCGCTGCGATGCGTTAGCACTGACCGCAAAAAAAATCGCGGCGCACCCGCCTCATGACAATTGCCGCGAGATGATATCAGCCATTTCTCGCCCGATCCTGCGGCAACCCTCATCCGCCCCGCGATCATGATACAGCCAGAGCGGGGCAATCCACGCGTCCTGCGCCGGCATCAATTCGCACAGATCGGGCGACCAGATCAGGCTGGAAATTGGCAGGAAGCCCGCGCAATTTCCCGACCGGATGGCATGGCGGACCACGCTTTCCTCGTTTGTACGGAATATCCGCCGCGGAGCTTCGACATGGCTGAACAACCAGATGGCCCACGGCGTGTCGTTTTCCAGCACATCGATGCAGGCGAATTCGAAGCGCGCAAGGTCCGCATGAGTCGCCGGCCGCCCCTTTCGCGCGATATATTCCCGTGTCGCGACAAGCGCGATGCCCAGCCGTCCCAGCCAGCGGACCGCCAGCCTGTCGCCATCGGGTTCGGGACCGGTCCGGATCGCGATGGTCCGCCCACCCGACAGGTCCAGACCGTCCATCTCGCTGCGATAGATGATCGGCGCCTCCTGTTCACGCCTGCCGATCTGCATCAGGGCGGGCGCCACCAGCTCACTCAGCAGCGGGGCGGCGCTAATGATATACGGCTCTTTCATGCGGTCCTTCCGATTCGCGCCCACGCTATCACCCGCCGTTGAAGCGCGGGTTAATGCCGCCCGGCCTTGACTTCGCGGCGCCCGCGACGTATCTGCGCAACCAATTCCCGGAAGGTCACCCTTCCGGTCCCCGACTCACGCGCGGGGATCGCCCTCCGTCAGCGCGTCGCGCCCACGGGGGCGTTCGTGCTTTGGCAAGCGCTCGCGCGACCTGCAACGGACCCTCAGGAGGCCCGCATGTTCGAGAATCTTTCCGACCGTCTTGGCGGCGTCTTCGACCGGCTGACCAAGCAGGGCGCCCTGACCGAGGATGACGTCACCGCCGCCATGCGCGAGGTCCGTACCGCTCTTCTGGAAGCCGACGTTTCGCTTCCCGTCGCGCGCAGTTTCGTCAAGGCTGTGACCGGCAAGGCCACGGGCGCTGCGGTCACGAAATCCGTCACACCGGGCCAGCAGGTCGTGAAGATCGTCCATGACGAGCTGATCAAGACCCTTCAGGGCGAGGGCGAGCCCGACGCGCTGCGCATCGACAACCCGCCCGCCCCGATCCTGATGGTCGGGCTTCAGGGCTCGGGTAAAACCACCACCACCGCCAAGCTGGCCAAGCGTCTGAAGGACCGAGAGAAGAAGAAGGTGCTGATGGCCTCGCTGGACACGAACCGTCCGGCGGCGATGGAACAGCTTGCCATTCTCGGCACCCAGATCGGCGTGGACACGCTGCCCATCGTCAAGGGCGAGAGCGCCGTCCAGATCGCCAAACGCGCGAAGCAGCAGGCCACGCTTGGCGGCTATGATGTCTATATGCTCGACACCGCCGGTCGCCTTCACATCGACGAAGTGCTGATGGATGAGGTGCAGGCGGTCCGCGACGTCGCTTCCCCCCGCGAAACCCTGCTGGTCGTTGATGGCCTGACAGGTCAGGACGCCGTCAATGTCGCGACCGAGTTCGACGGCAAGGTCGGAATCTCCGGCGTCGTGCTGACCCGGATGGATGGCGACGGGCGCGGCGGTGCGGCGCTGTCCATGCGCGCCGTCACCGGCAAGCCGATCCGCTTCGTCGGTCTGGGCGAAAAGATGGACGCCCTCGAATCCTTTGACGCGCAGCGCGTCGCGGGCCGCATCCTCGGCATGGGCGACATCGTGGCGCTCGTCGAGAAGGCGCAGGAAGTGCTTGAGGTCGAACAGGCCGAACGCATGATGAAGCGCTTCCAGAAGGGCATGTTCAACATGAACGACCTTCGCGCTCAACTTGAGCAGATGCAGAAGATGGGCGGCATGGGATCAATCATGCAGATGATGCCGGGCATGCAGAAAATGGCCAAACAGGCCGAGGATGCCGGCATGGACGACACCATGATCCGCCGCCAGATCGCGCTGATCAACTCCATGACGAAAAAGGAACGCGCCAATCCGGCCATCCTTCAGGCCTCGCGCAAGAAGCGCATCGCCGCCGGTGCCGGGCTGGAAGTGTCGGAACTCAACCGCCTGCTGAAAATGCAGAAGCAGATGGCCGATACGATGAAGAAGCTGGGCAAGATGAAGGGCGGGATGCTGAAACAGGCCATGCGCGCCATGACCGGCAAAGGCGGCGGGCTGCCGGACATGGCCGATGTGGACCCGACGAAAATGGCTGAAGCCAGCAAGATGCTGCAGGACCCCAAGGGCCTTGGCGGCCAGCTTGGCGGCGCAGGCCTGCCGGGCGGGCTTTCGGGGCTGTTCGGGAAGAAATAGTCGATGGCGGCAGCACAGCATAAAGCGCAGGGCCTGCCCCTGCCCGATGCGCCGGTTCTTGAGACCGAGCGCCTGCTTCTGCATGTCCCGCAACTGTCGGATTTCGAAGTCTTCGCAACGTTCTACACCAGCCCCCGCGCCGAAAGCCTCGGCGGCCCGTTCGACCGCAAGGAAGCGTGGAGCGATTTTGCCTCCGCCGCCGGCCAATGGCTGCTGCGCGGCTACGGCTTCTGGGAAATCACCGAGCGTGAAACCGGCGCAAATATCGGTCGCGCAGGCATCTATCACCCCGATTTCTGGCCCGAACCCGAACTCGGCTGGATGCTCTACGGCAACGAACATGAGGGCCGCGGCATCGCACAGGAAGCCGCCATCGCCGCCCGCGACGGTGCGTCACGGCGTTTCGGGATAACGGCCCCCATGTCCTCGATCGAGGCCACAAATACCCGCTCAATCGCCCTGGCAACACGCATAGGCGCAACACGCGACGGCGAATGGGAAACCCCTTACGGCCCCATGCTACGCTTCCGCCATCAGACGGTGCCAGCATGACCGCCTTCTTCTTCATCCAAATACCCAAATGGCAAGCGCGCGGCATGAACCCGACGCCGGGAGTCCGCGCATGATGGCCCTGCCCCACCCCCCCATCACGACCGACCGCCTGACCCTTCGCACCCCCGAGGCCCGCGATCACGCAGCCTATTCAGCCTTCTTCGCAGATTCAGAGGCCTCGCATTTCTACGGCGGCCCGCTTCTGCCCTATCAGTCATATGGCATCCTTTGCCGCGATATCGGGCATTGGGCGCTGAAAGGTTTCGGCAAATTCGTCATCGAACAGGATGACGCGGCTCTCGGCGGCTGCGGCATCGTCCATCCCGAGGGCTGGCCGGGCCACGAGCTCACATGGTGGCTTCTGCCCGCCGCACGCGGTCAGGGCATCGCGCAGGAAGCCTCGCGCGCTGTGCTCGCATGGGCGGGCACCGAATTGGGGTGGGACCGGGTCGAAACCCATTTCCGCGACGAAAACATCCCTGCCCGCCGTCTGACCGAATCCCTTGGCGGGTTGAGGCAACGCCGCGAAACCTTCCCCGACGGGATCGACCGCGACATCTACGCCATGCCCACCGCCTCAAAGGTGAGCGCATGAGCCCGACCCAAATGCAGATCGCGGAGACCGACCGCCTCATCCTGCGCCGTTCGCAACCGCAGGATCTGAAGGCCTTTATCGCCTATTACGCCACCGAGCGCTCGGCGGGGAATGGCGGCCCGCTGGACGAATTGACGGCATGGCGCGGCTTCGCCATCGAGCTTGGCCACTGGCAATTGCACGGCTTCGGCATGTGCACCGCCATCGACAAAACAAGCGGGGCACAGATCGGTCGCTGCGGCATCTGGTTTCCGAAGGGCTGGCCCGAACCCGAACTCGGTTGGACACTTTATGACGGTGCCGAAGGCAAGGGCTACGCTACCGAGGCCGCAACCGCCATGCGCCGCCACGCCGCTGCGCAATGGGGTCTGCCGCATCTGATCTCGATCATCGCGCTTGGCAATATCCGCTCGGAAGCCGTCGCCACCCGTCTGGGCGCGACGGTCGAATCCGATTGGACCTCGCCCGCCGGGCGCAAGGGCCGGATCTGGCGTCACCCCAAGGAGGCCGCATGATCGCCTTGTCCACAACTCCGGTTCTGGAAACCGAACGCCTTATCCTGCGCGCGCCACAAGCCGCCGACTGGCCGGTATGGCGTGACTTCTACATGACTTCGCGCGCGCAATATTGCGGGGGCGGTGCCGATATCACCCTTGGCCATGCGTGGCGCAGCTTTGGTCATGTCATCGGCCACTGGGTCATGCGCAGCTATGGCAGCTTCGCCTTCACGCTGCAGGGCGACGACACGCCGCTTGGCATGACCGGCCCGTGGCATCCTGCCGACTGGCCGGAAACCGAAATCGGCTGGACCGTCTGGACCCCGCAGGCCGAAGGGCGGGGCTATGCGTTCGAGGCCGCGGCCGCCGCGCGCGATTTCGCCCGCCGCGATCTCGGCTGGACAGATATCGTCAGCTACATCGACGCCGATAATGCGCGCTCGATCAGGCTGGCGGAACGCTTGGGCGCCATCGTCGATCCAGACGCCGCGCAACCGAAACCGGACGAGCCTTGTCTGGTCTATCGCCATCCGAAGGGGGTCGCGTGATGTATATACGGATTATAGACGCATTAAATGCGCCGTTTGGGGGCAGAAATGACTGATCCCGTCGCCCGCGCCGCCGACCTTCTGAAGGAACATCGTGACAGCATCGATCGGCTGGACGCGATCCTTGTCTATACGCTGGCCGAGAGGTTCAAGCACACCCAAAGCGTCGGCCGCCTCAAGGCCGAACACGATCTTCCTCCGTCCGATCCTGCGCGCGAAGCCGACCAGATCGAACGCCTGGAACACCTCGCGCGCGAGGCTGATCTCGATCCGGAATTCGCGCGCAAATTCCTGAATTTCGTGATCGCGGAAGTCATCCGTCATCACGAAAAATTCCAATCATGACGCGTTAGATACGCGGCATAAACACGCCATTTTAAAGGAGAAACGCAATGGCCATGAAAATCCGTCTCGCCCGTGGTGGTTCCAAGAAGCGCCCCCATTACGCGATTGTCGCAACCGATTCGCGCATGCCGCGCGACGGCCGCTTCATCGAAAAGCTGGGCACCTATAACCCGCTTCTGCCCAAAGACAGCGAGCAGCGCGTTCAGATGGATATGGAACGCGTTCAGCACTGGCTGGACCAGGGCGCACAGCCGACCGACCGCATCGCCCGCTTCCTGGAAGCTGCCGGTGTCAAGGAAAAGGCAGAGCGCAAGAACATGAAGAAAGCGCAGCCGGGCAAGAAAGCTCAGGACCGCATCAAAGAGCGCGAAGACAAAGCCGCCGCCGCCAAGGAAGCCGAAGAGGAAGCCAAGCGCGCAGCGGAAGAAGCCAAGAACGCCCCGGCAGAAGAAGCACCTGCCGAGGAAGCCGCTTCGGAATAATCGCATCACGGCCCGCCCCTTCGGCGGGCCGCTGAAATTTCAGGACCGTCATGTTCATCTTACGGCTGATGCGGCTTGCAATCCTGTTGATGCTCGCCTTCGCGGCGGGCATGTTCTTTGAACGCAGCCATCAGATGACGCTTTGCAAGAACTCTGGGGGGGTCTGGTTGCGGGCAGGAATATGCGGAGAGCAGTGAACCATGTCTGACAAAATTTGCGTTGGCGCGATTGCCGGGGCCTTTGGCGTTCATGGCGAGGTGCGGCTGAAAAGCTTTACCACGGAAGCCGCGGACATCGCCGGTTACGGCCCCCTCTGGACCGAGAACGGCGAGCGTAGCTTCACCGTCACGCTGACACGTCCCGTCACCGGGGGGCTGGGTGCACGGCTGTCAGGTATAGCGACCCGTGAAGAGGCCGAGGCCCTGAAGGGCACGACGCTGTGGGCACCGCGCACTGCCCTGCCCAATCTGCCCGATGATGAATTCTACCACGCCGATCTGATCGGGCTTGAGGTCGTCGATACCGGCGGCAAGGTGCTTGGCCGGGTCAGGGCGATCTTCGATCACGGCGCGGGCGATATACTTGAGATTGCCAGCACGCCGCCGCTGCTGCTGCCATTCACCCGGCAGATCGTGCCGACGGTTGACCTGACCGCTGGCCGCATCGTTGCCGATCCACCCGGCTCTGACGAATGAACACGCCTCCGAAATCGCATGGCCGGCTGTCGATTCAGGCATCTGCGCGACCGCGCGAATTGATGTCGGCGCATCAGGCTGCGGGCGCGTGGACGGCAAATGTGATCACACTGTTCCCAGAGGCTTTTCCCGGCATTCTGGGCCTGTCGCTGACCGGCAAGGCGCTGAAAGACGGGCTGTGGAACCTGCGCACCATACCCCTGCGCGAATATGGCATCGGCAAGCATCGCAATGTCGATGATACACCCGCAGGCGGCGGCGCGGGCATGGTCATCCGTCCGGATGTGATGGATGCGGCGCTGCATCAAGCCGGGGGGCGCTTGCCCGTGATCTACCTGTCGCCGCGCGGCAAACCGCTGACACAGGCCCGCGCAAGGGCGCTTGCGGAAGGGCCCGGCGCCACGCTGATCTGCGGGCGTTTCGAAGGTGTCGATCAGCGTGTGCTGGATGCCCACGCGATCGAAGAGGTCAGCATTGGCGACTATGTCCTGACCGGAGGAGAGCTTGCCGCTCAGGTCTTGATTGACGCGACGGTTCGGCTTATACCGCGCGTCGTTGGGAATCAGGCGTCGCTGGCCGAGGAATCCTTTTCCGAAGGCTTGCTTGAGCACCCGCAATATACTCGCCCCGCCGAGTGGGAAGGCCGCAGGATACCGGATGTCATCATGTCCGGCAATCACGCGGCCATTGCTGCTTGGAGGCGCGAACAGGCCGAAAGGCTGACAAAGCAACGCCGCCCCGACCTGTGGCGGGCATTTCAGGACCGGGAAACCGGCGCTGACATGGACCCGACAAAGGACCGACAGCTCTCGGGCGCATCAAACCAAGCAGGGGGCTACCCTGCGCATGACAAGGATGAACAGCGATGAACCTGATCGCAGAGCTCGAAGCAGAGCAGATTGCCGAACTCGGCAAGGATATTCCGGATTTCAAGGCCGGCGACACCGTTCGCGTCGGCTATAAAGTGACCGAAGGCACGCGCACCCGTGTGCAGAACTATGAAGGCGTCTGCATCGCCCGCAAAGGCGGCAATGGCATCGGCGCATCCTTCACGGTTCGCAAGATTTCCTTCGGTGAGGGCGTGGAGCGTGTGTTCCCGCTGTTCTCGACCAATATCGATTCCATCACCGTGGTCCGCCGTGGCCGCGTCCGCCGCGCCAAGCTGTACTATCTGCGCGATCGTCGCGGTAAGTCGGCCCGTATCGCCGAAGTCACCAACTACAAGCCGAAGGCCGACAAGGCCGACGCCAAGGCCTGAGGATCATCGTCATGAAAAAAGACATCCATCCCGATTACCACATGATCGAAGTCAAGATGACCGACGGCACCACCTATCAGGTCCGTTCGACCTGGGGTGCGGAAGGCGACACCATGTCGCTGGACATCGACCCGACCTCGCACCCCGCATGGACCGGCGGCAACGCCCGCCTGATGGACGCCGGCGGCCGTGTGTCGAAGTTCAAGAACAAATATGCCGGTCTGGGCTTCTGATCGTCCCTACCGCGAAGAACGGAAAACGCCGCCTTTCGGGGCGGCGTTTTTTGTGGTCTCGGCTCACTTCATAGAGCTGATGCCGAACATGTTCCCTTCGGTGTCCATACACAGCGAGACGAAGCCAAATTCCCCGATAGAGAATTTCGGTCTTAGAACCTTCCCGCCCGCTGCCTGGACGCGGCCTTCCTCGACCGCGCAGTCATCGGCCGAGAAATAGACGATCGTGCCACCAACACCCGGTGAAGCGCGGCTGGATTTGGACAATGCCCCACCCGCGCCATAGACGCTCATATCCGCCGGAAAGCTGAGCATCTGACTTTCCCCTCCCGGATCGGGAAGTGGCTCTAGCTTGCAATCCAGGACCGTCTGGTAAAACCTCGCCGCGCGATCCAGATCATCCACGAAAATATCGAACCAACCGACGGCATTCATTCCCTGCATCATAGCCTCCTGCAAAAAATTTTCTGTGCAAGAATCAGCTAGCAGGAGGTTCCGTCCGCGTATTGTAGATTTCAGACATCGAACTTCCGCGCATAACGACCGGGGGTATATCCAGTCGCATTGCGGAAAGAGTGGATGAAATGCGATTGATCAGCGTAGGAAAGCGATGGCTCGTCCCGCAGGGAAAGCTGAAGCCGCAGGATCTTCAGGAAGTCATGGGGCCTAAAGCCTGTCGTCTGCTTGAGGACCCGCTGAAGCTGCCGCGATGACAGGGCGCAAAGGTCGGCCATATCCGCGACAGAGTGAATCTCGTCGATATGATGCAGGATCCTTTCGGCGATCCGGTTTTCCACAACGTGCCCGGATCGCGTCAGGGCTTCGACAAAGCCGACAAGCATATCCTGTTTTGCCTTAAAATCGCCCGTTCGCAGTCGCTTGTTCGTTTGGGTCAGCGACAGCTGGCCTTGATACGCTGTCTTAACCTGCCCGTATGAGGTCGGCTCGACCGAACGGTGCCAGACACCAGGGTAGAAGCGGATATTCACAAAATGGAACTCGCGGCCAAGGTTGAACTCCTCTGAAGTCGCATTCAGGCAAGTTATACCGGCGATTTTCGGGTTGATCTGGTCGAAGACCGCATATGTGCAGGCGTCGGGCAGCGCGTGAAAGCGATAGTCTTCCCGCAAGGGCGTGCTTGTGCGGATTTCCAGAAACCGGTGCACGATATGGCGCAGGTGCGGTGGTGGTGCGGCCTCTGCGAAACGGACCGTCTCGGCTGCTTTGTCCCGGCCATTTCCCTTTGGGTCGTACATTTTCCTAAGGTCCGCCTTCAAACCGCATCGCTAAGACTGCCACTGGACGAAGCATCATGAAAGAGGCAGGGCAAGCAATGCTCGAATGGCAGGGTTGCGCCGGAACATGTACCCGGCGGCGCGATTGATCGATCACCTCAGCATTTGAAGGTCCGTTCCCACCAACCGAATGGCGCTCGGCCGGCTGCGGGTTGGCCGGTAACGTGCCTTCCTGCCGCGTCGCTCGTTACGCGTCCGTCGCAGAACTCGTCAGCCGGCACCCGTCCGAACGGCCACGGACAGAGCCAAGCACCCCCTCCTTCCGGAGATCCAACAGGATATGTTCCGGAAAGCGCTGAGGTGCGCCAGAACGCCTTTCCAACCACCGGTTCAGCGCCTATGTTCCCGCGACCCTGAGGCAAGAACAGAAGCGATTCATGGCGCATATCATCGTCGTCGGCAACGAAAAGGGCGGGTCGGGGAAATCCACGACCTCAATGCATTTGGCGACGGCGCTTGCACGGATGGGGCACCGGGTCGCGGCGCTCGATCTGGATATCCGGCAGCGCAGTTTTGGCCGCTATCTGGAAAATCGTATCCATTTCTCGGGTGATAAAGGGCTGAATCTTCCGACGCCGACACTTGGCACGATTGATGCGAAATCGCCCAATGACACCGACCCGCTTTCAGAAGCGATGGCCGGGCTGGAGCCGGATCACGATTTTATCCTGATCGACTGTCCCGGTTCGCATACGCGGCTGGCGCAGATGGCGCATATGCTGGCCGATACGCTGATCACACCGATGAATGACAGTTTCATCGATTTTGACCTGCTGGCGCGGATGTCGCCTGACGGCAAGGTGCTGGGGCCTTCGATCTATGCCGAAATGGTCTGGTCTGCGCGACAGGGCCGGCAGGCGGCGGGTGCGGGGCCGATTGACTGGGTCGTACTACGCAACCGCCTTGGCTCTCAGCAGATGCACAACAAGCGCAAGGTCGGCACGGCGCTGACCCAGTTATCGAAGCGTATCGGGTTCCGCGTCGCCCCCGGCTTTGCCGAACGCGTCATTTTCCGAGAGCTGTTTCCGCGTGGGCTGACGCTGCTGGATCTGAAGGATATCGGAACCGAGCAGCTGAGCATGTCCAACATCGCCGCCAGGCAGGAACTGCGCGAACTTGTCACTACGCTGAACCTGCCGGGTGTGAAGGTAGATTTCTGATTGTTGGGGAAAGGTGCGCTTCAGCGCACCATCCCAACCTGCCCTGTTATAATGCCCGCCAACCGATATCACGGCGGTGAAAGCCTTCGGGCCAGTCAATGCCTTCGACAAGCGCATAGGCCCGCTCTCGCGCCTCGGCAAGACTGTCACCCCTTCCTGTCGCCGCCAGAACGCGGCCGCCGGTGGCGATGATCCCGCCGTCTTTCTCTGTCGTGCCTGCGTGGAAAACCATCTGAAAGCTATCCTCGGGCAAATCATCCAGCCCACGGATTGCGCTGCCTTTCGGATAACTGCCGGGATAGCCTTGCGTCGCCATCACCACAGTCAGCGCATGATCGTCGGCCCAGTTGACTGTGACCTCGTTCAAGCGCCCCTCGGCACAGGCATGGATCAGATCAAGCGCCTGAGCGCCAAGCCGGATCATCAGCACCTGACATTCGGGATCGCCAAAGCGGACATTATATTCGACCAGCCGTGCCTGCCCGTTCTGTATCATCAGCCCGGCATAAAGCACGCCCTGGAACGGGGTCCCGCGCGCTGCCATTTCGGCCACGGTCGGGCGGATAATCTGGTCCATGACCTGCGCCTGAATGGCGTCGCTCAGCACCGGCGCGGGCGAATAGGCCCCCATGCCGCCGGTATTCGGCCCGGTATCGCCTTCGCCGACGCGCTTGTGGTCCTGTGCGGTGCCGATGGGCAGACAATTCACGCCGTCTGACAGCACGAAGAAGCTGGCCTCCTCGCCTTCCATGAACTCCTCAATGACGACTTCTGCGCCCGCATCGCCGAAGGCACCGTCAAAGATCATTTCGATCGCCTCATGCGCCTGCCCGACGGTTTCGGCAACGACCACACCCTTGCCCGCAGCCAGCCCGTCAGCCTTCACGACAATCGGCGCGCCCAGCCTGGTGACATAATCGCGCGCAGCGCTCGCATCCGAAAACCGGGCCCAGGCGGCGGTCGGGGCCGCGCAGGCATCGCAGATTTCTTTGGTGAAGCCCTTGGATGCCTCCAGCTGAGCAGCCGCCTGCGAGGGTCCGAACACCAGCAATCCGGCCGCCCGCAAAGCGTCAGCTACGCCTGCGGCAAGCGGGGCCTCTGGCCCGATCACCACCAGATCAATCGCATTTTCCTGAGCAAAATCGCAGACGTCAGAGCGGGACAGAATGTCCAGATCGGCACATTCCGCCACATCGGCAATACCGGGATTTCCGGGCGCGACGATCAGGCGGTCGCATTTCGGGTTCTGCCGGATTGCCCACGCAAGCGCATGTTCGCGCCCGCCGCCGCCGAGGATCAGGATATTCATGGGGCCGTACCTACAAAGTCTGGTTCCTTCAGACCGCCTCTTAAGAAGTTACGGCGGCCGGGACAAGCCGGAGGCACCGACGCCGGATTGCAACCATTTCGTGAGCGGCCGGCCGTAGACAAGATTTCGTAAGCCTGATATCCGATATCACAGAAGCCATAATCGTGAAGGCAACAAAAAACAATGTCAACGGGCTGGCACAAAAAGCTAAGATCAATTCAAAGAACGGCGCAAGCCGACGACTTTATTGAGGAAGACGACTACAAGCTGGCAACATATATTTCGAACGGTGAATTTTCTTACGAGAAATATAAAGAAATACAGACCATCGGCAACAAGGCGAAGATCGAAAACCAATGGGTCGGTGAAAAACATATAAAGATTCTTGCCAAGCATTTATGTGACAGACATCCCGGCCCAATAAAATATGGCGTCTGTCACGGGACGCGGCGCGGAAAGGAGCAGGAATGGTTCGGTAAACACATTGGAGGTGACGCCGATGTGTTCGGGACCGAAATTTCGGACACCGCGACTGATTTTCCGAGAACAGTACAATGGGATTTTCACGATATAAAACCGGAATGGCTAGGTCATTTCGATTTCATCTATTCCAACTCATGGGATCATACATATGATCCGAAGCTACTGTTTACGACCTGGGCTTCCTGTCTGAACAAGAACGGTTGGCTGCTGATAGACCACGGTTGGAATTATGAACCTGGCAGGGTCGATTTGCTGGACGCATTCGGCATTTCTGAAGATAGTTTGATATCTTTGCTGAACCGTGAATGCAGCGAATTCGGTAAGGTAGAAGATGTGATAGATGGGGGACATCACAAGCGGCTTCCGATCAGAACGATATTCTTCAAGGCTAGGTCATGATCCCTGATGATAGCGGTATCGTGCTCTATTCATGCTATTTCGGTGATCACGAACCGCTGAACATTAACTGTTTGTCACCTGCAACGACTGCTAGAAAAATTGTTTTTACCGACCATGCCGATTTGCGCAGCCGCGGCTTGCCGGGCGATGTGGAGTGCATTCGCCTAGGCAGCGACGATCCTAGGATCGCGTCGCGCCTCGCCAAGATCTGCCCGCATCTCGTCCTTCCGAATACCGCGCAGTGGGCTATCTATGTCGATAACCGCGCCTATCTGAAGGTCGCGCCCGAGACAGTAGTGCAAAATCTTGAAAACCAATTCGGGCTCTGCCCAGACGGGCGATATCTGTTTAGGCACGATTCCCCGCGCGACCCTTATAGAGAGCTGAGAACTGTGCTTGGCAAGGGCCTTATAAGTCAGAGCCAGTATGAACATACCAAAAAGCTGTTTCAGAAATCAGAAATGCCGAGGGGCAAGAATCTGTACGTTAACACCATGATGGTACAGAAAATGGGCGACGCAAGCACCGACCGCATGAACGAGCATTGGCTTGATTTATTTTCAAATGCTTGCCCGCGAGATCAACCAATTCTGCCTTATGTGATGTTTAAGTACGATTATCCGGAACGGATTATTTCGAAAAGTGTATATGATTATATTCAATGGCCAGCCTACAAATTCAAGGACCGGCGACGTTACCGTCGTGAAGCGCTACAAGCAAGAAAACTCCATAGAAGTGCGCGGTGACATCCTTAATGCCACCGATAATTTCCAAATCCTTCGCTCTGTGCGCCGCTTTGGCACGCTCTGATATTGACAGCAACTAACCTCCCATGTCTGACCTTTTCGAAGACCGCGACTGTAATCCCAAAAGCAACAACCCGCCCCTATCAGTTTCGGAAATTTCCGGTGCAGTGAAACGCGTCATTGAGGGCGAATTCGGTCGTGTTCGTGTGCGCGGAGAGATTGGGCGGGTATCAATGCCACGCTCGGGCCATGTCTATTTCGACCTGAAGGATGACCGTGCCGTGATTGCAGCGGTCAGTTGGAAGGGTCAGGTCGCCCGCCTCAGCCAGAAGCCGGAAGAGGGGATGGAGGTCATCGCCACCGGCAAGCTGACCACCTTCCCCGGCCAGTCGAAATATCAGCTTATCGTGGACGATCTGGAACCGGCTGGTGCTGGTGCGCTGATGGCGATGCTGGAAAAGCGGCGCAAGGCATTGGCCGCGGAAGGCCTGTTTGATGCTGAACGCAAGAAGCCCCTGCCCTATCTGCCGCGTGTGATCGGCGTTGTCACCTCGCCTTCGGGTGCCGTCATCCGCGATATTCTGCACCGCCTGCGCGACCGCTTTCCCAGCCATGTGCTGATCTGGCCCGTCGCAGTTCAGGGTGCAGCTTCGGCGGGAGAGGTCGCGGCAGGTATACGCGGCTTCAACGCTTTACCCAAGGATGGCCCGATCCCAAGACCTGATCTGCTGATCGTGGCGCGGGGCGGCGGTTCGATTGAGGATTTGTGGGGTTTCAACGAAGAAATCGTGGTCCGCGCCGCCGCCGAAAGCGAAATTCCCCTGATCTCAGCCGTTGGTCATGAAACCGACACCACGCTGATCGACTTCGCCGCCGACCGCCGTGCGCCGACCCCCACCGCCGCTGCCGAAATCGCCGTGCCGGTGCGGCGCGAGCTTGGGCTGCAATTGCAGCAGGCACGGCTGCGCATGGGACAGGCGATGGCACAGCGGCACGAACGTTCGGCCCAGCGGCTGGTGGATCTGGGCCGCGCACTTGGCCGTCCGCAGGCGCTGACCGAAGGCGCGCGCCAACGGCTGGATTTCCGTGGCGGTGCGCTTGAACCCGCCCTTCGCAACCTGACCCATCGCCGCCGCGACAGGCTGACCGGTCTGCGCCTTACCCCGGCAATGCTGCTACGCCAGACAGAGCGGGCGAGCACCGCATTGGATAACCTCATCCGCCATTTCGGCACCGCAGGAAAAACCGGCAATGGCAGGCGCAAGGATAGGTTTGACGCCCTGTCGCAGCGCCTCGTCAATGGTCGCGCACGCGTTCTGTCGGACGCAAGGCGCGACGCGGCGAAGGGGCGCGAAAACCTGATCCCGCTTGGCGCGCGCCTGAACGCGGCCTTTGCTCGTGGAGTTTCCCGCCGGGGTGAGGCTTTGGAGCGTCTTGACCGGATGCGCGTCTCGCTTGGCTATACCCAAACACTGGAGCGCGGATTTGCCGTGATCCGTGACGAGGCGGGCCATGTGCTGACCAAAGCGGCGGACGCAACGCAAGCGAACCGGATGGAGATCGAATTCGCCGATGGCAAGCTGCCGGTGCGCAATGACCGCGACCCTCAGGGATCTTTGTTCTGATCCATCGGCGGCGGTTTTGGCCGGTCATCCCATTCGTCTGACAGGATTCGTTCGGCATCGCCCTTTGGGTCGTCATATTGCCGCGTCTTGAGGGACCACAAAAACGCGACCAGCCCGCCTGCCCCAAGCAAAAGCGATACCGGGATAAGGATGAACAATATCTGCATCAGCGCAGCCTCAGCGCATTGAGCGTGACGGTGATCGAGCTGAGCGACATGGCAAGCGCCGCCATCAGCGGTGTCGCAAACCCAGCCACGGCAAAGGGAACCGCGACGATGTTATACGCGATTGAGATCGCAAAATTCTGCTTGATCCTCCGGCGGGCGCTTCCGGAAAGCGTCAGCGCATCAGCGACCGGCGCCAGATCCTGCCCCATCAGCACGATATCCGATGCGACCCGCGCCGCATCCAAGCCCGATGCTGGTGAAATCGAGACATGAGCCCGCGCGAGTGCCGCCGTATCGTTCAGCCCGTCGCCCACCATCAGCACTTTCGCGCCGCCACTTGTCAGGGCGGCAATCTCAGCCTCTTTCTGCTGTGGCGTCATTCCGGCACGGAATTCATCTATTCCCAAGGCAGCAGCCGCGTGGGCAACCGCAGTCTTTGCATCGCCGGACAGCATCAGCACCCGTCTGCCCTGCCCGCGCAATGTCGCCACGCACTCTGCTGCGCCGGGGCGCAAAGCATCGGTGAAATGAAGTGGCACGGGGTCGCGGCCTTCGACTGCAAGAACGGTAACGGGCCCCGCAGCCAGTGCCGGCGCGTCCGCACCGATCCAATCGGCGCGGCCAAGCCGGACGTTACGCCCCTGCCACTCCGCCTGGACCCCATATCCCGGCAGCTCTTTAATCTTGAGAATGGCGGCAGGCGCGACCCCATCGGCCTGCAGAGCCTGAACAAGTGCTCGCGACAGCGGATGCCCCGAACCGGCTGCGATCGACAGCGCAACCGGGCGCAGATCGTCAGGCAGAGCGTCGCCGCGGACCCATTCCGGCTGCCCCATCGTCAGGGTGCCGGTCTTGTCGAAGACAACCGTATCAACCTCTGCCAGCCGCTCCAACGCGGTGCCTTCCTTTATCAGCAGGCCGCGCCGGAACAATCGGCCCGAGGCGGCGGTGACAACGGCTGGAACCGCAAGACCAAGTGCGCACGGACACGTAATGATCAGCACCGCTGCCGCCACGTTCAGTGAAACGCGCCAGTCACCCGTTGCTTGAAGCCAGCCCAGCAGGCTTATCAACGCCATCAGATGAACGACGGGCGAGTAAGCGCGGGCCGCACGTTCTGCAAGAGAGGCATAGCGTCCGCGCGATGCCTCTGCATTGGCGACCAGATCGGCCAGTCGCGACAGCGAACTGTCGCGCCCTGCGGCCGTCACGCGCAGATCCAGCGGGCCGGTCAGATTGACTTCTCCCGCAGATAGCACGGCACCGGGTCCCGCCTGCACCGGCAGGCTTTCGCCCGTCAGAAGCGAGCGGTCGATTTCGGACATGCCGTTCACGACTTCCCCGTCGGCAGCGACCCGCGCACCCGGACGGATACGGATGACATCGCCGGGCCGCAGCTCAGCAACATTCACCACCTGCTCTGCCCCGTCACGCAGCAGCACGACACGCGGAACCTCTAATGCAGTGAGTTCCTCCGCCGCGGAACGGGCGATGGCACGGCTGCGATGGTCAAGATATCGCCCGACCAGCAAAAAGAAGCACAGCATGACCGCCGCATCAAAATAAGCGTGATGCCCGGATTGCAGCGTTTCGAAAAGTGAGATCGCCGTGGCGAGTATAAGCGCCAGAGAGATCGGGACATCCATGCCCAACCTTCCGACGCGCAGGCTGCGCCAGGCGCTGACGAAGAAAGGCTGTCCGGCAAAGATAACCGTTGGCACGGCAATCACTGCGGAAATCCAGTGGAACATATCGCGCGTCGCGCCCTCGGCACCCGACCAGACGGCAACCGAAAGGATCATGATATTCATCATCGCAAAACCGGCGACCCCGATGCGCATCAGGATGTCGCGGCCCTGCCGGTCGGCGGCATTGGAGGTAAGCGCAGCACCGTCCAGCTCATGCGCCTCATAGCCGATGGCTTCCAGAACGGGAATGAACTCCTCGGCGCGGCGTCCGGGCGCGTCGATGCTGACGCGGCGCAGGGTCAGGTTGACGCGGGCCGACCTGACGCCTTCCTCTGCCAGCAATGCGCGCTCGACATCGGTGATGCAGACCGCGCAATGCACGCCCGGCAGCGACAGGATCATATCGCCGGTCATGGCGGAAGCGGCGATCCGTCCCGCCAGAGGTGCCGCATCACATGCCGGGCACGCGCTGAGCCGCGCGTCATAATGACGATCTACGCTGAGATCTGCCATATCAGCCCTTCACCAGGCTGCCGGGGTAATCGGCCAGACGCTGACGGAAGATGGTGCCGTCCGGTGCCTCTGCCTGCAGGTGCACGACCCAGGCACCGGGCTGCAAATTCAGATCCGCAACCCAGAGGCCGGAAAGATAGCGCATCTCCGGGCTCACATCATCGCGTTTCTGCGTTGGCCGGCTGACAGTGATGTTCAACGCCTGGACCGGCGCGGGCAGGCCCTGTGCATCGGAAATCTTAACGCTTAGCTGGCCATTTTCGTAAACCGGCTCTGCCCGCCAGCCGAGCGATTGCTGTGCGGCACGTTCGCGGTCGAAATTCTGCGAGGCAACATATGAGTTCGCCACCTCCAGCCCGGGAAAGCTACGCACTGCGGTCACGGCCATCACGATATTTACGCCGATGATGATCCCGAAAAGCGATAGAAAAACCGTCAGCATCCCCCGCCCGGTCAGCGGCGTGCGCCCGGTCAGCAGCAAGAAAGGGGCCAGAAACAGAAGCGCAACCGCCAGCACGATTATCAGACTGATCGTCAGTGGCGAAAGCTGAAGCTCGGGCATCGTGCTATTCCTTTCCGTGAAAGACCGTGGCGACGGTGGATTGCTGTCCGCCCGCATCGCTGACAACCAGGCGCAGATCGGTGGTCGCCTCGCCCGCCATTGTCGATCCGACATCGGCCGTCAGGTAGACGCGCAGCGTCGCTGTATCGTCGGCGGGCACCAGCACTGTCGCGCCCTGCGCACCTTCAACGCGAATTTCGGTCTGCGCGGGCGCTTCGCCCGCATCGCCAACCGCGCTGATCGTGAACTCTTTCGGCTCATGCTGTTTATTGCGCAGACGCAGTTCGTATGTGTTGCGGATAGAGCCGTCCGAGAGGGTCACGTAAAGCGGGTTGCGCACCGGGGTGACGTTCAGATCGAAAGGAGAGCGCATGAACAGCGCCACCAGCAGCCCGACGCCGATTGCCGACCACAGCGTAAAATACAACAGCGTGCGCGGCCGCAGGATGTGGCGGATCAGCGACTGTCCTTCATTGCCGATACGCTCCGCCGTTTCGTCCTTCAGCGCCATATAGTCGATCAGCCCGCGCGGCTTGCCGATCCTGTCCATGATCTCATCACAGGCATCAATGCACAGGGCGCAGGTGATGCATTCAAGCTGCTGGCCGTCGCGGATGTCGATGCCCATCGGGCAGACATTGACGCAGGCGAAACAGTCGATGCAATCGCCTTTGGCCGAGGTCGGATCATCGGATTTCGTCGCCTCGCCCTTGCGGATTTTGCCGCGTTCCTCGCCGCGCCATTCGCGGTAAGCGACTGTCAGCGTGTCTTCATCCATCATTGCGCCCTGAATGCGTGGCCAGGGGCAGGCATAGATGCATATCTGTTCGCGCATGAAGCCGCCGAACAGAAAGGTGGTCGCGGTCATCACGGCGATGGTCATATAGGCGACCGGGTGCGCGTCGCCGGTTAACAGGTTGCCCAGAAGTGTCGGTGCATCGGTGAAATAGAACACCCACGCGCCACCTGTAAGCAGCCCGATCAACAGCCATAGGGCCCATTTCGTTAGCCGCAGCCGGACTTTACGCGCATCCCATTTCGAACGCCACAGCCGGATCTGGTTGTTGCGGTCGCCCTCGATCCAGCGTTCGACATGAACGAAAAGATCGGTCCAGACGGTCTGCGGGCAGGTATAGCCGCACCAGACCCGCCCAAGCGCCGAGGTGAACAGGAACAGCCCCAACCCCGCCATGACCAGCAGGCCCGCAACGAAATAGAATTCGTGCGGCCAGATCTCGATCCAGAAAAAGAAAAAGCGCCGGTTGGCCAGATCAACCAGCACCGCCTGATCGGGCATACCCGGCCCGCGATCCCACCTGATCCAGGGCGTGATGTAATAAACCCCCAATGTCAGCGCCATGATGATCCATTTCAGCCGCCGGAAATAGCCGTGCACGGCACGCGGAAAGATCGGCTCTCGTGCGGCATAGAGGCTCGGCGGGGGACCGGCATCCTGGCTTGACATGAACTGGCTCCTGTTGCGTGTTCATGGGCGTTTAACCCCCGGCCAGCTTGAAGACCTTGACCTGCATCAATCGGCGGAGAAAAATATATATCTGCGATCCATAAATCGGGCGGCGTCCCTTACCCTCCCTGACCAGCGGAAATGCAAGACGGGATGGAAAAATCCGCCCTGTTACATCGGTAGCCGGCCCCTCAGGAAACGCGCGAACAGGACGAGGGGCCGGCGCCATCCCGGCAGCCGAAACCGCCGGAATCTGCATGCATCATTCGCCACCGCCAAGGCTGTGGACATAATAGGACACGGCGCGGATATCGTCTTCCGACAGGCGCGGCGACCAGTTGGGCATCACACCGAAGCGGGCATCGTGAACGGATTGCGTAAGCGATTCCGCGTCGCCGCCATAGAGCCACACCGCATCTGTCAGATCCGGCGCACCCTGGAACCTGTCGCCGGTGCCGTCCTCCATATGACAGGCAGAGCAATTGTCGATGAAAAGCGACTCACCCGGCGCCGCAAGTTCGGCGTTATGCTCCTGCCCTGATATCGCAAGAACATATTCCACGACCTGCTCGATCTGCTCATCATCCAGCAACTCATCGGTGCCGAAACGCGGCATTTCGGAATAACGCGTCTCATCGTCATCTGCGCTGCGGATACCATGCGTGACCGTGGTGTGGATGTCTTCAATCGTGCCGCCCCACAGCCAGTCATTATCCAGCAGGTTCGGATAGCCCCGTGCCCCGCCCGCGCCAGAGCCGTGGCACTGCGCGCACCACGTCGCAAAGACCGCACGACCGGCGTTCATGGCATAGTTTGACAGTTCCTGATCCCCGGCGATTTCCGCCAGTTCAACCCCGGCAAGTCTGCTCTGAACTGCAGCATTAGCATCATCGTAGCGCTGAACCTCTGCGGCGAGTTCCTTGCGGTAATCCGTGTTCAGAAAGCCCTGTGTCGCGCCGTTGATCAGCGGCCACGCCGGATAGAAAATCGTATAGGCCAGCCCCCAGACGATGGTTGCGTAAAAGCTCCACAACCACCAGCGGGGCATCGGGTTGTCGTATTCGGTGATCCCGTCCCAGCTATGGCCGGTCGATCCGACCTCTTCGACCATTTTACCGGCACGAGCCTTGCCGGTGCGCGGGCCGACACGCTTGGGCCTGTGCAGATTCTTACCTTCAGGCTCGCCAGTCGGATGGGCGAGGACGTCTGCCTTGTGCTCATCGTCCGCAGCGGCGCGTTCCAGCGAAATGCGGTTATCGGGGTTCTGAGGGCTGTCGTGATCGTCGCTGGCGGGGGTATTGCTGGCGATCTTGTCGTCACGCTTGTCATTGTCATTATCGGCCATCACCGCGCCTCCTTCTTGGGATCGTCCTGCGGCGCGGGCCGCGTTTCGTTTCGGAAGATGCTGTAGGCTGCATCCTGCTGTGACACGCGTGCGCCGGGACGGAACACGAACAGGATCACGCCGACAAAGATCACGAACAGCGCCAGCAGGGCCCAGCTGTCGGCAAATTGGCGCATCAGGGTATAGATATCCATTGCGTCCTCCTTACCGGTTCGGGTCGGGTTCAAAGGTCGAGAAATCGACCATCGTGCCAAGGACCTGAAGATAGGCAATCAGCGCATCCATTTCCGAGATGCCGGGCTGCCGGTCAAAATCGCGCTGCTGCGCACCGGGATAGCGTTCTTCGAGCCCCGAGGCATCGGCCCAGGGATCGGCCTGCGCCAGAAAGTCTTCGCGCGCGGCGGCGATCATGTCTTCGGAATAGGGCACGCCGACCATGGCATCGGTTTCCAGCCGGTCCACGATATGCTCGCCCTTCAGCATCCGGTTTTCCAGAAAGCCATAGGCTGGCATGATCGATTCCGGCACGACCGAACGCGGGTCGCGCAGATGGTCGATATGCCATTCATCGGAATAGCGTCCACCGACCCGCGCCAGATCCGGCCCGGTCCGCTTCGACCCCCATTGAAACGGGTGGTCATACATCGACTCTGCCGCCAGTGAATAATGCCCGTAACGCTCCACCTCATCGCGCATCGGGCGGATCATCTGGCTGTGGCAGACATAGCAGCCCTCGCGGATATAGACGTCGCGTCCGGTCAGCTCCAGCGGGGTATAGGGGCGCATCCCCTCGACCTCTTCGATGGTGTTGTCGATGTAGAACAACGGTGCAATCTCGACCACGCCACCGACGGTAACCACGAGGAAAGAGAAAACCAGCAGCAGTGTGGCGTTCTTTTCAAGGATCTTGTGCTTTTCAAGGATCTTCATCTCGCAGCCCCTTATTCAGCCGGAACGGCGGCAGTGTTCGGATGGACGCGGTCCTGGCGGGTCACGGTGGCCCAGAGGTTCCACGCCATGATGATCCCGCCCGACAGGTAAAGCGCACCGCCAAGGAAGCGCACGACGTTCATCGCGTATTTGGCCTGCACGGTGTCGGCGAAGGCATTGACCAGGAAGCCCTGATCGTCGACCTCGCGCCACATCAGCCCTTCCATGATCCCCGAAACCCACATCGAGGCCGCGTAGAGAACCAGACCGATGGTCGCCAGCCAGAAGTGCCAGCTGACCAGTTGCAGGCTATACAGCCGCTCACGCCCCCACAGCTTCGGCACCAGATAGTAGAGCGCGCCGAAGGTGATCATCCCGTTCCAGCCAAGCGCGCCGGAATGGACATGGCCGATGGTCCAGTCGGTATAGTGGCTCAGCGAGTTCACGGCCTTGATCGACATCATCGGCCCTTCGAAGGTCGCCATGCCGTAGAAGCCCACCGCCACCACCATCATGCGGATGATCGGATCGGTGCGCAGCTTGTCCCAGGCCCCCGACAGCGTCATCAGCCCGTTGATCATGCCGCCCCAGCTTGGCATCCAAAGGATCACCGAAAACACCATGCCGAGGGTCGAGGCCCAGTCGGGCAGTGCGGTGTAGTGCAAGTGGTGCGGACCCGCCCAGATATACAGGAAGATCAGCGCCCAGAAATGGATGATCGACAGCTTGTAGGAATAGACCGGACGTTCAGCCTGTTTCGGAATGAAGTAGTACATCATCCCCAGGAAACCAGCGGTCAGGAAAAAGCCGACCGCATTATGGCCGTACCACCATTGCGTCATCGCATCCTGCACACCGGCGAAAAGCTGCACCGATTTCGCGCCGAACGGGCTGACCGGTATCGCCAGATTATTGACGACATGCAGCATCGCGATGGTCACGATGAATGACAGGTAGAACCAGTTGGCGACATAGATATGCGGCTCTCGACGTTTCATGATCGTGCCAAGATAGACCAGCAAATAAACCACCCAGACGAGGGTCAGCCACCAGTCAACATACCATTCCGGTTCCGCATATTCCTTGGACTGGGTGGCCCCCAGAATATACCCCGTCGCGGCGAGTACGATAAAAAGCTGATACCCCCAAAACACAAACCATGCAGCATTTCCGCCCCATAAACGGGCGGCACATGTCCGCTGCACGACGTAAAATGATGTTGCGATCAGGGCATTGCCCCCGAACGCGAAAATAACGGCCGAGGTATGCAGGGGCCGCAGCTTGCCGAAATTCAGATAGCCCTGTGCCGCCTCGGAAAAATTAAGCGCAGGCCAGGCAAGCTGCGCGGCGATGGTCACACCGACCAGAAAACCCACGACGCCCCAGAATACGGTGGCAATCACACCGGCACGCACCACCCCGTCCTGATAACTCGCCTCATCGGCAACCGGATGGGGTTCATCCGTGCGCCGGAGGTAATAGATAAAAAACGTCGCTGCGAACAGCATCACGATGGTCATGTTGACCGAATAGGCCAGATCGCGCCCGTAATTGGCCGCAATCGCAGCCATGACAGTGATCAGGCCAAGCACGATCAGCTTGATGTAATCCGACATGGGTTCCTGTCCTCTTTCCATGTGCGAATTACGGCCGAATCACACCGTCTCCGGCGGCTCGGATACTGTTCGCACATCCCCGTGATAGGGGATGGCGCTGATCCGCACTTTGATCTCGGTCAAACCCGGTTGACGAAACGGCCCATATGGTCGCAGCCTGTAATCAACGCCACACCCGTCCGGCTGCAGCCTGGGCCGGGGCCGGGACGAAACGGATCATGCGACCTGAAAGGACACGTCATGGCCTATAAGACGATACTCACCGTGATCACCGCCGAAGATCAGACAACCCAGCTTGACGCAGCGATTGACCTCACCCGGCGCGAGGACGCCCATCTGGAGGTTTTCTGCCTCGGCGTCGATCACAGTCAGGCAGGTTATTACTATGCCGGGGCATCCGCCTATGTGTTTCAGGAAACCATCGACAACGCGATGGCCGCGGCAGAAGCACTGGAAAAGAAAATCCGGACCCGGCTGGAGGCAGAGGATATCCGCTGGTCTATCGACAGCGCCGTCGCGCAGGTCGGCGGGCTGACAACACTGATCGGAATGCGCGCACGCTTCTCGGACCTCGTTGTTCTGACCCGCCCCTATGGCGACGCCGCAGCACCCGATGCTGTCGCTGTGACCGAAGCGGCATTGTTCGAGGGCTCTGCCCCGGTGCTGATCGTACCCGATGCCGGCCTTCCCGCCGATTTTGCTCAATCCATCATGATTGCATGGAACCAGTCGGAAGAGGCGATGACGGCAGTGCGCCGCGCCATGCCTCTGCTGGCCTCAGCAAAGCAGGTCGAGGTGACCGTGATCGACCCCTCGCCCGACGGGCCGGAAGGTCCCGATCCGGGCGCGGCGCTCGCGCAGCTGCTCAACCGTCACGGCATTCAGGTCGATGTCTCAGTCCTCGCCCGCACCCAGTCGCTGATAAGCGACATCCTCGACCGGCATGCCGAAGAGATCGGCGCAAAACTGATCGTGATGGGCGCATATGGCCATTCCCGCTTCCGTCAGGCCATCCTCGGCGGCGCGACACGCAACATGCTCGGCAAATCCCGCGTGCCGATCCTGATGGCACGCTGATCCGCCTCTTCGGTGGCCAAATACCTTGGGGGAGGCCGCAAGGCCGGGGGCAAAGCCCCCTTACCCCGGTTCAGACAAACTGTTCGCGGGTCAGGCGTTCTTCCAGCCCATGACCGGGATCGAACAGAAGGCGGTGACTGATCGAGGGCTCTGACCTGATTTCGACCGACAGGACTGAATCCACCCCGCGCGAATCGGCATCGGCCATGACCGGGCGCTTTTCCGGCTCCAGCACCTCAAAGCGCACGACGGCACCTTTCGGCAGGATCGCCCCGCGCCAGCGGCGTGGGCGGAACGCGGCAATCGCCGTCAGCGCCAGCACGTCCGATCCGATCGGCAGGATCGGACCGTTGGCGCTGTAGTTATACGCAGTCGAACCGGCGGGGGTGGACAGCAGCGCCCCATCGCAAACAAGCTCATCCATCCGCACGCGGTCATTGACGGAAATGCGCAGCTTTGCCGCTTGCGGCCCCGCGCGCAACAGGCTGACCTCGTTGATGGCAAGCGCAACATATTCCCGCCCGTCTGCAGTCTTTGCCGTCATCGCCAGCGGATTGATCGCCGTCTCCTCTGCCGCGGCAATCGCCGCCGGCAGGTCGCCGGTCGCGTAGTCATTCATCATGAAACCGATGGTGCCGCGATTCATGCCATAGATCGGCAGGCCCTTGTTCTGATGCATGACGCTCAGCATCAGACCGTCCCCGCCAAGCGCGACGACCACATCAGCCTCGCGCCACGGCGTCTGGCCATAGCGCGCGGACAACTCGTCAAGCGCCTGCTGCGCTGTCTCCGTCTCACTGGCGATAAAGTGTATTTTCATGCCGCCAATCTTGGCCAGCCTTCTGGCCTTGTCCAGCGTCAAACGCGCGTCTTAGGGCTTTGCCGCTGCAGAAAAAGCCGCTAAACCGCCGCCATTCCCGCTTACAGGAGCCGCCCATGACCCGCGATCAATTCTTCACCGAAACCCTCGCCGACGCCGATCCCGCCATCAGCGAAGCCATCGGGCAAGAGCTGGGCCGCCAGCGTGACGAGATCGAACTGATCGCATCGGAAAACATCGTCAGCCGCGCCGTGCTGGAAGCACAGGGCAGCGTTCTGACCAACAAATATGCCGAGGGCTATCCGGGCAAGCGCTATTACGGCGGCTGCCAATATGTGGATATCGTCGAAAATCTGGCCATCGACCGCGCCAAGGAACTGTTCGGCGCGGAATTTGCCAATGTTCAGCCGAATTCGGGTTCGCAGATGAACCAGGCCGTGTTTCTGGCTCTGCTGCAGCCGGGCGATACCTTCATGGGGCTGGACCTGAATTCCGGCGGTCACCTGACGCATGGCTCTCCGGTGAATATGTCGGGCAAATGGTTCAATGTCGTCAGCTATGGCGTGCGCCAGCAGGATCAACTGCTGGACATGGCGGAAATTCGCGCCAAGGCTCTGGAGCACAAGCCGAAACTGATCGTCGCGGGCGGCACGGCTTATAGCCGCGTCTGGGACTGGGAGGCGTTCCGCAAAATCGCGGATGAAGTCGGCGCTTACCTGATGGTGGATATGGCCCATATCGCGGGACTGGTGGCGGGCGGCCAGCACCCCTCGCCCGTGCCCCATGCCCATGTCGTGACCACGACGACGCATAAATCCCTGCGCGGCCCGCGTGGCGGCATCGTGCTGACCAATGACGCCGATATTGCGAAGAAGATCAATTCTGCCGTTTTCCCGGGCCTTCAGGGCGGCCCCCTGATGCATGTCATCGCAGCCAAGGCGGTCGCGTTCAAAGAGGCGCTTGATCCCAGCTTCAAAGATTACGCCGCGCAAGTTGTCGCCAACGCGCGCGCCATGGCGGATGAGCTGATGAAGGGCGGCATCGACATCGTTTCGGGTGGCACCGACAACCACCTGTGTCTGGCTGATCTGCGCCCCAAAAGCGTGACAGGCAAGGCGGCTGAGGCAGCGCTTGGCCGCGCCCATGTCACCTGCAACAAGAACGGCGTGCCGTTCGACCCGGAAAAACCCTTCGTGACCTCTGGCATCCGCCTGGGTGCGCCCGCAGGCACCACGCGCGGTTTCAAGGAAGAAGAATTCCGCCAGATCGCCCGCTGGATCGTCGAGGTCGTCGACGGCCTTGCGGCGAATGGCGAAGACGGCAATGGCGCGGTGGAAGAAAAGGTGAAGACCGAGGTCGCACAGCTATGCGCCCGGTTCCCGCTTTACGAAGGCATGTAAGCTGAACCGTCACACAGGCCAGACCCGCAGGCTAGAGCATCGCCTCGGCAATTGGGCGCGCGCCCGGTTGCCGGGGCGCGTCTCTGATCTGGTGATGTTCACGCTGAAGATGGGCTGGTCGGCGCTGTTTGGCGGACTGCTTCTCATAGCGATCTTGCTGAGCAAGGCGATCTGGCAGGATGACTGGGCGCTGAACCGCTATGACGCGCTGTTCATCTTTGCGGTGGCGATCCAGATTCTGTTCCTCGCGCTGAAAATGGAAAGCTGGGCCGAGGCCCGTGTGATCCTGCTGTTTCATATCACCGGCACGGCGATGGAACTGTTCAAGACCTATGCCGGATCATGGACCTATCCCGAAGACGCGATTTTCCGCATTGCCGGCGTGCCGCTGTTCTCGGGCTTCATGTATGCCTCGGTCGGCTCTTTCATCGCCCGTGCGATCCGCAATTTCGACATGCGGTACGTCCCCTACCCGCCTTTCTGGCTGACGGTGCTGCTTGCCGTGGCGATCTATGTCAACTTCTTCGCCCATCACTATCTGCCCGATATCCGCTGGTTCCTGTTCGCGGGCACGGTGCTGGTCTATGGACGCACATGGATCTGGTTTCGCCCGCGCGGCTGGTATCGGATGCCGATGGTGCTGTCGGCTTTTCTGGCCAGCATTGCCTTATGGGTCGCTGAGAATATCGGAACCCGCACCGGCACATGGCTTTACGCGGGGCAGAGTGAGGCGCAACTGGTCAGCTTTGCCAAGATCGGATCATGGTATCTGCTGCTCTATGTCAGCTTTGTCACCGTGACGCTTGCAGCCCCCGGCGCTGTAATCGGCGCGCGCCGCCCCGACGCGGATGCAGCAGACCCCATTGCCGAGGCGCAGCGCGACGGATAGCCTGCCGACAAACTTTCGCAGGAGATCATCATGGCCCAACCGCAAAGCTGGGAAAAGCGCGCCGAGGAATTCAGCTTCTACGGCTTCACCGACCTGCCGAGCGTCCATGAACGCGGCACCGTCGTCGTCACACATGGCGAAGGTCCCTATGTCGTAGACACGAATGGCAAACGCTATCTGGATGCCAATTCGGGCCTTTGGAACATGGTCGCAGGTTTCGACCATCAAGGGTTGGCCGACGCTGCCAAGGCGCAATATGACCGCTTCCCCGGCTATCACGCCTTTTTCGGGCGCATGTCCGATCAGACGGTGATGCTGTCGGAAAAGCTGATCGAGGTCTCGCCCTTCGAGCGCGGCAAGGTTTTCTACACGAATTCCGGTTCCGAGGCGAATGATACGCTGGTGAAGATGCTGTGGTTTCTGGGCGGTGCCGAGGATAAGCCGCAGCGCCGCAAGATCCTGACCCGCAAATCGGCTTATCACGGCGTGACTGCTGTCTCCGCCTCCATGACCGGCAAGCCCTATAATGAGGTTTTCGGTCTGCCGCTGGACGGGTTCATTCACCTCACCTGCCCGCATTACTGGCGTGAAGGGCAAGAGGGCGAAACCGAAGAACAGTTCACCCAGCGGCTGGCGAAAGAGCTTGAAGACATCATCGCCCGCGAAGGTGCCGATACGATTGCCGCCTTCGTCGCCGAACCCGTGATGGGCGCCGGTGGTGTTATCCCGCCTTCCAAAGGTTATTTTCAGGCGGTTCAGCCAATCCTGAAAAAGCATGGTATTCCGCTGGTCTCTGACGAGGTCATCTGCGGCTTCGGGCGCACCGGAAACACCTGGGGCTGCGAAACCTACGATTTCGTGCCCGACGCGATCATTTCGTCCAAGAACATCACCGCCGGGCTGTTCCCGATGGGCGCGGTCATCCTTGGCCCTGAATTGTCGGACCGTCTGGACGCCGCTGCCGAAGCGATCGAAGAATTTCCGCATGGCTTCACCGCCTCCGGCCATCCGGTCGGCTGCGCCATTGCGCTGAAAGCCATCGACGTCGTCATGAATGAAGGGTTGGCCGATAACGTCAAACGCCTGGCCCCCCGCATGGAAGAGGGGCTGCGTGGGATCATGGAACGCTCGAACAATATCGGCGAGCTGCGCGGCGTCGGTTATATGTGGGCGCTCGAAGCCTGCCTTGACCCGGCGACGAAAACGCCCTTTGACGGCAAGCTTTCCGTCAGCGAACGCATTGCCAATACCTGCACCGATATGGGCCTGATCTGCCGGCCGCTTGGCCAGTCCATCGTGCTGTGCCCGCCATTCATCCTGACCGAAGCGCAGATGGATGAGATGTTCGAGAAGCTGGAAAAGGCGCTGAACAAGGTCTTTGCCGAGGTCGCGTGACCGAAAATCCGGCCCTTCGGATTTATACCGAACATGCCAATGCCCCGGAAGAGGCATTGGCACCCGTCCTTGATCTGCTGCCGAGGGCGCCGTCCCGCATTGCCGATATTGGCGCAAGACCGACCCGATCCAAGAGCAAAACAAACTGGACGGCGTCCATTGGATCTGGCTGGCTCTGAGCCGCTCCTAACGCCACGTCAATCAGCTTATCTTGTCCAACGTCGCTTGCCCGCCACCTCGGCTGCCGTGATCCAGGCTAGATTTTCGTCATCATGGTGAATCGCAACAGATCCGCTTTTTCGAAGAGCCTGCAAATCCAGCAGAATGCAACGGCCGCCAAGCGGCGCAATCTCACGATCGGAGACGATGATATCCACAAGATCACACTCGCGCGCCGCAGCCTCCTCTGATCCCTTGCCGGTCAGATGCAAAATCTCGACACTGCCGAGCGTCGCGCGTCGCTCCTTGACCGGTCCGGACCAGCCCTGCCGCTTGGCGGCGTCAGCCTGAGCAATCAGATCACCATCCTTCTCCAGCCATTCCCCGACCGTGAATGCACCACCCTTGGCCTTGGAGAGGGCACGCCCGCTTGCCGTCATGATCCCGACCGCATCGCCCTGACGAGATATCAGTACATACGGACGAGCCGTCATCAGCCAGAGCGCGGTCGAAACGAGCAACATCGCGCCACCCGCCCATATCCGCGCATTGCGCCATGCCGGAACATCGCCACGCCACCCCAGAACGGCCATCATCGCGCCGCCACCCATCAGCGGCAGGACCAGCGGGCCGGGCATGATGACAAAGCTGACCGCGCCGTTCAGGCTGGCGATCCATTCGCCAACGGCCAGCATCCACCGCGTCCCTAAACCCATCAGCCAAAGGGCCGGACCTTCCAGACCAAAGGGTGTCAGCAGTGCCGCCAGCGGTCCCATCGGCATGATAAGCGCGCCCGTGACCGGAACCACCAGCAGATTGGCCAGAACGCCGTAATGGGCCATCCGGCTGAAATGCGCGGCAGCAATGGGCGAGGTTGCCATCCCTGCCAGCAAAGAGGTCAGAATCAGCAGAACAAGGGGGCGTATCGGCCACGGCAGACCACGGCACCGCCGCTGCAAAGGGGGATAAATAACGACCAAAGCGACGGTCGCCGCAAAGCTCATCTGGAACCCAGGTGTCAGCAAAGCCTCGGGCGCGAGGGCAAGAATAAAAACGGCCGCAAGTGCGACGGTCCGAAGTGACAATGCACGCCGGTCAGCCAGTATCGCGCCAAGCATCACGGTGACCATCAAAAACGCACGCTCTGTCGCCACGCCGCCACCGGACAGCCATAGATAGGCCCCCGCCGAAAGAATCGCGACGACAGCGCCCAGTTTATGCGCGGGAAAGGACTGTCCCCGACGACTTATGCATTGGAAAAGCACAGCAGCATATCGCGTCGCAGCATAGACGAATCCGGCCAGCATCCCCATGTGCAGACCCGAAATCGAAATGATGTGGAACAGGTTGGAATCGCGCATCATCTGGTTCGTCGCCTCGGCAATGCCGCTGCGGTCGCCTGTCATCAGCGCGGCCGCCAACGCACCTGCCTGTCCGCCGATGCGCTGCTGCATTGCCGCCGAAAGCTGCATCCGCAGCCTGTGTAAACGCAACGCGCCACCCGGTTCCGGCGGGGCGGCGACCGTGACCGGCGCACGGGTATATCCTATCGCACCAAGGCTGGCGAACCATGCGCTGCGCCGGAAATCGAAACCGCCCGGCTCTGCCGGTCCCGGCGGCGGGCCAAGATGCCCGGTCAGCATGACATGCGTTCCGGGTGGCGGGGCATCGGTAGCTCCTGCGGGCAGCGATATACGCACGGTTTCCGGAATACGCCCCGGCGCGATCCGCTCCAGTCGAGGACGATCCAGCGTCAGCCGGATTCGGTCGCGGGCAGAGCGGTCAACCCGGATGACGCGCCCCTCTATCGCGCCGTAATAGCGAAAGCCCAGCACAGGCGCTTCGACGCGCAACGCACGCAAACCGCAAAGCCCAAAGCCAATTGCGATACAGATCGCTGCAAAGCCGCCAAGCCGAAGCAAGGTAGCGTAACTTGGCAGATCAGGAGGCGCAAACCACAGAACCAGCCCGATCGCCAGCAGCGCCAGCGTGACACCATATTCGAGGGTTGAGGGCTGGGCAGGCAAAGCGAACCAGATGCCAATGCCCACAGCCATGTGAAACGGTGCCCAAGAGATCAGACCTGCCCGCTCCGTGACCGCGACCTGCACGCGGTCACTCTGTCGCCCCCGGCGCAGATGTCGCCATAGCTCCTGCCGATCCTGCCACGGAGCATGAACCACCGCTGCATCCGACGCCATTGTCCTTTACCGGCCCTTTCGCTATCCCTCACGGCGACACTAGACCCACACTTGTTGAGAATTGGTTAAGGCCCGGCGCCGGGCAAACCAATGCTTTCGAAAGGCCCCGACATGACAGACGCCAAGCCCGTCATCACCCGCTTTGCGCCCTCTCCCACCGGCTATCTTCATATCGGGGGGGCCCGCACCGCGCTGTTCAACTGGCTGTATGCGCGTGGGCGCGGCGGCAAGTTTCTGCTGCGGATCGAGGATACGGATCGCGCGCGTTCGACGCCCGAGGCGACAGAGGCCATTCTGGAGGGGCTGACATGGCTTGGCCTGGACTGGGATGGGGAACCGGTCAGCCAGTTCGCCCGCGCCGACCGCCATGCCGCGGTGGCACGCGAGATGCTGGAAAACGGCCATGCCTATCGCTGCTACGCCACAGCAGAGGAAATCGCCGCTTGGCGTGAGGCGAACCCGAACAAGCCCTACCAGTCCCCTTGGCGCGACAGTGAACAGCAGTCTGACGCAGCATATGCAGTGCGGTTGCGCGCCCCACGCGAAGGCGAGACGATCATCAATGACGCGGTTCAGGGTGACGTTACGTTCCGCAACGATCAGCTCGACGACATGGTGCTGCTGCGCAGCGACGGCAGCCCGACCTATATGCATGCAGTCGTCGTCGACGACCACGATATGGGGGTAACACATGTCATTCGCGGCGACGATCACCTGACCAATGCCGCCCGTCAGGCACAGATCTATGACGCAATGGGCTGGGAACGCCCGGTTTTCGCCCATATCCCGCTGATCCACGGCACCGATGGCAAAAAACTGTCGAAGCGTCACGGCGCTGTCGGGTTGCACGAATATGCGTCACTCGGCTACCCGCCCGAGGCGATGCGGAACTACCTTGCACGCCTTGGCTGGGCACATGGCGATGATGAGTTGTTCAGCGATGATCAGGCCCTGGAATGGTTTGATCTCAAAGGCATAGGAAAAGCACCTGCCCGTCTGGACTTCAAAAAGCTGGAGCATGTTTCAAGCTGGCATATCGCTCAGATGGACGATGACAAGCTGATGTCCGAACTGGATGGATTTCTTTCGGCAAGCGGCCTGCCCGCCCTGAACGCAACGCAATCCGAAAGACTGAAGAAAATACTGCCAGTGCTGAAAGAAAAGGCCAAAACGCTGCCGGCCTTGCTGGAACAGGGGCATTTCGCGCTGATCGAACGTCCTGTCGAACCCGATGAAAAGGCATCGGGAAACCTGGACTCGGTATCCCGTGGTATGCTGTCGGAATTGACTGCCGCACTGCAGCATGATAATTGGACGCGTGATGAGCTGGAGCAGGCTGCAAAAGCAGTAGCGGAAAAGCACGGAATCGGCCTCGGCAAGATTGCGGCACCGCTGCGTGCCGCACTGGCCGGGAAGACTTCGACCCCCAGCGTGTTCGACATGATGCTTGCGCTTGGCCGTGAAGAGGCCCTTGCGCGGCTGGAAGATCAAGTGGGCTGACCCGCCCACCCCCACGCCCGGCGCCAATCCGCGTCGGCCTAAGCGAAGGAAACCGGAATGGCTGAAAAAAAACCTGCTATCCTGTCCGTCAACGGCAAAGAAATAGAGCTTCCCGTGCTCACGCCGACGTCGGGGCCGGAATGTCTCGATATCCGTAAACTCTACGGTCAGGGCGATGTTTTCACCTATGATCCCGGCTTCACCTCGACGGCATCCTGCGATTCGACGATCACCTTCATCGATGGCGACAAGGGTGAGCTTTGGTATCGCGGCTACCCGATCGAACAATTGGCAGAGCAGTCGAATTACCTCGAAGTCTGTTACCTGCTGCTTTACGGCGAGCTGCCGGACAAAGGCCAGCTGGAGGATTTCGTGAACCGTGTGACAAATCACACCATGGTTCACGAGCAGATGAACAACTTCTTCCGTGGCTTCCGCCGTGACGCACACCCGATGGCAACCATGGTCGGTGTCGTCGGCGCGATGTCGGCCTTCTACCACGATTCGACCGACATCAACGATCCTTGGCAGCGTGAGGTCGCGGCCATCCGCCTGATCGCCAAGCTGCCGACGATCGCGGCGATGGCTTATAAATATTCAGTCGGTCAGCCCTTCGTTTACCCGAACAACGAGCTGGATTACGCCTCGAACTTCCTGAACATGTGTTTCTCGGTCCCGGCCGCGAAATACAATGTCGATCCTGCACTGGCCAAGGCAATGGACCGTATCTTCACGCTCCATGCCGATCACGAACAGAACGCCTCGACCTCGACCGTGCGTCTGGCCGGCTCGTCCGGGGCTAACCCGTTTGCCTGTATCGCTGCCGGTATTGCCTGCCTTTGGGGTCCGGCGCATGGCGGTGCAAACCAGGCCGCGTTGGAAATGCTGCAGGAAATCGGCACGGTCGATCAGATCCCGGAATATATCCGGCGCGCAAAGGACAAAGACGATCCGTTCCGTCTGATGGGCTTTGGCCACCGCGTGTATAAGAACTTCGATCCGCGCGCCAAAGTTATGAAGGAATCCGCTGACGAGGTGCTGGACCTGTTGGGTATCGAAAACAACGAAACCCTGAAAGTCGCCAAGGAACTGGAAAAGATCGCGCTTGAGGACGAATACTTCGTTTCCAAGAAGCTCTATCCGAACGTGGACTTCTATTCCGGTATCATTCTGTCGGCCATGGGTTTCCCGACCTCGATGTTTACGCCGATCTTCGCACTGTCGCGCACCGTCGGTTGGATCTCACAATGGAAAGAGATGCTGTCGGACCCGCAGAACAAGATTGGTCGTCCGCGTCAGCTTTATGTCGGCTCGGAAAAGCGGGAATATGTCCCGGTCGGCAAGCGCTGATCAGAACGCCAATGCGTTACGAAAGGCCCGGGGGTTGCCCGGGCCTTTTCTTTTGGGCTGGCCGTCATCGTCAGACTGCCCAAAGAAAAACGCCGCCCCGAAGGACGGCGTTGTGGTTGATTGCCTGCCCGTTCAACGACGCTCAAACAGCGACCAGCCACCTTTCACGGCCATAGCGGCGATCACGGCCTTGACCACGGCGCCGATCAGGAAGGGCACCATGCCGGCCATCGCAGCCGCCTGCCAGTCCAGACCCGTTACCACCTTCAGCGCAGCAACGCCGGGAATGAACAGCAGCAGCGCGGGGATGAAGGCGGCCAGGAAAAGGCGACCGAAGCCACGGTCAAAGCCGCGCTCGACCATCCAGCCGGTCATCCATGCCATGCCGACAAAGCCGAACAGGAATCCCGAGGTCGGCCCCATCATATAGACTGGGCCTGCACCGCCATTGGTAAAGACCGGCAGACCCATTGCGCCCTCTGCCAGATAGGCGATCAGCGTCACGGCTGCCAATCGCGAACCGTAGGTCAGACCGATCAGCGAGATTGCCAGTGTCTGCAGCGTCATCGGAACCGGGAACATTGGAACCGCAATTTGTGCAGAGATCGCCAGCAGGACCGTGCCTGCCAGAACCAGAACTGCATTCATCAATAGCGACCGGCTTGGCAGCGCGGCTTGGGTAAGTGTCATGGGACTGCCCTCTTGGAAATATCGTCGCAGCAGATCATGCCGTTTCGAGAAAAAAAGTCAAACAAATTGCCCTTCTTGCGCTTGTCTGATTGCTATGCGACAGCATCGCGCATGGATCAGGAAAACCGTAAAACAGCGCTCGTCACCGGCGCATCGCGCGGCCTTGGTGCCGCAATGGCCGAGGCGCTTGGGGCAAACGGCTATCATGTCATCGCGGTCGCGCGAACGACCGGCGCCCTGGAAGAACTGGACGATCGCATTCGCGCAGCAGGTAGCCAGTCAGCCACGCTGGCACCGATGGACGTCAATGAGGCCCCGGCGATGATGCAACTTGCGGCGGCAATTGCCGAACGCTGGGGTGGGCTGAACCTTTGGGTGCATACCGCTATCCATGCCGCCCCCCTGTCGCCCGCCGGGCACGTCGATGCCAAGGATTGGGCGAAGTCCTTTGCCACCAACGCCACGGCAACGCAGAACCTGATCGGGCTGATAGAGCCGCTTCTGCAAAGCCGCAAGGGCGTCGCAGTGATCCCCGATGATAAGCGCGCAGGGCAGCGTTTCTTCAGTGCCTATGGGGCCAGCAAGGCGGCGCAAATGGCCGTCGCGAAAAGTTGGCAGGCGGAATCCGAAAGGCTCGGCCCGAAAGTTCTGTTGCCCGAGCCTGCGCCCATGCCGACCGCCACACGCGCCCGCTTCTTCCCCGGCGAAGATCGCAACCCACTCAGCCCCTGCAAGACAGAGGCGGAGAAGATCATCGCACTGATTTCCGGCTGATCAGAGGTCAAAATCCTCTTCAAATGTCACCGGGCCGATGGCGAGCCAATCGACCCTGATTCTGGCGACACGCGTGTTGCCCCATGTCGAAAAGACAATCGAAAACCCTTCCGGGCCGATCTCTTTGGTATGCATTTCGACACGCTGGTTCGCGCCGGCGTGGATATCCCACATCGAAAAGCCGACATGCACAGCGGGCGCGTCCCGAAAGCTGTCGTCGAACCTGATGTGGTGCAGATGCTCTCTCTGGCCCGAACCGGTCCACATTTCGCTGCCTTCTTCGAAATCCGAAAACAAAACTTCGGACCCCTGACAGATACCAACCGCATGATGACCAATACGCTTCATTTGTTCCCCTCTCCGAGGGTATAAATGTAAGCTATAGCCAGAAAAAGAAAACCCCGGAAAATCCGGGGCTCTCAACAACTTAGGCGATTTTTAGCGTGGAACGCTGGACGAGTTCGGATCCAGACCGATATGAGAGCCAAGGGCCTCCATATCCGCCAGAAGCTTGACCGCCGCCGCAACCGCCGTTTCGGCCGCGCCGCTTTTCTCTTCCCGTGCCTCTGCCGCTTCTTTCTTGCGGATGGCAGTGCGCATCATGTCGTCAAAGACTTCCTGCGTCATTTCGCTGCGTTCGCGGCCAATTTCTGCCAGAAGCGAGATCGAGTCATTGTTGATCTCGGCAAAGCCGCCGGAGATCGCGAATTCATGTTCCGACCCCTTATCGTCGACGACAGTGACCAGACCGGGGCGCAGGTTGACGATAGCGGGCGTATGGCCCGGCATCGCTGCCAGGTCCCCATCGGCACCGGGCAAGCGAACCTCGCGCACGGGAACGGACATCAGGTTCCGTTCCGGTGCAACAAGGTCGAACTGCATGGTATCAGCCATGACGCCCCCTTATGCCGCTTCTGCGGCGAGTTTCTGGGCCTTGGCCTTCACGTCCTCGATCCCGCCAACCATATAGAAGGCCGATTCCGGCAGGTGGTCATATTCGCCGTCCACGACCGCCTTGAAGGACGAGATTGTGTCTTCCAGCGGCACCTGAACGCCGTCCGAGCCGGTAAAGACCTTGGCAACGTCGAAGGGCTGCGACAGGAAGCGCTGAATTTTCCGGGCGCGGGCCACGGTCAGCTTATCTTCTTCCGACAGTTCGTCCATGCCCAGAATGGCGATGATGTCCTGCAGCGACTTGTATTTCTGCAGGATCCCCTGAACGTCACGGGCGACCTGATAATGCTCTTCCCCGACGACGCCCGGATCAAGGATCCGGCTTGTCGAGTCGAGCGGGTCCACGGCCGGGTAAATACCCAGTTCCGAAATCGCACGCGACAGAACCGTCGTAGCGTCCAGGTGGGCAAAGGTCGTGGCCGGGGCCGGGTCGGTAAGGTCGTCGGCGGGAACGTAGACGGCCTGGATCGAGGTGATCGAACCGGCTTTCGTCGAGGTGATGCGTTCCTGCATCGCGCCCATATCGGTGGCCAGCGTCGGCTGGTAGCCCACGGCGGAGGGGATGCGGCCCAGAAGTGCGGACACTTCCGAACCCGCCTGCGTGAAGCGGAAGATGTTGTCGACAAAGAACAGAACGTCGGTGCCGGTGGCGTCACGGAACTGTTCGGCCAGCGTCAGACCGGTCAGAGCGACCCGCATCCGCGCACCCGGAGGCTCGTTCATCTGGCCATAGACCAGGGCCACCTGCGATTCCGCCAGATTGTCCGGCTTGATAACGCCCGATTCCACCATCTCATGGTAAAGGTCGTTGCCTTCACGGGTCCGTTCACCAACGCCCGCGAACACCGAGTAACCCGAGTGCACCTTGGCGATGTTGTTGATCAGTTCCATGATCAGAACCGTCTTGCCAACGCCGGCGCCGCCGAACAGGCCGATCTTACCGCCCTTGGCGTAAGGGGCCAGCAGGTCGATGACCTTGATCCCGGTCACGAGGATCTCGGACGAGGTTGCCTGCGACGCGAAATCCGGGGCAGGCTGGTGAATGGCGCGGGTTTCGGTGACGTTGAGCGCTTCGCCCTCATCCACCGGCTCACCCACGACGTTCAGGATGCGGCCAAGGGTCACATCGCCGACCGGAACCTGAATGGGCTCGCCCATATCGGTAACCGCTGCGCCGCGGACCAGACCTTCGGTCGCGTCCATGGCGATGGTGCGGACGGTGTTTTCGCCCAGATGTTGGGCCACTTCCAGCACCAGACGCTTGCCGTTGTTTTCGGTTTCAAGCGCGTTGAGGATCGCCGGCAGATGGTCTTCGAACTGCACGTCGACGACGGCGCCGATGACCTGGGTGATCTTACCTTTTGCTTTGGCCTCTGCCATGTTTCTACCCCTTTACGGTCAGAGCGCCTCGGCGCCCGAAATGATTTCGATGAGTTCCTTGGTGATCGCAGCCTGACGCGAGCGGTTATACTCGGTTTCAAGCCGGCTGATCATGTCGCCCGCATTGCGCGTGGCGTTGTCCATGGCGGTCATGCGCGCGCCCTGTTCGGATGCGGCGTTTTCCAGAAGCGCGGTGAAGATCTGGGTGGCGACGGCACGCGGCAGCAGCTCGGCCAGAATGACTTCCTCACCCGGTTCGTAATCGTATTCGGCCGAGACCGAATCCGCGATTTCCTGATCCTCGGCGGTTTCGATCACCGCAGGGATGATCTGACGCGCGGTCGGGACCTGGCTGATCACCGATTCAAAGCGGTTGTAGAACAGGGTGGCGACGTCGAAATCGCCGGTCTCGAAACGGTCGAGCACATCATCGGCAATGTCGCGTGCATGTTCATAACCAAGGCGCTTCACCTCGGACATGTCGACATGGTTCACGAAAGCCTGACTGTACTCGCGCTTCAGCTGCTCGCGGCCCTTCTTGCCGACGGTCAGGATGGTGACATCCTTGCCCTCGCCGCGAAGCTTCACGGCGTGCTGACGCGCCAGCTTGACGATGGAGGAGTTGAAGCCCCCCGCCAGACCGCGTTCCGAGGTCAGCACGACCAGCAGGTGACGCTTGTCATCGCCGGTTCCGGCCAGCAGCTTCGGCGCAGTGTCCGAACCCGATGCCTTTTCAGCCAGCCCCGCCATGACCGCATTCATGCGGTCGGCATAGGGACGCGCCTGCTGGGCAGCTTCCTCGGCCCGCCGCAGCTTGGCTGCGGCGACCATCTGCATCGCCTTGGTGATCTTCCGCGTCGATTTGACGCTGTTGATCCGGTTTTTAAGATCCTTGAGGCTGGGCATCTATCCCTCCTCTCAGGCGCGGGTTTTGTTGTAAGCGTCCAGAGCAGCCTTGATCGCATCTTCCAGATCGCCCGAGACCTTGCGGTCATTCGTGGTGATATCGTCAAGAAGATCCTGCTTCTGGTTGCGCAGGAACTGGATCAGCCCCTGTTCCCAGGCGACGACCTCGCGGACCGGAACTTCATCGATATAGCCTTTGGTGCCGGCATAGATGACGATCACGATTTCAGCGTTGGTCAGCGGCTGGTATTGCGGCTGCTTCATCAGCTCTGTCAGGCGGGCACCACGGTTCAGCAGCTTCTGCGTCGCGGCATCAAGGTCCGAACCGAACTGCGCAAAGGCCGCCATTTCGCGATACTGCGCCAGTTCCAGCTTGACCGGACCGGCGACGGATTTCATCGCCTTGGTCTGGGCCGAGGAACCCACGCGGCTAACCGACAGACCGGTGTTCACAGCCGGGCGGATACCCTGGAAGAACAGATCGGTTTCCAGGAAGATCTGGCCGTCGGTGATCGAGATCACGTTGGTCGGGATATAGGCCGACACGTCGCCTGCCTGGGTTTCGATGATCGGCAGCGCGGTCAGCGAACCGCCGCCATAGTTTTCGTTCAGCTTTGCCGAACGCTCCAGCAGGCGCGAGTGCAGGTAGAACACGTCGCCCGGATAGGCTTCACGTCCCGGTGGACGACGCAGCAGCAGCGACATCTGACGGTAAGCAACAGCCTGCTTCGACAGGTCGTCATAGACCATCAGCGCGTCCATGCCATTGTCGCGGAAGTATTCGCCCATTGCGGTGGCCGAGTAAGGGGCCAGATACTGCATCGGCGCGGGATCCGAAGCGGTTGCAGCAACCACGATGGAATATTCCATCGCGCCGGTTTCTTCCAGCTTCTGCACCAGCTGCGCCACGGTCGAGCGCTTCTGGCCGACAGCAACATAGATGCAGTAAAGCGACTTCATGCCGTCATCTTCACGGCCATTATAGTTCTTCTGGTTCAGGATCGTGTCCAGAGCCACCGCGGTCTTGCCGGTCTGACGGTCACCGATGATCAGTTCGCGCTGACCGCGGCCGACCGGGATCATGGCGTCGACGGCTTTCAGGCCGGTCGCCATCGGCTCATGCACGGATTTCCGCGGCATGATGCCCGGCGCTTTCACATCGGCAATCGCCTGCGTCACGTCCTGCAGCGGGCCCTTGCCGTCAATCGGGTTGCCGAGCGCGTCGACGACGCGGCCCAGCAGGCCCTTGCCGACCGGCACTTCCACGATGGCGCCGGTCCGCTTGACGGTGTCGCCTTCCTTGATGTCGCGGTCGTCGCCGAAGATCACGACACCGACATTGTCGGTTTCAAGGTTCAGAACCATCCCGCGGATACCGCCGGGGAATTCCACCATCTCACCAGCCTGCACCTTGTCGAGGCCGTAGATACGGGCAATCCCGTCGCCTACAGACAGCACCTGGCCCACCTCGGCCACTTCGGCATCCTGACCGAAGTTCTTGATCTGATCCTTGAGGATCGCCGAAATTTCGGCAGCCTGGATTCCCATTACCCGACCTCTTTCATAGCATTCTGAAGGGAAGCGAGCTTGGATTTGATCGAACTGTCGATCATCTGCGAGCCCAGCTTGACAATCATACCGCCGATGAGGGTCTCATCGACGCGTGTATTCAGTTTGACCTTTTTGCCCGATTTCTCGGCCAGCGTTGCGGTCAGACGCTTTTTCTGTTCATCGTTCAGCGCAACCGCCGAAACGACATCTGCGGTCACTTCGCCGCGTTCATCCGCGATCAGCTTCTCAAGACGAGTCAGTAATTGCGGCAGGGCGAAAAGACGGCGATTCTGTCCCATCAGGGCCAGCGTATTTGCCAGCGGGGCACCTAAGCCCATTTTCTTGGCGATGGCGGCAATGCCGTCCTGCTGTTGCTGGCGGGTATATACCGGCGACGAAATAAGGTCGCGCAGGTCTTTGCTATCATCCAGCGTCGCACCGAGATCGGCGATTTGGCTGGAAAGTTCGTCGATCCCCCCGGATTCCTTGACGATATCGAAAAGGGCCTGAGCGTAACGCCCGGCGATCGAGGCGGAAATCGAAGCGGAATTGGCCACGGTCATCCTTCCGGTTTGCGCGTAACCCCGCCGGCTGGCCGTCCTTGGCGGGCGGTCGGTCGCGGGGCAGCGTGTCCTGAGGGCCGGTCTTCACCTGCCCGTTATCTCGGGGGCGTCTCTAGCAATTGTTTTCTCGACCCGCAACCGCCTTGAAGCCCAATATGACACGCTTTTTACGCCATCGGCGGACCGGTGCGTGTCAGCCCGCGTGCAGAGGCCGCAAACTGCCGCCACAGATACAGGAAAATACTGCGCTGCTGTGGAATCAGAGCCGTCGCTGAAAGCCCTTGCTGCAATGCGGCGACAGAATGCCGCAATGCGTCACTGATTCTAGTCCACAACGTTGTCATGCCTGCTTCTGTGCCCGATTCCATCGACCACCGGACCTCTGCCCGGTCGTGGCCGAGCGATTCCGCCCAACACGTCCAGTGGGCTGGGCACCGTGACGCGGCTGCCCCGGTCCGTCGGCGCGTGAACCTGCTTTGAGAACTCGGCCCAGATCACGCCTGCGACGAGCATAGAGGCAATGCGCCCCCCGGTTTTTTCCCACCAGATCGCGCCGCGCAACCAGAAGCGGCGGTCCGAAGGCGGGATGTAAATGGCGGCCCCTGCCCGTTCCGCGACGAATCCGGCCGCCTCTGCCTGCCGTTCCAGCTGGCCTGCCGTATAGCTGCGTCCGAAGCCAAAGGGCGTGTTGTCAGTGCGCGCCCACAGCCCGGCGCGGTTCGGAACCATGACGATCATTCGCCCGCCAGGTCCAAGAACGCGCCATGCCTCGGTCAGCAATGCTGCAGGGTGGTCCGATGTCTCCAACCCGTGCAGCATGACCAGCCGGTCGACACTGCCCGTTTCCAGCGGCCATGCGGTTTCATCGCAAAGCACAGAGTGATTGGCCAGTCCTGAAGGCCAGGCCATTACCCCCTGCGGGCCGGGCATCAAGCCGGTGACCCGCCTCGCGCGGGCCAGATACGGTCGCAGCAGCGGAACGGCGAAACCATAACCCGCGACGGTCATTCCGCTAGCTTTGTCGACCGGCCAGTTCATCACGAGACGATCGCGCAGGATGCGCTGCGCCACCCTACCCAATGCGCGGGAATAATAGAATCGGCGCAGGTCGATAACGTCGTGATGCATGGGTCCGGGTTGCAGAGACTGTCTTGTGGGTCCAGACTGACCGAAAACGCCATGAGGTTGCAATGTCGGAGACAGAGATCGTTACCATCCGCTGCCTGCAGGACAACTATGCCTATCTTCTGCGGGCCAACCGCAAGACCGCGCTGATCGACGCGCCGGAAGCGACACCCATCCTTGCAGAGCTTTCAGAACGGGGATGGTCGCTGGACCAGATACTTCTGACGCATCACCATAATGACCATATAGATGGCGTGAAGGAGCTTGTGGACAAAACCGGCGCGAAGGTGATCGGTGCGAAAGCTGACCAGCATCGCCTGCCCGATCTGGATGTGGCTGTGTCTCCGGGCGATACGACCGATGCCGCAGGGCTTGAGGCGCAGGTGATCGACGTCTCGGGGCACACGGTCGGGCATGTTGCCTTCTATGTGGCAGAGGCTGGCGCGGCCTTCACCGCAGATAGTCTGATGGCGATCGGGTGCGGTCGGCTGTTCGAAGGCGATGCCGCCATGATGTGGGACAGCCTGCAACGGCTGAACGCGCTGCCGCCTGAAACGCTGATCTGTTCAGGTCACGATTATTGCACCTCTAACGGTGCATTTGCACTGAGCGTGGATGAGAATAACACCGCCTTGCGGAAACGTCTCGATGCTGTCGCCGCCGCCGAGCAGCAATGTGCGCCCGCCACGCTTGCGGAAGAACGCGCAACCAATCCCTTTCTTCGCGCCGCCGCATTGGCAGACAGCGTCGGGGCGGCAAACCCAGCCGAGGCATTCGCGAAGCTCCGCTCCATGAAGGACAGGTTTTGACCAATGATTGCAGCCTTGAAACCAGAAGGAGGCACGCCCAAATAAACATCACTCACGGATGATTTCATTGCGCCACCGCAGAATTGACTTGCAACGCAGCGAAATCCACCAATCCTTAATATGATGATGACAGTCTGTGCAGGTGGGCCCTTCCGGTCCAAACCGCCGGACAGACTGACAGGAGACGCAAGTGCCCTCTTTTTCGACCTCGCTGGAACAGGCCATCCACGCAGCGCTCGCGCTTGCCAATGAACGCCGGCACGAGCTTGCGACCCTTGAACACCTTCTTCTCGCCCTGACCGATGAACCCGACGCCGTGCGTGTCATGCGCGCCTGCAATGTCGATCTGGCGGAGTTGAAGCAAAACCTGAACGATTTCATCGACGACGACCTGTCGACGCTGATCACCGATGTCGACGGCTCGGAAGCTGTGCCGACCGCTGCTTTCCAGCGGGTGATCCAACGCGCGGCCATCCATGTCCAATCCTCTGGCCGGGCAGAAGTGACCGGGGCCAATGTGCTCGTCGCGATTTTCGCCGAACGCGAAAGCCATGCCGCCTATTTCCTGCAGGAACTGGAAATGACACGCTACGATGCGGTGAACTTCATCGCGCATGGCGTCGCCAAGAACCCGGATTTCAACGAAGCCCGGCCAGTGACGGGGTCCGAGCCTGAACAGGAAGAACAGGGCGCGCCGCAGGGCCAGAAGGAAGAAACCGCGCTTCAGAAATATTGCGTCGATCTGAACGCAAAGGCCATCGACGGCGATGTCGATCCCCTGATCGGTCGTGAACTGGAGGTGGAGCGTTGCATTCAGGTTCTCTGCCGCCGGCGCAAGAACAACCCGCTGCTGGTGGGTGATCCCGGCGTGGGCAAAACCGCCATCGCCGAAGGGCTGGCCAAGAAAATCGTCGAGGGACAGACCCCCGATGTGTTGGCAGGTGCGACGATCTTCTCGCTCGACATGGGCGCACTACTGGCTGGCACCCGTTATCGCGGTGACTTCGAAGAACGGCTGAAAGCCGTCGTCAAGGAGCTGGAGAGCCATGACGATGCCATCCTGTTCATCGACGAAATCCATACCGTGATCGGCGCCGGTGCCACCTCTGGCGGGGCGATGGATGCATCGAACCTGCTGAAGCCTGCACTTGCGGGCGGCAAGCTGCGCTGCATGGGATCCACCACCTATAAAGAGTTCCGCCAGCATTTCGAAAAGGACCGTGCGCTGTCGCGCCGCTTCCAGAAGATCGACGTGAACGAGCCTTCGGTGCCGGATTCAATCAAGATCCTGATGGGTCTGAAACCGCATTTCGAAGCCCATCACGAACTGCGCTATACGAATGACGCGATCAAAACGGCCGTGGAACTCGCCAGTCGCTATATTAACGATCGCAAACTGCCGGATTCCGCCATCGACGTGATCGACGAGGCAGGTGCGGCACAGCATCTCGTTACCGAAAGCAAACGGCGCAAGACGATTTCCCCCAAGGAGATCGAGGCGGTGGTGGCAAAAATCGCCCGCATTCCGCCGAAGAATGTCTCCAAGGACGATGCCGAGATCCTGCGCGATCTGGATACGACGCTGAAACGCGTGGTCTTCGGTCAGGATGCGGCCATCGACGCGCTTTCATCTGCCATCAAACTGGCCCGCGCGGGTCTGCGCGAACCGGAAAAGCCCATTGGGAATTACCTGTTCGCGGGCCCGACTGGCGTCGGCAAGACCGAGGTGGCGAAACAGCTCGCAGATACGCTCGGCGTGGAACTCCTGCGTTTCGACATGTCCGAATATATGGAGAAGCACGCCGTCAGCCGCCTGATCGGCGCACCTCCGGGCTATGTCGGCTTCGACCAGGGCGGATTGCTGACCGACGGCGTCGACCAACATCCGCATTGCGTGCTGCTGCTGGACGAGATCGAAAAGGCGCATCCGGATGTTTACAACATTCTGTTGCAGGTCATGGATCACGGTAAGCTGACCGATCACAATGGCCGGACGGTGGATTTCCGCAATGTCGTACTGATCATGACTTCGAATGCGGGTGCCTCCGATCTGGCCAAGGCCGCCATCGGCTTCGGTCGTGACCGTCGCGAGGGTGAGGATACCGAGGCGATCGAGCGGACCTTCACGCCCGAATTCCGCAACCGTCTGGACGCTGTGATCAGCTTCGCGCCGCTGTCACGCGAGGTCATCGTGCAGGTGGTCGAGAAATTCGTGCTTCAGCTTGAGGCCCAATTGATCGACCGCAACGTCCATATCGAACTGACGGACGATGCAGCGAACTGGCTGGCCGAGCGTGGTTATGACGACAAGATGGGCGCGCGCCCTCTTGGCCGCGTCATTCAGGAAACCATCAAGAAACCATTGGCCGAAGAACTCCTGTTCGGTCGCCTGCAGAAAGGTGGCGTGGTCAAGGTGCGGATCGAGGATGACAAGCCGGTCTTCGACATTCAGGGACCAGAAGCCCCGCGCATCGGCGGAAAGTCCAGACCGCCGCTGCTTACTGCAGACTGAAGCGACTGCCAAGCATCGCGAAAATCCTCATAAAAAAGGGCGCGTTACCGCGCCCTTTTCCATGTCCTTGAGATGGACTCCTAATCCGTCCCGTTTCACCGAACAATTGGCTGTTGAGTCCTCAGCAACCGCGTACAATTTGGTGTTCATGCTGTCCTTCGTGCGCACGATCTGGCGCACACCCCCTTTTCACGCACAGGCTTCCAGGGACGACAAACCGGTGATCGTCGTACGCGATCTGGTGCGGAAATTTGGGGACTTCACCGCCGTCGCCAGTACGTCTTTCGACGTCGCGCGGGGTGAGATTTTCGGGCTTCTGGGGCCGAATGGCGCGGGCAAGACAACCAGGTTCCGCATGTTATGCGGGTTGCTGCCTTGCACCAGCGGGCATCTGGAGGTCGCGGGCCGCGATCTGCGCACTGCCCGCGCGCAGGCCCGCGGTCGGATCGGCTATGTCGCTCAGACATTCGCTCTTTATGGTAACCTGTCAATCCGCGAGAATGCAGCATCGACCCGCTGGCGCGTCGGGACTTCTGACGCACGATCACTGCACTTGCCCAGACCGGCGTGACCATCATCATCACAACTCATTTCATGGAGAGGCCGAATTTTGCGACCGCATTGCCAACCAGGATGCGGGCGAAATGCTGATCATTGGCACCCCGAAGGAAGTTCGCGACCGCGCTGGTGACAGCGCCGGGCAAACGATGAACGACGCCTTCATCGCTGTGGTCGAACAACATCGCGCCGCCAGCAAGGCACAGCCGACGGCGGCATGAGCGGATCGGGCTTCACATCGCGACTGATCGCGTTGACGCGCAAGGAAACCCACCAGATGCTGCGCGATGGCAGCAATCTGGTCGTGGGCCTGTTGCCGTCCGCCCCGTGTATCTGGAGGGCGCGACGCTGCGCGATGTTTCATTCGACCTCGTCCCGCTGCTGGCTGTGGCTGCAGCCACTCTTCCTTCGGCGGCAAGGCTGTTCCGTCATCGGCTAAGTTAGCGGCAAGGTGACACAGTTCTTTTGTTCAGCGCATTTCTTCTCAGCTTCGGCGCCTGAATTGGTCCGCGAAAGGCTATCTCCCCAAAACGGCACAAAGCAGACCTGCAACAGCCGTAACGACCAGGGAATATCGTCCGTTCCATTCAAAACCGACCGTGGAAGGCGACTGACCAACCGCGCCGGAAGCAAGCCGTACCGATACCGACAGGGGCGAGATTCCGGCTGCCACCGACCACGAATAAAGCGCCGTCAGCGCAATCGCTAAAGGCCTCAGACCAAAGTCGGACAACTGTGACGCCACGCCCACAAACAGGGTAACCGATACGATCGCATTCAATCCGAGAATGGATGTGACCACGATGAACAGGTATCCAAGGAAGAGCAACCATCCAGCACCAAGCCCGAAGCGCTCGATCCAGCCGACGAGGGCGTCAACGTCGATCATTGGCAGAATCAGTGCACCCAATGCCCCAGACATTCCAAATATGACGAGCTCAGAGCGCATTTCGACGATTTGCGGCAGCGTTCTGTGCAGAAAGCGACGGGGACCTGCGATCAGAGGCGCAGATTTGCCTTCACCGCGTGCCTGAATGCCCAGCCAGACAATCGCGACGGCCGGTGCCAGCAGAAGGATCGCACTGATCATGCTTATCCCGATCGCGCGACCAAACATTCCTCCGGCAAGCGGCAGAAATGCGATTGCCAACGCTAGTCTGGCCATCAGTGCGGCGCCTCCGGTTACAACGTCGTCAACCCGGTGCGGCACGCGTGCATAGCTTAACCGATCAGTTAACCAGCCTATCAATAGAAGGCTTATTGCGACGCTCGCACCGGATGGAAAAATCTGCCACCAACTCAGGCTCGGCAGTCCTGTGATTACCAGCGGCATTGAAATCGACGTCGGCGACCAAAGCGGCACGGACACGACACCACGCAAAGACGCCAATGTCATGCGTCTCGTCCGGATCATCGCGACAGTATCGCCTGACAGCGCTCGTGTCCTCTCGACGCCACGCGCGATCATCCCGCCCAAAAGCCCGACCGCGCCAAGGCTGAGCAGCACGCCCAGCATGGCGCCTCCCGATGTCAGAACCATGTAGCGACGTCCCGGAGGCTGCCGCAACAGCAGCGCGCCGCATCGGTGAATGAATGGAGATGTGCCAGCTGCTTCCTGAATCATTCCCAGTGAGATCACGAAGAATGCCAGATAAAGGCCTCGATCCAGCGTGTGACGCAACTCTGCCACGGACATGAAGCCGCAGACCAGAAATGAAAGGCCAAGACAGAAGGTCATTTGGGCAAGTATTTTTGCGCTGACAGCCAGTCTTCGCCACTGCAGGATGACAAAAAGCATGAAAGCCGCGATGCCTAGCAGCCCTGCCGCTGAATCTCCCTCAAACAATTCCCAGGCCGCACCAACAGCAATTAGTATAATGACCAGGACACTGGCCCAGCGGCACCACTGCCTCACAACTGCCTCGGACTGGCGGTCCAAAGTGATCAACCCTCTGCACTCACATATTCGGGTAATTGGGCCCGTCTGCGCCTTGCGGTGTTGTCCAGTTGATGTTCTGGCTGGGGTCCTTGATGTCGCAGGTCTTGCAGTGGACGCAGTTCTGGAAGTTGATCTGGAAGCGGGCATCGCCGCCCTCTTCGATCACCTCATAGACGCCGGCCGGGCAGTAGCGCTGCGCGGGCTCGGCATATTGCGGCAGGTTGACGCTGATCGGGATCGAGGGATCCTTCAGCTTCAGATGGCAGGGCTGGTCTTCTTCATGGTTGGTGAAGCTGAAGCTGACATTGGTCAGCCGGTCGAAGGACAGCTTGCCGTCGGGCCTGGGATAGTCGATCTGCTTGTGATCCGCAGCCTTGCCGGTCGCAGCAGCATCCGTCTTACCATGCTTCCACGTCCCCAGCGGGTTCCAGCCGGTCAGGTTCGCCACCCACATATCGAAGCCGCCAAGCGCGAGGCTGGCCCACAGCCCCATGCGTGACCAGATCGGCTTGACGTTGCGCACCGGCTTCAGGTCTTTGGCAATCGGGCCAGAGCGCAGGTCATCTTCGTAAGCGGTCAGCTCATCGCCCTCGCGGCCATCCGCAATCGCCGCCGCCACCGCATTGGCCGCCGCAATGCCTGACAGCATCGCATTATGGTTGCCCTTGATGCGCGGCACATTGACCAGCCCGGCCGAACAACCCAGCAGGACACCGCCGGGGAAGGTCAGCTTCGGGATCGACTGCCAGCCGCCTTCGGTGATGGCCCGCGCGCCATAAGCCACGCGCTTTCCGCCCTCCAGCAGTTCGGCCACCATCGGGTGATGCTTGAAACGCTGGAACTCCATAAGGGTACAGATAGGGGTTGGCATAGTTCAGATGCACGACGAAGCCGACCAGCACCTGATTGTTCTCGAAATGATAGATGAAGCTGCCGCCACCGGCATTCCTGCCAAGCGGCCAGCCCATCGTATGGGTCACGGTCCCGGCTTTGAACTTGGCCGGATCGACCTCCCAGATCTCTTTCATGCCGAGGCCGAATTTCTGGGGATCATGCCCGTCAGAGAGGTTGTATTTCGCGATCACCTCTTTCGACAGAGATCCCCGCACCCCTTCGGCCAGCATCACATATTTGCCGCGCAGCTCCATCCCCGGTTCGTATTGCGGCCCCGGCGTGCCGTCGGCATTCAGACCCATCTCGCCCGCGATGACGCCCGCCACCCGATCGCCATCCATGACAAGCGCCGAACAGGCCATGCCCGGAAACACCTCGACCCCCATCGCTTCGGCCTGCTCGGCCATCCAGCGGGTCACATTGCCCATCGAGACGATATACTTGCCATGATTGCTCATCAGAGGCGGCATCGGCCAGTTCGGCACCCGCATCTGGCCCTGCTCGCCCAGGATATAGAAATTATCCTGCGTCACCTCCTGGCTGACCGGCGCACCTTTGTCCTGCCAATCCGGGATCAGCGCATCGAGGCCGGAGACATCCAGAACCGCCCCCGAAAGGATATGCGCCCCGATCTCGGAACCCTTCTCCAGCACAACGACATTCAGATCAGCATCAATCTGCTTCAGCCGGATCGCCGCAGACAAGCCCGCAGGACCGCCGCCAACAATAACAACGTCAAAATCCATCGACTCACGGTCGGGGGCGGCTTGGGTCATGCTGCGACTCCTTGCTATCGGTTCAGGTCGGAAAAGGGGCGATTTCTCAGGCAACGCCCCTTTCTGGGTATTTAGATGAAGAAGAAGCTCAGAGTTTTTCGGTGAATTCCGGGACGATCTGGAAGAGGTCTCCGACGAGGCCATAATCGGCGACCTGGAAGATCGGGGCTTCTTCGTCCTTGTTGATGGCGACGATGATCTTGGAATCCTTCATCCCGGCAAGGTGCTGGATCGCGCCGGAGATGCCGATGGCCACGTAAAGTTCCGGTGCCACGATCTTGCCGGTCTGGCCGACCTGCCAGTCATTGGGGGCATAGCCCGAATCCACGGCTGCGCGGGAGGCACCGACGGCGGCGCCAAGCTTGTCGGCGAGCTTTTCGATCAGTTCGAAGTTTTCTTCCGAGCCCACGCCGCGACCGCCGGAGACGACGCGCCCGGCCGAGGTCAGTTCCGGCCGGTCGCTTTCGGCAACCTCATCGGAGACCCAGCTGGACAGTGCCGGGTCAGACCCGTTGGCCTGATCTTCGACCGAAGCCGAGCCGCCCATCCCCGCCGCATCGAAGCTGGCGGTGCGCACGGTCAGCACCTTCTTGGCGTCTTTCGACTTCACCGTCTGGATGGCATTGCCGGCATAGACCGGGCGCTTGAACGTGTCGGCATCCACCACCTCGGACACGTCCGAGATCACCATCACATCCAGCAAAGCCGCCACGCGCGGCATGATGTTCTTGGCATCCGTCGTCGCCGGTGCGGCGATGTGGTCGTAATCGCCGGCCAGTTCGACCAGCAGCGCGGCGGTGGGTTCCGCCAGGCGGTGACCGTAAAGATCATCCTCGGCGACCAGCACCTTGGCGACGCCGTCGATCTTCGCGGCCTCCCCGGCGGCGGCTTTGGCCGAGGACCCGGCGCAGAGCACCGTCACATCGCCCAGATCCTTGAGCGCGTTGACCGCCTTGGCGGTGGCATCCGCGTTCAGTTCCCCATTGGTGACTTCAGCAAGCAGCAGAACAGCCATCACACAACCCCCGCTTCTTTCAGTTTCGACACAAGCTCGTCGACATCGCCGACGATGATCCCCGCCTTGCGGCCCTCTGGCTCGGCGGTGTTGGTGATTTCGAGGCGTGGGCTGACGTCGACGCCGTAATCACCGGCGGTCTTTTCCTCCAGCGGCTTCTTCTTCGCCTTCATGATGTTGGGCAGCGAGGCATAGCGCGGCTCATTCAGGCGCAGATCGGCGGTGACGATGGCCGGAAGCTTGACCTCGATGGTCTGCAGACCGCCATCGACTTCGCGGGTGACCTTCGCGGCCTCGCCTTCGATTTCCACCTTGCTGGCGAATGTCGCCTGGCCCCAGCCCAGCAATGCCGCCAGCATCTGACCTGTGGCGTTCATGTCATTGTCGATGGCCTGCTTGCCGGCGATGACCAGCCCGGGCTGTTCTTCGTCAATCACGGCTTTCAGGATCTTGGCCACGGCCAGAGGCTCGATATCGGTATGCACATCATCGGCGGCGACGACCAGAATGCCCCGGTCCGCGCCCATGGCGAGCGCCGTGCGGATCGTTTCCGCCGCCTGCTTCACGCCGATCGAAACCACCACCACCTCTTCGGCCTTGCCCGCCTCCTTCAGACGGATCGCCTCTTCCACGGCAATCTCGTCAAAGGGGTTCATCGACATCTTAACATTCGCAAGATCAACCCCAGAACCGTCAGACTTCACCTTCGCCTTGACGTTATAGTCAATCACCCGTTTTACCGGCACGAGAACCTTCATCGGCTTCCTCCTTCTAAATGACGCGATAGCTGGCGGCGCGGTTCAGCGCCTCTATCATCTCTGTTCTCAACTGGCCCACGATCTCGGCCAGCGGCGCTGTTCGGTTGGTCATGCCAAGACTTTGGCCCGCCGACAGGACGCCACGGCTGACATCGCCGCTTTCATAAGCGGCCCGGCCGATCTTGCCGCTGATCAGCGGCATCAACGCGTCCAGACCGGCATCGGGGCGGGCGGTTTCCAGATCGCGCAGATCTGCCATCGTGTCATTCGCCAATGCGCGGATCGTGTTGCGGATCGTGTGCATCCCGAGCGCGGTATCGTTTTCGGTGGCTGCTATCAGTGCCTGTTTATAGCCGTCATGCGCCCAGATCTCATCGGCCACGAGAAAACGGGTACCGATCACCGCACCGCTGCCGCCCATGGCGAGGATTGCGGCAATCTGGGCGCCATTGCCGACGCCGCCACCGATCAGCCAGGGGATGCTCAGCCGGGTATCGGCCATGCCCGCATTCACGAAACTGCCGATCATGTCGAGACCGGGATGTCCGCCGCATTCCGCGCCCACGATGCTGACCGCGTCGACGCCGATCTCCTGCGCCTTCACCGCGTGGCGCAGGCTGGCCGATTTGTGCAGCACCTTGATGCCTGCATCGCGTGCGATGGGAAGATATGCCTCGGGGCTGCGGCCTGCAGTTTCGATGAAGCGCACGCCTTCTTCGGCGACGAGTCGAAAGATGTCGGCGGTGCGATCACCCTCGATCAGTTTCGGCAGCATCGAGATATTCACGCCGAAGGGCCGGGCACCTGCCAGCTCGCGGCAGCGGCGTATCTCGGCGCGCAGGGTATCGGGCTCGGGGAAACTGGCGGCGGTGATGAAGCCTATGATCCCGGCACGCGCGGCGGCGGCGACGTAATCGGCATTGGCCAGCCACATCAGCCCGCCAGCAACAATGGGCAGTTCAGTGCCGAAAAGGCGGGTGATGCTGGTTTCCACGGTCGGCCTGCGCTGATCGGCCATCTTAGGTTGCTTCGGAAAGGCCGGCACGCGGCGCTGTTGAAACGCTGCAATCCCTTCCGCTGCATCGGCGCTGCCAAGAGCCTTTGCCATTGCGTATTTTTCACGATCCAGTTGATCGTCAAACGGCCCCTCATCCGCTGTGTCCAGCAAAGCAAGGATCGAGGACTGCGCACCTTGCGCGCCGCGGGCCAGCTTTGACGCCAGATCCAAAGCAACATCCAGTGCCTGACCATGAGCGACAAGCCGGTTTATCACGCCCAGATGCGCCAGACGACGGGCCGGATATTTTTCACCCAGAAGCGCGATCTCGGTTGCAAGCTGAGGTGAGAGATTGCGCAGCAGGGATGCCGTACCGCCGCCATCCGGCACCAGCCCGACCTTCACATAGGACATGGACAGATAGCTTTGATGCGTCGCCACGATCAGATCGGCGGCAAGCGCTATCGAGGTCCCTGCACCAGCGGCGCCGCCCTCGACCGCTGCGATAACGGGCTTTGGGCAGCGGCGGATGCGGCGCACCAGATCATGCAGCTGTTCGATCCGCTCTGCCCGTTCGGCCTCTGGCAGGGCCGCGCGCGTCGCAAGCGCGTCCAGATCGCCGCCCGCGCAAAAGAAACCGTTCGCACCCTGAATCACGATATTTGCAATTTCAGGCGTCGCAATCGCGTGGTCCAGACCGCGCAGCAGACCGCTATAGGTGCCGGGGCTCAGCGCATTGCGCTTTTTTGGTGTGTTGAGCGTCAGGACCAATGTCGGACCAACGCACTCGCTGAGCACCGCGTGTTGCGGTTGAAGTTGGATCGCTGCGTCATTCATCGCTTTATGAACACCTTGAATGTAGCGTTACAGGTTGCAAGCAGCCTGCCGGACGCATCACGCAACTCCCCCTCGGCGAATTTCATCGAGCGCCCCCCTCCGGTCACATAGCCGGTCGCGGTTACCAACCCCTCATTGGCGCTGTCGATGAAGTTTACGGCCATCGACACGGTCACCACTGCCGCATCAATGTCGCCAACGGAATTGCGCACCGCGATGCCGCAGCAATTGTCCAGCAGCATGGAGACGATGCCCCCATGCAGCATGCCAATGCGGTTCAGGTGCTGCGGGCCGACGCCCAGAGAGCACGCACCGCGGACGTTGTCGGGCAGGTAGGACCGATAGCCTACGAGGTCTCGCACGCCCGACTGATCCATCGGGATCGCGCTTTCGGCATGGGTTTCGCGGTGCGAGCCGTTTCCCTGCCCGCTATTGACCATCAGACGCCTCATCTGTCGGAAGGATGATGCGCTGAAGGTGGTCGGTGCGGTCGCCAAGCTGGTGATCGATCATGACCAGTCGCTTGGCATAATGCGCACCGGGATATTCCCAGGTCATGCCGATACCGCCATGCAACTGGATTGCCTCTTCCGAGATATGACGCCCGGCGCGACCGATCAGGTTCTTCGCCATAGAGACCTTGCGCGCCTGATCCGGCGTCCCGAAGGCGGCAACAGCGGCAATTGTGATAGAGCGTGCCTGTTCCAGATCGACGAGCATATCGACGACGCGGTGCTGCAGTGCCTGAAAGCTGGAAATGCTGCGACCGAATTGCTGGCGCTGCTTCATGTAGTCGACGGTCAGGTCGATCAGATGCGAAGCCGCGCCCACTGCCTCGGCGCAAAGGGCGATGCGGCCCAGATCAAGCGCGTCCTCTATCTGGGTCCGCGCATCGGCCGACAGGCATTCCGCCGCCAGATCGTCCATCACCAGATCGGCGATGCCGCCACCATCGATCATAGCCGCAGAGATGAGCGGCGGCGTGGTGGTCAGAAACACGCCCAGGCCCTGATCGGTGCGGGCTACGACCAGCACATGATCAGCGCCCGGTGCGCCATAGATCGCGGATTTGCGCCCCTGCAGCTTCCATTGATCGCCGTCCTGGCGGGCCGTGGCCTCGATATGGTCGAGATCAAAGGCGACGCGCGGTTCATAGACCGCAAGCGCGCAACGTGCCTCGCCGCCGACGATCGCTTCGACGATCTTATCCTGCCCGAAATCGGCAAGCAGACGCAGGCCCATCAATGCGCCGAGCATCGGCTCTGCCGAAAGGGCCCGGCCCATTTCTTCGAACACGACCGAGACATCTTCCGCCGTGCCGCCGAAACCGCCCGTTTCCTCGGTGATGAAAGCGCCGACCGTTCCCAGCCCGGCCAGAGATTCCCACATCTCAGGAGAATGATAGGGCGCGGTGTAAGCGGCTTCGTTGCGTGTCTCGATCTCGTAATTATCTGCCAGAAAACGCCGCAGCGTGTCTGACAGCATCTGGTGGTCTTCGGAAAGATTGAAGTCCATGGCGATCACCCCCTGAACAGTTCTTTGGCAACGATGTTGCGTTGGATTTCGTTGGCACCGCCGAAGATCGACAGCTTGCGATGGTTGAAATAGACCGGTGCAGCACGCGCGGATTCCGGCGGGATCGTCAGCTCGTTTTCAGACAGATCGTCCGCAACCGGCGCTGCCTCGGGTCCAAGCGCCGAGCGGTAGAGATCCTGCAACTCCTGCCGGATCTGGGTGCCCTTCAGCTTGAGAAGTGAGCTTTCGACACCGCCCGCCGCACCATCCTTGGTCTTGGCGAGCATCCGCAGATTGGTGATCCGCAGCGCCTCCAGATCGGCCTCCAGTTCCGCGGCGCGGGCGGCATAGGCCGGGTTGTCGGCAATGAGGCGTCCGTCGCGGATGACCTCGCCGGCCAGTTCATGGAAGCGTTCAAGATCTTTTGTCGAAAAGCCGATGCCCGCAATATTCGTGCGCTCATGGGTCAGCAGATATTTGGCGATGGTCCAGCCCTGATTTTCCTCTCCCACCAGATTGGCGACCGGAACGCGCGCATCGGTGAAGAAAACCTCATTCACCTCATATCCGCCGTCAAGCAGGCGGATCGGGCGCATTTCAACGCCGGGCGTGTCCAGATCAACCAACAGGAAGCTGATGCCAGCCTGTGGTTTCACCTCACTATCGGTGCGCACAAGGCAGAAAATCTTGTTCGCGTGCTGGCCCAGCGTGGTCCAGGTCTTCTGACCATTGACGATGTAATCATCACCGTCGCGCACGGCTTTGGTTTTCAGGCTGGCCAGATCCGAGCCCGCGCCGGGTTCGGAATAGCCCTGACACCACCAGTCGGTGCCGTCGATGATGCGCGGCAGAATCTCTGCCTTCTGCTGTTCGCTGCCGAATTTGATCAGCACCGGGCCCAGCATGTTGAGGCCAAAGGGCGGCATGCGCGGCGCATTGTTCAGGGCGCATTCTTCCGAGAAGATGTGCCGTTCCACTGCCGTCCAGCCGGGACCGCCATATTCCTTGGGCCACGTGGTCGCGACCCATCCTTTTTCGTTCAGGATCGCCTGCCAGCGAAGGATCTGTTCCTTTTCCAGCTCTTTTCCATAGGCCACAGCCTGCGCCACATCAGCAGGCAGTTTCGCTTTCAGGAAGCTGCGCACCTCGTCACGGAAGGCCAGTTCCTCTTCGGTAAATTCAAGATCCATCCGCTTACTCCTTGTTGAGATCGGCAAAGCTGCGGCCCGACTGCGCCAGTTCGCGCAGCAAATCCGGTACCTGCCAGTAATAGGGGTCTTCCTTCGCATAGCCCTCGATCCGTTCGACGAGGGCGGCAGCACCAATCCGGTCCGCATAGTTCAGCGGACCGCCCAGATGGCGCGGGAAACCGTAGCCGAAGAGGAAGACAGCATCGACGTCAACAGGACGCAATGCGATCCCCTCTTCGACCACGCGGGCGGCCTCGGAAATCATCGCTGCCATGTAGCGATCAATGATTTCGTCATCGGTGAAGGAACGGGAGACACGTCCTTCCGCCTCGCGTTCCGAAGTCACGATTGCCTCTGCCCCGGGATTAGGCACGCGTGACTTCGGATTGTCATACAAGTAATAACCTTTGCCTGTCTTGCGCCCGAAACAGCCTTCTTCGCAGATCAGGTCAGAAACCCGGCTATACCGCTCTTCCGCAGGCCGCGTCGGCGCCTTGCGCTTGCGCGTCGCCCATCCGATATCCTGACCGGCCAGATCGCCCACCGCAAAGGGACCCATCGCAAAACCGAAATCTTCCAGAGCGCTGTCGATCTGTTCGAAGGACGCGCCGTCGAGCAGCATGTAGTCCGCGACCTTGCGGTAATGCGCCAGAATGCGGTTGCCGATGAAGCCATCACAGACGCCCGAACGGACGGCGACCTTTTTCATCCTTGCTGCCATCGCAAAGGCGGTTGCCACGACATCAGGCGCGGTCTTTTCCGCCACCACCACTTCCAGCAGCCGCATGATATGCGCGGGCGAGAAGAAGTGCAGGCCGATCACATCTTGCGGACGAGAGGTCGCGGCGGCGATTTCGTTCACATCCAGATATGACGTGTTGGTCCCAAGAACCGTGCCGGGCTTGCAGATCCGGTCGAGGTCGCGGAAGATCTGCGTCTTGACCTTCATATCCTCGAACACGGCCTCGATCACCACATCGACATCGGCCAGATGGTCCAGCCCTACCGCAGCCGTCAGTTGCGTAAGTTTCTCATCCCGCGCGGCAGCGGTCATCTTGCCGCGCTTCACCGCACCTGCAAGGTTACCTTCGATACGCTCACGGGCTTTGTCCGCGCCTTCCTGCGTCATCTCAATCAGGGTAACGGTAAAGCCAGACTGAAGCAGCGCGGTGGCGATACCCACACCCATCGTGCCGCCGCCGATGACGCCGGCACTGGCCAGCGGACGCGGTTCGGCCGCGGATTCGGGGATGCGCTTTACGGCGCGTTCGGCCTGAAACGCATGGATCAGACCCTGCCGCTCGGGGCTTTCCATCAGTTCCAGAAACAGAGCGCGTTCGACCTTCATCCCTTCCTCAATCGGCAGGGCAGAAGCGGCAATCGCATCAACGCATTTCAGCGGCGCGGGCAGCGCGGAGCGCTTGGTGGCCAGCTTCGCCTTTGCTGCCACCAAAACAGCCTGATCGGGGGTGAAAGCGATATGCCCTGTGCGCCGAGTCTGAATTTCACCAGACAGAATTTCATGTGCAAGCGTCAGCGCAGCACCACGCGGCGTGTCATAGTCAAGCCCGTCTATGATACCCAGAGAAATCGCCTCGCGCACCGGAACCTGACGGCCCGAGGTTATGATTTCTATCACGCTTTCCAATGGGGCCAAACGCGGCAGTCGCTGCGTGCCACCCGCGCCGGGCAGGAGACCCAAAGTGACTTCGGGAAGGCCAACCCGTGCACCCGGCAGTCCAACGCGAGCATGTGCTGACAGCGCCAGTTCCAGACCGCCGCCCATGGCTACGCCATGAATGACAGCGGCTACGGGCTTATCGCTGTTTTCGATGGCGTTCAGCACGTCCGGCAGGCTCGGCGACTGAGGGGTCTGGCCGAACTCTCTTATATCTGCGCCAGCCGACAGCATCTTGCCTTCGCCATAGATCGCGATGACCTTTACGGCGACATCCGCGTTCAATTGCGCAAGGGCGTCCAGCAGACCCTGCCGAACGGCCTGACCAAGGGCGTTGACCGGGGGGCTTGCAAGCACGATCAGGCCGACATCGCCTTCAACTTCAACGCGCAGCGGCGCAGTCTCGGTTACGGATTTATCCATCATCGTTACTCCACCCGCTCGATAACCATCGCGATGCCCTGACCGACACCAACGCACATAGAAAGGCTGGCATAGCGCCCGCCGGTCTGTTCCAGATAGCGCAGCGCTGTCAGGATGATCCGCGCGCCAGAGGCCCCCAGCGGGTGCCCAACGGCAATCGCGCCGCCATTCGGATTCAGACGGCTGTCATCGGGATCAAGCTCCAGCTGTTTGCAGCAGCCCAGAACCTGGCTGGCAAAAGCTTCGTTGATCTCGATCAGGTCCATGTCCTTCATGGTCAGACCGGCGCGTTCCAATGCTTTCGGCACGGCAAAGCCCGGCCCGATCCCCATGATCCGCGGCGGCACTCCGGCAATCGCGCCCGAAACGATACGCCCGCGCGGCTTCGGCCCCAGATCTTTCGAGCCGATCAGCAGGGCCCCTGCACCGTCATTCACGCCCGAAGCATTAGCCGCCGTCACAACGCCACCTTCATAAAGCGACCGCAGCGACGCCATTTTCTCCAGCGTGGTATCAGGGCGCGGATGTTCATCGGCGTCGACCACCGTCACCTTACCCTTGCGGCCGGCGATCTCGATCGGCTGAATTTCATCCTTGAAGAAGCCGGCGGCCCGTGCGGCCTCATAGCGCTGCTGGCTGCGATAGGCATAGGCGTCGCATTCCTCGCGGCTGATGTCGTAATCCGCGGCCAGATTGTCCGCCGTCTGCGGCATGGCGTAATCGCCGAACTCCGCCGCGATGGTCTTGTTCGGGAAGCGGGTGCCGATGGTAGAATCGTAGATGACGGGCTGGCGATCCCAGGCAGAGGGCGATTTTGCCACTACGAAGGGCGCCCGCGTCATGCTTTCGGTACCACCAGCCAGATACAGATCGGCCTCACCCACCGTGATCGAACGCGCGGCATCAAGCGCCGCCGCCATGCCAGAGCCGCAAAGGCGGTTCACGGTCAAACCACCGGCCTCGACATTAATGCCACTCAGCAGACCTATGAAACGCGCGACATTGCGGCTGTCCTCGCCCGATTGGCAGACATTGCCCATGATCACGTCTTCGATCCGTTCGACCGGCAGGTCCGAGCGCTGAACAAGTGCACGCACAACCTGTGCCGCCAGATCATCGGGGCGGATACCCGAAAGCGCACCGGCATGGCGACCGAAGGGGCTGCGAAGGCCGTCATAGATATATCCGTTAAGCATCTTTACATTCCTTCCATTTGCGACGGCGGCTTTGCAGCCCTGATCCGTCCTGACTTCCGAATTTTCGGGGGTGACGGCCTGCACGTGGTGCAGGCCCGGCTTTTTCGGTTACTCGGCAGCCTCCACCCCGGTTGGCACGTGGCCACGCTGTTTGGCAACCAGCAGAGGGACCGCCGCCAGTGCCGCGCCCGCAATCGCCGTGGTGCCGAAGCCGACACCCGCGAAGGGCATGGCAGGCATGGCGAAGAAGAACCCGCCAAAGGCCAGCATCGCACGCAGCGGCAATTCGAACCGTCCGGCCAGCGTGCCCACGAAGGTCACATAGCCCTGCAGACCCATGCTGATCATCGCGACGCCGATGAAGGCACAGCTGACCGCCAGGAAAACCTCCAACGCCGGAGCATGACCGATCAGCGAAGGATTCAGCACGAAGAGGAAGGGCACCAGATAGATGATGCTGCCAAGCCGCATCGCCTCGAACCCGGCGCGCATCGGGCTGCAATTGGCCAAGGTAGAGGCGGCATAAGCGCCAAGCGCCACGGGCGGCGTGATATAGCTGACCATACCCCAGTAAAGGATGAACAGATGCACGGCGAGGCGGTTCAGTCCGCCCGCTTCCAGTGCCGGGGCAAGCACGATGGCAAGGAAGATATAACAGGCCGTCGCTGTCATCCCCATGCCAAAGATAAACGCCGTCAGCGCACCCATGACCAGCAGGATGAAGACATTATCGCCCGCGATGAACAACAGCTCATTCACCAGCGTGCCCGCCAGCCCGGTGGCCGAGAACGACCCAACGACAAGCCCGACGCCAAGGATGATCGCTGTCAGCTCGGCCAGGCTAGAACCGATCCCCAGCAGGATATCGCAGAACTTGCGCAAACCGATCCGCGTGCGCGGTGAGATCTGGTTGATGACCAGCAGCAAGGCGACCGAATAGAAAGGTGCCGCCGTTTCCTGCCGCATCACCACCATCATGAAGATCAGCAGCCCGAAGACCAGCACATAGGGCCAGCCATTGCGCAGCGTATCGCGCAGACGCGGCACTTCTGCCCGGTCGAGACCACGCAGCCCGCGACGACCTGCATAGGCGTCGATCTGGGCAAACAGCGCGAAATAGAACAGCGCCGAAGGGATGATCGCGGCCAGAACGACCTCGGTATAGGGGATCGCCAGGAACGAAGCCATGATGAAGGCCGTGGCCCCCATCACTGGGGGCATCAGCACACCCCCGGTCGAGGCGCAGGCCTCTGTCGCGGCTGCGGTATTGGAGGAAAAACCGGTGCGTTTCATCGCCGGAATCGACACGGCGCCGGTTGTAAGCACGTTCGAAATAACGCTGCCCGACATGGAGCCCATGAAGCCGCTGCCGAAGATCGAGACCTTCGCAGCGCCGCCGCGATATCGACCGACCAGCCCAAGCGCCAGATCGTTGAAGAAGGTTCCGCCGCCGGTATGCTGCAGTACCGCACCGAAGATGATGAAGCCGATCACCACGCCGCCAAAGGCCTTCATCGGGATACCGAAAATGCTTTCCGATGAATAGACGTGATAGGCGAATGTCTGGCTCAGCGTGCTTTGAAAGCCGGAAAACGGCGCCGGGACATGACCCGCAAAACTGGGATAGAAGGCCACCACCGTGACGATACAGGCAAGGACCAGCCCACCCGCGCGGCGCGTTGCCTCCAGAACCAGTGCCGCAAAGACGAAGGCCACCCATTGCGCGGTTGGCGGGGCGGCGAATTCCCAGCCCTGATTAAGATTCTCCATCGCGTTGACGGCCAGATAGGTGCCCGCAACCAGCGACAGAGCAGCGAGTGCCCAATCGAGAATGCCAGTCTTCATGAAGCGGTGGCCGCGGATGTCGAAGATCAGATATGTCGCGGCGAGGAACAGCGTCGCGAGAATGTTCAGATAACGACCATCCATCAGCACGATGCCGAAGGTCCGGAGGTTGAACAGCTGGTTGATGACCAGCAATATGGCCGCAAGGGTCAGGCCCATCAGTGCGATATTGCGGGCGTTGAACAGGCTGCCGGTTGGCAGGCTTTCGGGGTCTTTCAAGACGTCATCACTGGAATTCACCTTGGCCTCCTCTCAGGCAAAGCTCGGCTGACGGGATGCGGCAGGCCGCATCCCCTTGGCTGCTGGATATTAGCGAAGACTTTTCGTCACTCGATTTGGGTCAGCCCCGTCAGGATGCGGACCCTGCCCGGTTCAGAACACGACCTGCTGGCCCGCTTCCTCAAGCGCGGCGCGGCGGGCTTCGGCCCAGGCGGCCTCCCAATCTTCGGGATCTTCCTCGACCAGCTTGTCCCAGGCGGCTTTCAGGACCGCCTGACGCTCGATCAGCTCGTCATTGCGGGCCTGCGCCTCATCGCTCCAGACCCCGATCTCCTCGAAGTACCGGACCGCACCTTCATGATAGGGCGCAACCCAGGTGAAATCCTGATTTTCGATGGCCCAACCGTTAATGCCTGGCGCCTTTCCGTCATATTGCGGGAAAAGCTCTACCATTGCCTTGGTCATATTATAGACGAGGTCGGGATCGGTCTGATCGATGGTGATCAGCACCGGATAGGCATAGCTGGCGCCGTCAAAGCCCTCGGTCCCGTCGATATTCGCACCCAGCGTCACCCGCGACAGCCTGAAGAACGGCGCGATGTCGGTCATGCGCTTGAAGCCTTCGGTGTCACTGTGATCAATGGGGATCCATTCCAGACCACGCGGACCTGCAGCCGCCTCGTACGAGGGGCCGGTATTCGTCGACGCGAAGACACCGTCCACCTGACCTTCGATCAGCCCGTTCCATGCCGCACCATAGCCGCCGAATTCGACCTTTTCGACATCGTCCCAGGTCAAACCGGCATTTGCCAGATAAGCTTCGATATTGAGGTTAAGGCCCGGTGCGCCGGCAACCCAGGCGAAACGCTTTCCGGCCATGTCAGCGGTTGATTTTATACCGGCATCCGCGGCCACGCCGACCGAAAGCCCGGTGCCGCCACCAGAATTGATCAAGACCACACGGACCGGCTGCGGTCCCCAGTTCCTGGCAGCGAATTCGAAGGCGCCTTCCTGTGCCATGAAACTGCCGCCGACGCCGGTCGCCGAAAAGTCAACCCGGCCCTGCCGCAGTGGTTCGGTCCGCGAAATATCGTTCTTGCCCGGCAGCACGCGCAGGCTGGTGCCCGCGACTTTCTGCAACTCGCCCCCTATCGCGACGGCCTGATTGAATCCGGCAGAGCCAGTGTCATAGGCGGTCCAGGACATCTGACGCGGCAACTGAATATCGTCGGCAAAAGCGGGCGCGGCGATCAGGGCCGCCAGCACCGTGGTGGTGAAGGTGCGTCGCGAAATGTTCATTCTTTCCTCCCTACGGGCCTCATTGGGTTCGCATAGCAGATTTAATGTCCGCATAGCGAACGTATAACATACATGTGACCAAAATCAAGTATCCTTTTGAAAATATGAAAAATTTAATTAGGCAAAGCATTTTGCGCCGGCAGAGAGCAATTAACTACTTGTTTTAAATTAATTATCCTAATAAGTTTTTGTTCTGCTGTGCGGACGAAAGGGTCGCATTTTGCAGGTGCACTGATTTTTACGTCAAGCCAAATTGCACAAAAGGACAGTTGCGACCCAGGCTTCGTTTGCTATGCGAAGCATCTAGTAGTGCCGTGATACCGAATCGCTGCGCGGCCGCAGAACCAGCCAGGCGTCCGCATTGTGGAACAACTGGAGCGCTGCGTCGTTAACTATGGAACAAGCCAGAGTGAGAAAATTATGGCAACCGACGAGCTCCACTCGGATGGTCACGCGACGGAAGAGAACGACCGCCAGTTTGTAACTGCCCTTGCACGCGGCCTTGAAATACTTGCCTGCTTTAAGACGGACGATCGCTATCTTTCTAATCAGGAGATCGCGCAGCGTACACACCTGGCCCGCCCAACGGTGTCGCGGCTGACTTATACACTGATGAAAACGGACTATCTTCTGCGCAACGGCAACAGTGGCGAGTATCGTTTAGGCCCGAAGGTGCTTCAGCTCGGCTTCAGCACTTTGGCTGCGACAAATGTAGCAGAGCGGTTCAGCGACCTGATGAACGACCTTTGCCGTGGTCCGAACGGACATATCACGGTAGCCTTGGCCGAACGTAGCGGAACCCGCGCTGTTTATCTTGCCGTGCATCGCTCTCGGCAGGCGGTGACACTTTCGATTGACGTCGGGGCACGTCTGCCGCTGTTCTATTCCGGCATTGGCCGCGCCATTCTTGCAGGCATAAGCGAGGAAGAGCGCGCGATGGTTCTGAAAAAGGCAATCGATGAATTCCCCGGTCAGCGCGAAAGGCTGGAAAAGAGTCTGGACGAAGCCGTCAGCGACTATGCGAAATACGGCTACTGCACCAGTTTCGGCAGCTGGAAGCCAGAAATCAACGCCATCGCTGCCCCCATCCGCTCATTGGATGGAACGGTGATATATGGCGTGAACGTGGGCGGTCCGTCTTTCCTCGTCTCACCTGAGGAACTGCACGAGGAATATGGTGATCGCCTGCGCCAAGCGGTTAACGCGTTGGGGGAACCCTGACAGCACTGGAAGAAACGGCACTGCCGCGCCCGCAAAGGCGCGGCGGCACCGCAGTCGCTTCCAAGCGGCGGATCATTTCAACGGGGGCAGAATCTTCGCCTCTGTAACAGCCTGCACTTCCTCAAGACTGTTGCCCTCAGTCAGCTCGACCAGTCGAAAACCGTCCGGCGTCACGTCCAGCACTGCGAGATCGGTATAGACGCGGTTAACCACTCCAAGGCCGGTAAGTGGGTATGTGCATCGCTTCAGCAACTTCGGGCTGCCATCTTTGTTGACGTGCTTCATCATGATCAGGATTTTCGGCACGCCGACGACCAGATCCATCGCGCCGCCAACGGCAGGCGGGAACTTCTCGTCCATGGTCGCCCAATTCGCCAGATCGCCGTTTTCCGCAACCTGATAGGCGCCCAAAACCGCAATATCTATATGCCCGCCGCGCATGATCGCGAAGCTGTCGGCATGTTCGAAGAAGGCCGCCCCGGGCGCAAGCGTGATGAACCGTTTGCTGGCATCGATCATCTCGGGGTCTTCCTCGCCCTCCGGCGGGGTCGGGCCGACGCCGATGATGCCGTTCTCGGAATGGTAAAGAACCTCACGGTCTGAGGGCACATAGGACGACACGAAGGTCGGCTTGCCGATCCCAAGGTTCACATAGGCCCCGTCCGGGATATCCAACGCCAGACGCGCGGCCAGTTGCTGATCGTTCAGGCTGTTCATGGACGGGCTCCGTATTCGACGATGCTTTTGACAAAGATGCCGGGGGACACGACAGTTTCCGGATCGAGCGGTGTTTCCGAAAGATGCCGCACTTCGGCGATGGTATGACGCGCCGCACTGGCCATGACCGGGTTAAAGTTCCGCGCCGTGCCGTGATAGTTCAGATTGCCGTAGCGGTCCCCGTTTTCGCCGCGCACCAGTGCAAAGTCGGCCGATAAAGGCTTCTCGAAAACATATCCTTTGCCGTCGATGACCCGCGTGGTTTTCCCATCGGCCAGCCTGGTGCCATATCCGGTCGGCGTCAGAAAGCCACCCAGTCCGGCACCCGCTGCGCGGATGCGTTCAGCCAGCGTACCCTGGGGCACGATCTCCAGTTCGATCTGTCCCGCGGCATAGGCTTTTTCAAACCAGACAGAGCCCTTGGACCGCGGATAGGAACAAACAAATTTTGCAACCTGACCCTCCTTCAGCAGCCGCCCCAGGCCGAAATCTCCGGCACCGGCATTGTTGGAAATGATCGTCAGGTTTTTCGCACCGTGCTCGATCAGTGCATCGATCAGCCCGAAGGGCACGCCGGAATTGCCAAACCCACCAATCATGACGACCGCCCCGTCCGGGATCTGCGCGACCGCCTCGGCAGGGCTGTTCAGTCTTTTATCCATATTCACTTCTCCTGCGATGACGGCCCGGAAGCCAGTTGACGCTTTCCAAGAACCAGATTGACGATGATGACCGCAGCAAGGACACCGACACCTATGATGCTGGTTGTCAGTTCCGGCAGAATGATGAGTATGCCGCCCACTCCGAAAGCCGCTCGGCTGATGAGATCGATCCTTCCGACGCGATAGATCCATCCTTCGAAGGCCGATGTGATCGCCCAGAGCGCGAGAACAGTTACGACGACACGAAAGACAACTTCGGCAAAGCTGCCAGCCATGATCAGCGCCGGATCGTTCACGAAGATGAACGGCAGCACGAACAGCGGCAGGCCAAGGCGCATGGCGCGGAAACCCGTCTCCATCGGTTTCGATCCCGCGATATTGGCCGCCGTGATCGCGGCAAGCGCAACCGGGGGTGTGATATAGGACAGCATGCCCCAATACAGGATGAACAGATGGCTGGCGATCGGGTGCAGCCCTGCTTCGACCAGTGCCGGTGCCAGCAGGATCGACAGGAAGATATAGCAGGCCGTCACCGTCATCCCCATGCCCAGCACAAAGCTGGTCACGGCACCCGCGATCAGCATCAGCGCCACGTTGCCGCCGGCGTAAAGCAACAGTTCACGCGAAAAGGCGCCGGCAATCCCGGTATAGGACAGACCGCCCACGACCAGGCCGATCCCGGCCAGAACGGCGACCAGACCAGCAATGTTGACAGCGATATCGCGCAGCAGATCGATCAGGCGGGTCAGTGTGATCCGGGTTTCCTTGCGGAAGGCCGTCGCGATCAGCATTACAGCCGAGGCGTAATAGGGTGAACGCGCCTCCATCCGCAGGCCCATCAGCACGAAGATCAGGACGGCAAGGCTGAGCAGATAGGGCCAGCCCTTTTTCAGCACGGGCCAGACCGGCGGGATATCCTCGCGCGGCAGCCCCTGAAGACCCCGACGCGCGGCGAACATGTCCACTTGAAGCAGCAGCGCGACATAGAACAGCACCGCCGGGATGATCGCCGCGATGACGATATTCGAATAGGGCACGCCCAGGAACGAGGCCATGACGAAGGCCACCGTCCCCATCACCGGCGGCATCAGCGTCGCCCCGGTCGAGGCGCAGGCTTCAATCGCGGCGGCATAGCTGGCCGGATAGCCGACCTTGCGCATGGTCGGGATGGAAAACGGCCCCGAGGTCAGAATGTTCGAGATCACGCTGCCGGACAGAGAGCCCAGAATGCCCGAGCCCATGACGGCGACCTTCGCGGGCCCGCCGCGGCTGTGACCCAGCAAAGCGGCGGCCAGATCCATGAAGAAATCGCTGCCTTTGGTGACGACCAGGACTGCACCGAAGATGACAAAGCCGATGACCAGCTCGGCCACGACCTGCATCGGGATGCCGATGATCCCCTCGACCCCCAGCACATAGGCACGGATGGTGCCGACCGGAGAATACTGCGTCCCCCACAGGAAACCGGGCAGGCTGTCCGCGTAAAGCGGCAGCGAACCGAACAGCAACGCGGTGATCAGAAGGATCGTACCCCCTGCCCGCCGCACGCCTTCCAGCACCAGCACGATCATGATCCCGGCCATGATGTCGGCCATGGGCGGCGCATCATATTCCCAGCCGCGCTGAATGATATCCAGACCATGCGCACCCAGCCAGAAGCCACTGACAAGGGCGGCACCGGCGAGCACAAGATCAAGCGCCAGCAAAGGGCCGCGCGCGTCCCGCGAAGGCGGCAACACAAGGAATGTCACGGCAAGGAAAATTGCGATCAGGTAATAGAGATAGGCGTTCCCCAGCGGCTGAAAGCCGAACAGGTTCAGCAGGAATTGCTGGTTGATCGCCATCAGCACGCCCAATGTGCCAAGCGCGATGACCATCCAGCCAATGACACGCTGCACGGGCGGCGGGCGGGTAGTGACTTCTTCGGGAGTAACGGCAACGCCGTCATCCCGGTGTGTCTCGGTCGTCATGATTATCTAACCTCACAAAATGGCGCCAACTGGCGGCATTGCCGCCAGTCAGCCAGCCATCAGTTTGCGTTCATTCAAGCCCGGCCACGATCTCGGCGCGGCGTGCCATCCAGGCGGCGGCGAACTCTTCTTCTGCCAGCCCGGCATTTTCGGCTACGAAAGGTTCCCAAGCGGCTATCAGCGCATCCTGACGGGCAATCCGCTTTTCGTTCCAAGCGTCATCTTCGGCGGTCCAGATGCCCTTTTCCTTCAAATAGCGGATGGCACCTTCATGGAACGGCACGTCGATCGGCGGCTTGCCCGCCTGGTCGAGCGACCAGCGTTCCATGGTTGCCGTCCCCTCTTTATAGAGGTCGTAGGATTCATCCAAAGCCTTGATGAAAGCGTAGACATCATCAGCCGACTTATCGGGCGTCGTCGCAATCACGGGATAGCGATAGGCAGCCATTTGTGCGGTTTCACCCTCGGGCAAGCCCGCCGCTACAGTTTCGCTCTGCGGACTCATTATAGGCAAAACTTTCTCAAGTTGCGCCCATCCCTCGGCATTGTCAGCCTCCAGCGGGGGATAATAAATGCCGCGCGGACTCTCGGCCAACTCATAGAACTGGCTTGTCGTGGGTGAGGTGCAGGTCGCATCGGATTCGTTGCGCGTCATGGATGACATTGCCGCAGCATAGGTCGGGAAGGTGACGACTTCGACATCGTCCAGCGTCAGCCCGCCAAATGCCAGAATAGCTTCGCATTTGACGTTGATCGACGGGTTGCCCGCGACGAAAGCGATCCGCTTGCCCTTTGCGTCGGCGACGGTTTCGATCCCGGAATCTGCGGCAGCCGCCATGGCCGTGCTGGCCGGACGGCCTGCAATCGTGCGTAATGGCTGCGGCCCCCATTCCGGCGTCGCAAAATCATAGGCACCTTCGCTCAGGAAAAAAGCCTCGGTCGCCAGGAATGCATAGTCCGCACGACCTTGCAGCAAGGGCTGCAACCGCCCGATGCTGCTGCCCGACGGCTGGATACGCACGCGAGTGCCGAACTCCTTGCCAAAAGCGTCGGCAATCGCCGAGGCCTCGGCATACCCTGCCGAACCGACGTCATATGAACTCCAGATCATCGTCTTCGGCAGTTCCTGCGCGCCCGCCGACATAGCAAAAGCGAGGCTCATCCCCGCCGCCAGGATCAATTTCATCTTCATCCTCTCCCATTATTCGAAAGCCCGCTGTTAACCCGACCTGGCAGCACTGCCCGGCGGATTAAAAACGCCCTCGATACTCCGCGCACCAGACCCGAACCCACTGGCACCGAAACTTCTACACTCACGTTATTTAGCGGACATTATGTTCGCATAGCGAACTTATAAATAGAATCGGGCTGTATTGTCAAGAATATCTGTGAGCCTATACGGCAACGAGCTGTCAGAGCTGCAAACAGCCCGAAGAATGTCTTCCAAAGCTCGTCAGCGCTGTCATGGTATTCGAGGATGTTCCCAGGCTCGAAGGGGACCGGTTGTTTGTCGAGGCGGTGCTGTGGATCGTGCGCACCGGCGCGCCTTGGCGCGATCCGCCAGATGTGTTCGTAGCGTGGAATGTGGCATTTCGCCGGTTCAGTCGCTGGAACTGCAAGTGGGTCTGGTGGCGGATATTCGAGGCGATGTCCGATGACCCGGATTTCGAATATCTGATCGTTAACAGCACCATCATTCGCGCTCATCAGCACGCCGCCGGGGCGAAAAAAGGGGCTGAAGATCAGACAATTGGCCGCCCTCGCGGAGGCTTGAGTACAAAATTGCACATGGCCGTGCGCGGGCATGGATGCCCGGTCCGCTTCGCCCTCCCGCGCGGCAGCCGTCGACCATTCCGGCCAGCGCCCCAACGTCATCCGCCGCTGCCGCCCAGCATGGCGATAGTCCAGCGTGAAGGCCCGGTTGCCGGAACGGTAGATGCAGATGGTAAAGCCCCGCACCTCGCTGTAGAATATCTGATAGTCCCGGCCCGGCTCCGGCGCCGCCTCCCGCACCGATTTTTCGTTCAAGCTCAATCGCTTCACCATGCCCATCGCCTCCTTCTTGCATCCCACATGAGGCTCAGCCTCGCGCGCATGGCAAGTCATACATCGCCCATCAGACCGGCAGGGAGGCGGAAGGTGGCAGAAGTCGGAAGGAGGCGTGCCGGGGGGCGTAAATGGAAAGCCAAGCCAAAGGCTGTTCTGACGGAACCGGCGAAACTCAGTTTCGTTTATGTCCGATGAAGGGCAGCGTTTTAACAACGATTGATCTTGGTTGAGCGCAGGGGATTGCGAGAGCGCGTTAAGACCACGGGCTGTCTAAATCATGGGAGGAAATATTCATGGACAAGAAAACGATTGTTGAGGCGATGCGCGATATGGACCTGTGCTTCATGTCGACCCTTGCCAAGGGCGGGGGCATGTCATCGCGTCCGATGTCGAACAACGCGCAGGTCGAATGGGATGGCAGCAATTGGTTTTTCAGCAATGGCGATACGCGCAAGGTTGAGGAACTCGGTGAGAACCCGGCAACCGAGCTGACGTATCAGGGCAAGGATACCTGGATCGTTCTGTCCGGGAAGTCGAAACTTCATCAGGATGACAAGGAACTGTTCAAGAAGCATTGGACCGATGATTTGGACCAGTGGTTCGAACAGGGGATCGACACGCCCGGTTTGACACTGATCGAAGTGTCAGCCAGCCGCGCGGAGTGCTGGGGCAAGCCGGGTGATGGTGTCGTGAATTTGTGAGGGAGCTGCCTTAGCAAGAACACTGGTAAAAGCAGCCGATGAGCCTGCGCGTCCATCTTGGCGGCAGCGGCGTCGGCCTCTCTTGTGCCGGGAGAAAGAACTCTAGCCAGAACGCGCGGCATGTGCCGCGATGAGACCATTCCAGCGAACGGAGACCTACCATGGACAAGAAGACCCAGACAGGAAACGCAGGTGAAACGCATCAGCGCGCCGGCGACGATCAGCGGCTGACCACCAATCATGGCGTACCGGTATCGGACAACCAGAACAGCCTGAAGGCGGGTGCGAACGGCCCGACATTGCTTGAAGATTTTGTCCTACGCGAGAAGATCTTCCATTTCGACCACGAACGGATCCCGGAACGCATTGTCCACGCACGTGGCAGCGCCGCGCATGGCTATTTCGAATGCACCGACCCGATTCCGGATATGTCCATTGCCAGCCTGTTTGCCGAAAAGGGCAAGCGTACACCTGTTTTCACCCGCTTCTCGACCGTTGCGGGCGGGGCTGGCAGCGTTGATACGCCGCGCGACGTCCGTGGCTTTGCTGTCAAATTTTACACCGACGAAGGCAACTGGGATCTGGTCGGCAACAACATCCCCGTTTTCTTCATTCAGGACGCCATCAAGTTCCCCGACCTGATCCATTCCGTGAAGATGGAGGCCGATCGCGGCTATCCGCAGGCCGCGTCCGCGCATGACACGTTCTGGGACTTCATCTCGCTGATGCCCGAGACGATGCACACCATGATCTGGGCCATGTCCGACCGCGCCATTCCGCGCAGCCTGCGCATGATGGACGGCTTTGGCGTTCATACTTTCCGACTGGTCAACGCGGACCGCAGATCGACCTTCGTCAAGTTTCATTGGAAGCCGAAGCTGGGCGTTCAGTCACTGGTTTGGGACGAAAGCGCCAAGCTGCAGGGTGCCGATAACGACTTTCATCGCCGCGACCTGTTCGAGGCAATCGAGGCAGGCGATTACCCGGAATGGGAACTGGCCATTCAGGTCATCAGCGACGAACTGGCGGAAAGCCTGCCCTATTCGGTGCTGGATGCGACCAAGATCGTCCCCGAGGAAGATGCCCCCCTGCGCGTGATCGGCCGCATGGTGCTGGACCGTTGGCCGGACAATTTCTTTGCCGAGACCGAACAATCCGCCTTCCTGCCGTCCAATGTGGTGCCGGGGATCGATTTTACCAACGACCCGCTGCTGCAAGGGCGGTTGTTCAGCTATCTGGACACGCAGAAATCGCGGCTTGGGACGACGAACTTCCACCAGATCCCGGTCAACGCCCCGAAATGCCCCTTCGCGAACATGCAGCGCGACGGCATGATGCAGACCATGATTCCCAAGGGCCGGGCGAATTACGAACCCAACAGCCTTGATGAGGCGGGCGAGGATCCCGGCCCGCGCGAAACCGGCACCGTCTTTCACACCTATGAGGACAACACTGAACTTGGCAACGAGCCGTCCGAAAAGCTGCGCAAGCGGGATGAGACGTTCGGGGACCACTACAGCCAGCCGCGCCAGTTCTGGCTGAGCCAGACCGACAACGAACGCGCCCATATCGCCAGTGCGATCACGTTCGAGCTGTCCAAGGTCAGCCTGCCGCATGTGCGCGACCGCGTGCTGTCGGTGATCCAGAACATCCATCCTGATCTCGGCAAGCGTGTCGCCGATGGGCTGGGGATTGATCTTCCCAAGGCGGCCAAGCCCTTCCGCGAACCGGTCGAGCTTGCGCCCTCGGACGCGCTTTCGATCCAGAAGAACTGGAAGGACACGCTGAAAGGCCGCAAGATCGGCATTCTGTTCGCCGAAGGGTCGGACAAGGCAACGATCGACAAGCTGAAATCCGATGTCGAGGCGCAGGGCGGCAGCGTGATGCTGGTCGCCCCGAAGGTGGGCGAGATGAAGGTCAAGGGTGGCACGCTTGCCGCGGATGGTCAGCTTGCGGGCAGCCCCTCGGTCATCTTTGACGCTGTTGCCATGGTGTTGATGCCTGAGCAGGTCGAAATGCTGAAAAAGGATGCGGCCGCAAAGGCTTGGGTCAGTGACGCCTATGCCCATCTGAAAGCCATCGGCCATTGCCCAGGCTCCAAGGCATTGCTGGATCATTGCCACATCGAAGCCGATGAAGGCGTCGTCAAGAACGAGGATTTCGTGGCCGCTGCAAGCAAGCGCTATTGGGACCGAGAGCCGAAGGTCCGTGATCTTGCCTGACCCTGACGGGCCGCCGGTTCAGGCGGCCCCTTTTTATTGGATAATCGAAGATGACAGACGGCAAGGACGCCGAAACGCGCAAGGATGATCTGCGGACCGGCAAGCCATATTGGCTGACCACCTCCGGCATTTCCGTGCGACACCGCGCTGACGGCAGAGGCACTGACGTGACAGGGGCGGTCGGTCCTGATCATTGATCGCCTCGCGCCGGTCACCACCACGGCCGGCAGCGCCGCTTCACCTTCGGTCGTTGGCCGGAATGGTCGGTGACCGCAGCGAGGGATCGCGTCAGGGATCTGCGCCGTCAGCTTGATGCCGGCATTGATCTCATAGAGGAGCGCGAAAGCGACCGAGCCGCCCCCCCGCATCGCCGATCTGGTGACGCGATTCATCGAAGAGCATCTGCCAAACCTTGCGGCGCAGAGCGCCTCGGATCAGAAATCCATGCTCGAGCAGTCTGTGCTGCCGGTCTGGCGCAATCGTCTGGTCAGCGATATCACGCCCACGGATGTCGATGCTCTACTGCGCAGCGTCGCGCAGGGCCGCGCCCGCACGCGCAAGACGCCAAGAAAGTGCGAGGCGGGATCGCGCCCCACCCCGGCGCGGGCCAATCGCTGCGGCGAGTTGCTGCACAAGATGTCCAATCTGGCGATCAAATGGAAAATGAGCACCGAATACCCGCGCAGGATACCTTCACACGACCGGAGACCGAACGCGACCGTTTCCTGTCGCCCGAGGAGCTGCCGGCGCTGGCCACAGCGTTGTCGGCAACCGAGGACCGGCACTGCGCTGCCATCGTGCGCATGCCGTTGCAGGCATCTTCCGAGGTCGCTGCGCGAGCGGCCATGTCTATCTGGTCGATGACGATGAGACGGTGCGCAAGGCGCTTGGCCTGCTGTTGGAAAGCCGCCGCGCCGCGATTGCCGCGAAGGCAGGGACATCCTCGGCGGCGGAGCTGACGCGGTTCTGGATCGAGGCGACGGATCCTCCGTAGAACTACGGGGGGCGGTGTGAGAACTCTACGAATGTTGCGGGTCTCGGGCGATAGTTAGCCTGCGATCATCAGTCAACCGAAGGAGACAAAGATGATCCGCAGCCTCGCCCTGACCGCCGCCGAGGCTGCGCTGCAGGCATGCGGTGCCTAGGGCTCCAATTTCAGCGTCGCCGTCGTCGCCCTCAGCGGCGTGACCAAAGCGCTGCTGCGGGCCGATAATGCCGGACCCCACAGCGTAACGGGCAAGGCCTTTACCTCGGCCAGCCTCGCCCTGACCGCCGCCGGCATCGCCGATTTCAATGGCGGCAACTCGCAGAATGACGGCATGCGCGATATGGATCCGCGTCTGGTGATTCAAGGAGGTGGGTTGCCTATCAAGATTGCAGACGCTCTTGCAGGTGGGATCGGTGTCAGCGGTGCGCCCTCGGGCGATCTGGACGCGGTTTGCGACCGCGCCAGGCTGGATGCGATTGGTACGGAATAATACGGCTGGCCCGCACCTCATGGGCGGGCCACATTCACGACTGTCACTGAGAATCCAACGATTTTTTCCAACGTTATCATCATTTGATCGGCCCATCTGTTGCGAGATGAATGAACGACCGGTCTGGTGATTGCTGCCAAGTGGCACCCAGACATCTTGGAGGTCGGCTTGGGTCCGTCCTTGTCTTGGTCGGCCGCTGATACGATTATGGGACGTCGCCGCAGCGCCGCATTGCCGAGCTTGCCGCACCTCCATCAAGCTGATGCCTGTTCTGACCCCGCCTTGTCGTTTTAATACGTTTGTCTAATGGCCATGATCCAACACAGGACCATTTTGCTAAGTTGCGCCATCTGAATGGCTGGCTGTGACACTTGCATCAACCAGCCCTGAAGCCTGCGGCACAAATGGTTTGAACCCAACCGTTGTGCCGCCTATCTTCCCCACATGCTGCCCAAGATCAACGCCTTCCCCCTGCTGCCTGCCCGTGTTCACGAAGCTTGTGGCCCTCTGGCGCTCAGCCTTGCGGCAGTTGCGGCGGCGCAGGCTGTTAATCTGCTGTGGGTCCGCGAAACCTGGCAGCCGCAAAGCACCGGCATCCACGGGCTTGCAACATATCTCGACCCATCCCGGCTTTTGCTGGCCCAAACGCAGAATCAGACCGAAATGTTGGCAGTCGCCGAGGACGCGCTACGCGATGGCAATTTCCCCCTAGTCGTCATGGAACTGACCGCGCCGCTGAGCCTGACCGCCGGACGCCGGTTGCAACTGGCGGCGAAGGCGGGCGGCAGCACCGGGTTATGCCTGATCCCCGAGGGGGTGGGCAGCCCGGCTGCGGAAACGCGGTGGCATATCAGCCCGCTTCCCGATCCGGGCAGCGCCCCGGAAGACTCGACTCTGCAGCGATGGGCGCTTATAAAGAACAAATCAGGAACATTGGGCGTCTGGCATGTTCGATGGAGCCAATCGGCGCACCGTCTCATTGTGGTTTCCAAGGCTCGCGAGTGACCGGGCCTTGCGGCTGCGGCCTGTCGAGGGGCCGTTTGCGCTGACGCTGAAGCAGGACAATACCGACCGGATCCATTGCCTGAATATCGCGGCCGAACGGCAGAGGCTGCATCGCGGCATGGCGTTCTCGGAGGCCCGCGCCTTCTGCCCCGACCTGCAAAGCCGCCCGGCCGATCCGCCATCGGACCGGCGGTTTCTCATGGGTCTGCGCCGCTGGGCTACGCGATATTGCCCTTGGGTCGGGATCGAGGGTGAGGACGGGCTGGTCATGGATGTCACCGGTTCGGCCCATCTTGCGGGGGGCGAGCCGGCGATGCTGGACGATCTGCGCCAGCGGCTGAGCCGGGTCGGGCTGGCAGTGCAGATCGGGCTGGGCGATACGCGCGGCGCGGCTTGGGCGCTGGCGCGGTATGGCGAAGGCGTGGCGGCGCCGGGCGCGGCGCGGGCGGCGCTTGATCCGCTGCCGGTGGCGGGATTGCGGCTGGACGGCGAGACCGTCACGGCGCTGCAAAGGTTGGGCCTTCGCACCATCGGACAACTGGCCGAGGCCGCCCGCGCCCCGCTGGCCCGCCGTTTCGGGCCGGGGCTGCTGATGCGGCTGGATCAGGCGCTTGGGGTGCAGCCTGAACAGATCTCGCCGCAATCCGAGCCGCCCCACTACGGTGTGCGGATGAGCCTGCCCGAACCCATCGGGCTGGAGGCCGATGTGATGGCCGGAACCGAACGCCTGCTGACCCGCCTCTGCGACAAGCTGATCCGGCATGAGGCAGGCGCACGGGTGCTGTGCCTGACCCTGCGGCGCGTGGACAGCCACGCCCGGCATGTCGAGTTGCGCCTTGCCCGGCCCCTGCGCGATCCGGCCCGCATCCTGCCGCTGTTCCAGCGCGGTATTGACGAGGTGGATGCGGGCTATGGCATCGACCAGCTTCGGCTGGAGGCCACGCAGGTCGAGCCGCTTCCGGCCCAGCAGATCAGTCATGTGACAGGCGACAAACCGGACCGGCTGGACGATCTGATCAGTCGTATCGGCACGCGGATCGGGCTGGAAAACATCCTGCGTTTCCTACCCGCCGACAGCCATATCCCGGAACGCAGCTTCATCATGGCTCCGGCGGCTTATTCCAAGCCCACCGGCGGTTGGAACATTCCGCGACCGCGACCGCTCGTAATGTTTCGCCCAGAGGCCATCGCGGCCCTTAGCGCCCGCCCGCCGCAAAGCTTCCGCTGGCGGCGCATGGCGTTCACCACGATGCGCGCGACCGGGCCGGAGCGGATTCTTCCCGAATGGTGGATAGAGGATGAAAGCTGGCGACACGGCGCGCGCGATTACTGGCGCATCGAGACCCATCAGGGGCATCGGCTGTGGCTTTTCTACACCCCACAAAATCCCGGCTGGTTCATCCAAGGGGTTTTTCCATGATCGAGATCAATCCCGAACACTGCCCGGTTGGGGCGCCGCGCAGCAAGGTGCTTGAAGCTGAAGCCTGCAATTATGCCGAACTGTGCGTGACCACGAATTTTACATTTCTGACGGGGGCCTCGCATCCCGAAGAACTGGTGACCCGCGCCGCCGAGCTTGGCCTTTCGGCCATCGCCATTACGGATCGCAATTCTCTGGCGGGGGTGGTGCGGGCTTATTCGGCTCTCAAAATCCTCGCGGAAAAGGCAGAGGATTCGGTGCAAATCCGCTCACAGCACCGGGTTGATAGTTGTTCGCGGCAGACGATTGGCTCACCGCAGGACATTGCGCGACCAGAGATACCCCATCTGCCCAAACTCATCACCGGCTGCCGCTTGGTGTTGCGCGACAGCGCGGTGGAATGGCTCGCGCTGCCGACGGACATTGTCGCCTATAAACGTCTGACGCGGCTGCTGACTTTGGGCAAGAGGCGGGCGGAGAAAGCCGCCTGTGATCTTGATCTCAAGGATTTGCTGGACCACGGCGCGGGCATGATCCTGATTGCCGTGCCGGGGGCGGATCTCCCGGCATCTGCCAAAGACATTCACACAATCCACCGCCGCTTTCCCGGCTCCACCTTCCTCGGCGCGGCCCCGCGTTACGACGGCTCGGATCAGGGCCATCTCGATGCTTGCGCCCGGCTTGCGCAGCGCTGCTCCACCCCCATGGTCGCGATCGGCGATGTGCTGATGCACCGGGCGTCCCGCCGTCCGCTCGCCGATGTGCTGACCTGTATGCGGGAGGGCTGCACGATTGATAACATCGGTAGACGCGCGCTGCTGAATGCCGAGCGGCGGCTCAAGGGCCGCGCCGATATGGAGCGGGTGTTTTATCGCTACCCGGGCGCGCTGCGCCGCACGCTGGAGATTGCCGCGCGCTGTTCTTTCTCTCTGAACGAGCTGAGTTACCAATATCCCGACGAGATCGCGGAAGGCGGCGAGGCCCCGATGGCGCGGCTCACCCGGCTGGCGCATGAAGGGCTGGCCCGGCGATATCCAGAGGGCGCACCGGAACGCCCTCAGCAGTTGATGGCCAAGGAACTCGCGGTGGTCGCGGAACTCGATTACCCCGCCTATTTCCTGACCGTTTATGATATCGTCCAATATGCGCGCAGCCAGGACATCCTCTGCCAAGGGCGCGGATCTGCGGCGAATTCCATCCTCTGCTATCTGCTGGGCATCACCGATGTCCGCCCCGATCAGATCGGCATGGTCTTCGAGCGTTTCGTCTCGCGCCACCGGGGCGAGCCCCCAGATATTGACGTCGATTTCGAGCATGAGCGGCGTGAGGAGGTCATCCAGTGGATCTACCGCAAATACGGCCGCCACCGCGCCGGTCTCTGCGCCACGGTGATCCATTTCCGGTCCCGCGCCGCGATCCGTGAGGTCGGCAAGGTGATGGGGCTGAGCCAGGACGTGACGGCGGGTCTGTCTGGCTCGATCTGGGGGTATTCCAGCGATGGCCCCGATATGGGCCGCGTGCGCGAACTGGGCCTGAACCCCGATGATCGCCGGCTGGCCCAGACCCTGCGCCTGATCGGAGAGCTGATCGGTTTCCCACGCCACCTGTCCCAGCATGTCGGCGGCTTCGTCATCACCAAAGGGCGGCTGGACGAACTGTGCCCCATAGAAAACGCTGCGATGGAGGACCGCACCGTCATTGAGTGGGACAAGGACGATATCGACGCGCTTGGAATCCTCAAGGTCGATGTGCTGGGCCTCGGGATGCTGACCTGTATCCGCAAGGCGTTTGGTCTGCTGGAAGAACATGAGCGTCAGCGCTTCACCCTCGCGACAGTCCCGCAAGAAGACCCTGCCACCTATCAGATGCTGCAAGTTGCCGATGCGGTCGGCGTCTTTCAGGTCGAGAGCCGGGCGCAGATGAATTTTTTGCCGCGTATGAAGCCACGCGAATTCTATGATCTGGTGATCGAGGTCGCTATTGTCCGCCCGGGCCCGATTCAGGGCGGCATGGTGCAGCCTTATCTCAAACGGCGACAGGGGTTGGAGAAGGCGGAGCCCTTCGGCCCCGAACTCGAAGCCGTCACCCGCCGCACCCTCGGCGTGCCGCTCTTTCAGGAACAAGCCCTGCAAATCGCCGTGGTCGGGGCGGGCTTCACCGCCGAGGAGGCCGATCAACTGCGTCGCGCGCTCGCCTCTTTCCGCCGCATGGGCACGATTGGCGAGCATAAGGAAAAATTCATCAATGGGATGCTCGAACGTGGCTACAGCCCCGAGATCGCCGAGCGCTGTTTCTCCCAGATCGAGGGCTTTGCCGATTACGGTTTCCCCGAAAGCCACGCGGCGGCCTTTGCGCTCTTGGTCTATGTCTCGGCCTGGCTGAAACGCCACCACCCGGCGGTCTTCGCCTGCGCGCTCTTGAACTCCCAGCCCATGGGCTTCTACGCCCCCGCCCAGATCGTCCGCGACGCTCGCGAACATCATGTCGAGGTCCGCCCGATCTGCGTCAATCACAGCGCGTGGGACAACACGCTGGAGCGTCGCGCCGACGGCACGCTGGCCCTGCGGCTGGGGTTTCGCCAGATCAAGGGGTTCAAGGAAGACGATGCCGACTGGATCGCCGCCGCGCGCGGGAATGGCTATCCCGACCCCGAATCGATCTGGCTGCGCGCCGGCATCGCGCCGGCGGTGCTGGAGCGCCTTGCCGAAGCCGATGCGTTTTCTTCCATGGGCCTCACCCGCCGCGACGCGCTCTGGCAGGTCCGCGCCATCCGGGGGCAAGCGCCCCTGCCGCTGTTCAACGACCCCATCGATGGCGAGGCGATCTACGAACCCGCCGTTACCCTGCCGCAAATGCATCTGGGCGAAGAGGTGGTCGAGGATTACGTCGCCACCCGCCTGACACTGCGCGCCCATCCGATGGAACTCCTGCGCCCCTCCATGCCGGGTCTCACCCGCCACGATGCCCTCAAAGATGCGCCGCTCCGCCGCACCACCGTCTGCGGCCTCGTCATCACCCGCCAGCGCCCCGGCACCGCCTCCGGCGTGATTTTCCTGACGCTGGAGGATGAAACTGGGGTGAGCAATGTGGTGGTCTGGAAACAGGTTTTTGAGCGCTTCCGCCGCACGGTCATGGGCGGACGGCTACTGCGCGTCACCGGAAAACTGCAACGCGAAGGCATCGTCGTGCATCTCATCGCGCAAAAGATCGAGGATGTATCACATCGTTTGTCTGATCTCGATCATCCGATGGGCGATGTCATCGGGCAGATGGACGCCAAGACCGACCACGCCCCCCGCCCGATGCCCGCGCCGCGCGCCATGCATCCGCGCGATCAGGCAAAGCGGCTGTTCCCCAGCCGGGATTTTCATTAAGTGTCTTGCTTTGGATGATCGAAGCGCGTTCTTTCACGTGACCGGCAGCATACACGTCCACGACTTTGAGCTTCACCAGATCACACCCCCGCAGCTTGCTGTCGATGGCCAGATTGAACAGCGCGAGGTCACGGACATTGTTCGCAATCTCAAGACGGAAACGTATTGCCCAGACGTGCTTGGGCAGAATGGGCCGCTTCTGTCCAACGAGCCGACTCTTGTTCCAGGCTGGACGGCAGGCACGTATGGCAGGCAGGTTTTGAATGGTCATGGAGCTTCATCCGATCCGCCACCACCCCACCTCGTCCTCGGCACCGCGCCGACAGGACAGTACATCACTGCGCAGACGCAGAAATCGGCTGCAATGATCCTATTTTGACTGATGATGCGCGATACGCCAGTGTGTCCAACCTGCAAAAAGCCGACCTAGAGTGCTTTTCGAAAATAGACGACACGGTCCGTTTCTTCGAATCCCACTGCGTTGTGAAACGCATGGCTCGCCAAGTTGTCGAGATATGCATCAGACGCAAGCTCCAAGCAGCCCTTCTCTTGTGCCCAGGATTGAACGGCCTTCAGCAAGAGCTTGCCAATGCCCGAGCCTCGGTCGTTGTTGCGTACGAAGATGCCCTCAAGAAAAGCAACTGGCGAAGTCTCGCATCCGTTTACGTGATCGTGCCTCAAGGCCGCCTCAGCGAACGCCCGAATGACCACTCCATCAATCACGTCCAAGAAGACAATGCACTGGTCAGGGGACTTGGCGAGCATCGCAACGGCCTCGGCTCTGTGTTCGTCAAGCGAAGTATCGTCCCAGAGCCGGGCGCGGAGTTCGACCCAGCCTGAAATATCCGAATGTGTAGCGGCACGTATTGGCATGTATTGCTCTTAATAAGACTCAGGAACGTCCGCAATTGTACGACAAGCGGACGCAGTCACTGTCGTCGGCAATGGATGTTATGTCCCGCTACGCCGACATTCGGGCCGGTATGAGCCTTTTTTCGTTACCAATTTCGGCTTTTGCAAGACGGAGGGCGGCAACGCTTGTGGGTCAGCCTTTTTCGTCGGGCGCATTCCCACAGGGTGGGAAAAGCCTCGATGATGTTTCAAGCAGCACCCCTCTCATCCAGATGTGTGATGCGGCCAGAGAGTTGCGCCGGTGCCACCGCAGTTGAACCTCAAATCCCGGGACCGGCAGGGGAAGCTCGAACGGGCGCAGGCCGTATGTGTCAACGAAACGCTGGGCAAGACGTCTGCCACAGCTGAAAAATCCGTGTCCCGCAAGGGTGGCGCGGGCGGCGGCGTCAAACTCGGGAAGACAGACCCGCACCTCTCGCGCCGTGCCGATCGCGGCAAGTGCGGCATCGACATTCCCCTGCACCCGCCCGCGCGCTGACATGAGGATATGGGGGCGGGCCAGAAAGGACTGGAGATCCATCTCCGCGTCATCGCGCAGCAGCGACGGCGCGGCAAGGCCGACAAAGCTTTCGCTCAGCACCGGCTGATATTCGAACTCCGCCGCACCGTTCCAGACTGCGCCGAGGAAAAAATCCAACGCGCCGATGCGCAGCTCCTCGGCCTCGGCCGGGTGGCGCACCGGAAGGATGTCCATTCGGATATTCGGGGCCAGCGACGCAACCGCCGTGCAGAAATCGGGGCCAATGAGTGCAAGCGCATAATCGTCCATTCCGATCCGGAACCGCAGGGCAGCGGTCGCGGGATCGAAATCGCGGGTCGCGGCGATTCCGGATGCGATGCTGCCGAGCGCGTCGGCGACGAAAGGCCAGAGCTCTTCGGCAGTTCGGGTCGGGATCATCGCGTTGCCCTGACGCTCAAGCAGACGATCACCGAACTGCGCCCGAAGGCGCTGTAGAGCGTTCGACGCGGAAGATTGCGTCAGCCTGAGTTCCTGCGCAGCTTGTGTGACGCCACGATGCCGCATGAGCGCGTCGAACACGCGCAGAAGATTAAGGTCCAGCCGGCTAAAGTCATTCTTCATATCAATGAATGATATCAGCCCAAGCCCTATGGTCAATTATCTGGTCCGGTTCGATATTCTCTCTCGTCACATGCAGGAGATGGACATGAAGATTGGTGTAATGGGAACCGGAATGGTCGGCCATGCGCTCGCCGGCAAATTGGCAGCGCTGGGCCACGAGGTCATGATGGCTGCGCGTGAGGCCGATAATCCGAAGGCGCGGGACTGGGCCAAATCGACAGGGCAGCGTTCGGGCACATATGCTGAGGCTGCCGCCTTTGCCGAAGTTGTGGTGTTCGCGGTAAATGGCTCGGCGCTTCTGTCGGCGGCTGAATCCGCCGGACCGGCGCTTGCCGGCAAGGTGGTCATCGATGTGACCAACCCGCTTGATACCAGCCGGGACGGTATGCCGGTCCTGATCCCCGAGATGTCAAACACCACATCAGCGGGCGAGATGCTTCAGGCGAGCCATCCCGAAGCGCGGGTGGTCAAGGCCCTGAACACAATGAACTGCGCGGTGATGGTCGACCCGGGGCGCGTTCCGGGACAGCACGACGTCTTCCTGTGCGGCAATGACGATGCCGCAAAGGCAACGGTCTCGACACTTCTGCGAAGCTTCGGCTGGGCGGCGCCCATCGACCTCGGCCCGATCGAGGCGGCGCGCGGCATGGAAAGCATGATGCCATTCTGGCTCAGGCTCTGGCAGGCGCTTGGCACCGCCGATTTCAACTATCGGATCGCCCGCTAGCCATGGATGTCCCCGTGATCGCAGGAGCCGCAGGCGGGCCTGGTCTGCAAACCGCGCGCAGCCTCGCGAAACTCGACAATACCGGCATCGTCAGCGCCGCGACACTTGCGAGTACCGGCCCGCATGGCGGCTTCTTCCCGCGATGGACAACCCATCGATTGATAACTTTGTTCAAGGAGATTGCATAATGACCATCCAGACCACCCGCAGACGCTTTGTCATCGGCGCCATGGCCGGGGGCTCGACCCTGCTCGCCACCAGTGCCGGAACGGCCGAGACCGTTTCCGATGGCGTCACAGTGCGCCGTTTTGCTCAAACCACGCCCTTTCCTGTCAACGCCTATATCGTCGAGGGACCGGAGGGCGTCGTTCTCATTGACGGGCTCCTGACCGTCAGCGCGTCGCAGGAGCTTGGCAAGGCAATTGCGGCGACCGGCAAGCCACTGCGCGCCGCGCTTCTCACCCATCCGCATCCAGATCACTATGCGGGTCTGGCCAATGCCGTGGGCAATAGCGGCGCCCCGATCCTGTCGGTCGCCGGCGTCAACGATGTGGTGCGCCGGGACGACAGTGCAAAGGACGCGCAGATCGGCGCGATGTTCGGGCCGGAATGGCCAGTAACCCGCGTTTTTCCGTCAGACACGGTGCGCGAGGGCGACAGTCTGGACTTTGGACCGGGCCTGCGCTTTTCCGTTATGGATATCGGGCCGGCGGAAAGCCATCACGACAGCATCTTCGTGCTGGAGGGGCGTCAGCCAAGGGCGTTTGCGGGCGACCTTGCTTATGGGTTGATGCATGCCTATTCGGCCGACACGCATAACCAAGACTGGCAGAAGGCAATTGACCGCGTGGTCGCGGAACTGCCCGAAGACATGATCTTGATGATCGGCCATGGCACCCCGATCACCACAGGGTTTCTCGGATGGCAGGCCATCTATCTCGACAAATTCGAGGCGGCGATCCGGGCGGCGGACTGGTCGGACCCTGAACTGGCGACGGCAAACGTGATGGAGTCGATGAAAACCTTCCTGCCGCGCGATGATCTGGCGTTTCTGGCCGAGCTTTCGGTAAGGCCGAATGCACGGATACTTGGTCTGATACAGGAGTGAGCTGATCTCCTATACATCAACAACTTTACGCTTCGCTAAAGCTTCCAACGTTCCCCGCACCATCCGTGCCGAAATTTGTATGTCGGCCTGCAGAAGTGTTTGCCATGTACATCTCCGGTTCGTAGGGTAGGATGCGATCGCTTCGCCAGCCTCGCACCGACTGCTGTGGCCCGCTACGCGTCGGGCGGTGCGCTGCCGGAGGTGCAAATAATCATCGTCGCAAAGTGATGACAGCTCTGATTGGCGCAGGCGAGGCGAATTGGGCCTTGTCTTCTATTGCTTGATCGCAAGCGGCCCAGTCCTTTGTGCATGCGCCGAATGACCGGCTCAATGAATGCCGCAATGCTGCGGCGTGACGTAACGAAAGTCTGGAATGGGCCGAAAGCGGTCATTATCTGCAAGAGTGTCAATCGGCATCAAATTGTGCCCCCTCCCCGCGTCCAATATTGCCCCCAAATAGCGAGCTGGCCAGGCGCTGCGTAGTCCTAATGTAACGGAGCGGCGGCAGGCAATCGAATAGCGTCAAGCGTTGCGGCACGCAAACCAGCGGCATACCGCGCGACGAGCTCGTTCTCTACCGCACAGGTCATTAGTCGGGCCTGTCCCTGGACGAGAACCTCTCAAGGCTCGCCGAAGCGCGGCTGGGTTTTGCACCCGACGAAAGCTAGCGCTATTCGCTGGGAATCGACGTGCTAGAGAAGATCGAAGGCCGGACGCTTGCCAAGAATGTTCAGGAAAATGTGGCAGGAGCGCTTGACTAGGAGGACACGGATTTTTCGGTCCGGGATCGCGCGCGGCTGGTGACGCACTATGCTAATGGCGATCCCGAAGCCGGTGCCGATGACGGACAGCATCACTGTGCCTCTTCTACGGGCTTACGGCAACCTTCATCGCCGGCGCGCCGGCCGAACAGGTCAGGTACCGGATGATCGAGCTGGACACGCGCCGCCAGGAGATCGAGAAGCTGCTGGCAAGCGCTGCCAAGCCCGACACGCTGCGCATCCATCATTCGATGGCCAAAACCTATCGCGACCGGGTCGGCCAGTTGATCCGCGGCCTCGCCGATGCCGACGGCATGGAGGAGGCGAAGGAAGCGCAGCGGGCGATGGCCGTGGCGCCCTGACGCCGGATCTTGCCTGCGACGTGCTGCTGATACATCTGCACGGGGCACTTGCTAGCCTGCTGCGTCTGGCGCCGGGTCAGCCGCTGCAGCAGGTCTCGCGGCGTGCAAATGGCGGCACTGCCCCGTGCGCAAGCATCGGAGCCATTGATAAGATTGAAGAATTAGTGTTGGTTGCGGCGGTAGGATTTGGACACTGTTTTTCGCTATTCGGGCTATCTCGCTCGTATGCATGAAACCCCTTAACCAACGGCCTTCAGGTAATGAGCCGATCAGAAGGGAAAATCGGAAAGTGAACGATTTCAGCATATTACGAGATAACCGTTTGATTTCTTGCGATCTCCATTCCTGCATTCGGCTGCATCGAGCGGATTTGGACGGCAAAACATGCGCGAAAACTGCAGCCAAGGGTTGAGGTGGCGTTGAGGTGAAAAGAAATCAGCTGCATCACAAGTCGCCCCACGTACGACCAGCATCGCGACGTTCGGCAGCAAAAACCGCAGAGGTCATTCGTCCGACGACCTTCGCCGAAAGCGCTCAAGCGCTGCGTTCAGATGGCAGGCGACGGCTGAGCGCGCCCAGTCGCCATTGCGCCGTCTGATGGCTTTGACGATCTCTCTGTGCTGCATCAGGCTCTCTTCGACATCAGCATCCTCGTAGATGAAGAAGCCACCGATCACTTGCGGAACTTCGAGAAGATGCTTGCCCGACAGCCTCAGATGGGGACTGCCAGATCCTTCATAGAGCATTTCGTGAATAACCAGGTTTCCCTGATCCATCTTCTTGACCCAATTGGGGCTCTTTGCGGCAAAATGGTGCTCCATTTCTTTGCAGGTCTGTTCAAGCAAAGTGATCTGTTCTTCAGTCGCATTCTGGGCGCACAGATAGGCGCCATGACCTTCGAGCAGGATGCGAAGGGCGAAAACATCGGCGGTATTTTCCAGCCGCCAGGGGGTCACCAGCGCTCCGCGCTTTTCGGCAGGAGTCAGAAGACCTTCGGAAGTCAGGCGCGCGATCGCATTCCGAATGGGTGTGCGACTGACATCGAAATCAGCGGCTAGCGCTTCCTCCTTCAGTTGGGTGCCGGGGTCGTAATATCCGGAGACCAGCCGCCGCCTGAGTTTGGAATAGACCGTTTCGGAAACCTTCATCTTTCTTGTCCTGGATCGTCCTTGGCCGGAAGGCCTTTCTGTGACCGTCGGCAGCACAATACAGATAAAAGAATGGCCACGACAGGTCGCGGCCATTCGCGGCGCAAAGAAAGTTCGCGCCTACTCATCCGCGATTGCAGGCGCGATCTTGTCCTTCCTGCGCGACAACATGCGCTTGAGGATCGGCAGACCGGTGGTCGCGAGAATCAGCGCGATCAGGATCATTGATATAGGCCCTTGGAAGATGCCCAGAAAGCCGTCACTCGAGATCAAGAGCGCGCGGCGCAGGTTTTCTTCGGCAATGGGGCCAAGTATGACAGCCAGAACCGCTGGCGCGGTCGGGATGTCCAGTTTCTCCATGACATAGCCAAGGATGCCAAATCCGAGCATCAGCCAAACCTCGAACATGCTGTTATGGATCGCAAACACTCCAACCGTGGCCAGAATAAAGATCATCGGCGCCAGAAGCTGTGTGGGCATTTTCAGCACATTAACGAATGCACGCGCCCCAAAGCGACCAAGCAGCAGCATGAGCCCCGAGGTCACAAGCATGGCCAGCATGAAACCATAGGTGACCTCGGCGTTCTCACGGAACAGTTGCGGTCCGGGAACGAGCCCATGAACCAGCAAGGCGCCAAGAATAACCGCAGCAACCGAACTACCCGGAATGCCAAGCGTCAGTGCTGGAATCAGTGTCGCGGCCGTGTCGGCGTTGTTGGCGCATTCTGGCGCAGCAATACCCTCTGGGGCACCTTTGCCGTATTTTTCCTTGTCGGGATCGCCGCGACGCTGCTCGTTCCAGGCAAACAGCGCCGCCACGTTACCACCCAGCGCGGGGATGATGCCCGTCACCACACCGATCACAGATGATTTTGCCCAGACAGGAAGCAGGCTCGACCAGCTGAAGCGACTGGCGTCGTCATCCATGCCCTGCACATCGCCGTCAGTCTTGATAGGGCTGAGCGCGAGATCAATCGCAGGAGGAATGGCATAGAGGCCCGTCAGCAGGACGATGATGTTGATACCGCTCAGCAGTTCGAGCTGGTCGAAAGCGAAGCGCTCGATCCCGGTCAGCATATCGATGCCGATCATTCCAACGAAAAGCCCGAAGCAGGCCGAAAGAAGCCCCTTCACAGGATTGTCCGACAGAAGGACTGCAATGGTCATCAGTCCGAAGATTGCCAGCCAGAAATAGTTGGCGGCGCTGAATTTCAGCGCGATCATCGACAAAGGCGGCGCGAGGACCAGCAGCGCGACGGCGCTGACCGCCGAGCCGATACTGGATGAGACCAGCGAGATCCGAAGCGCAAGGTTCGCCTGCCCGTTTTGCGCCATCGGATAGCCGTCGAAAACCGTCGCGATGCCTGCCGGTGTTCCGGGTATCCGCAGCAGGATGGCTGGGATCGAGCCGCCATACATGGCGCCGTTATAGATACCTGCAATCATCCCCAGGGCGGAGACAGGCTCCATGGTGAAGGTCAGCGGTATCAGAACTGCGATGCCCATCGTCGCCGACAGGCCCGGCAAAGCGCCGACGGCGATCCCGATTGCAGTGCCGCCGATCATCGCAATAATGGTCATGGGCGCGAACAGAAGCGGTAGTGCATCTAAAATATGCTGAAAAATCTGACCCATCTCAGCCTTCCATGAATGAAAAGAGGAGTTCGACAGGAAGCGGCACCGCCAGGAAGATGCGGAACACCACGATCAGCAGCAGCATGAAAAGCCCGGTCGCGATCGCCAACCCCTTTGGCTCGCGATAGCCCAACCCGTACGCCACCGCAGGCAGCACAAAGACCGCCGTGGTGAAGAATCCCAGATATTGCATACCGAACAGCAAGAAGAGGCCCGCGACGGCCAGCAGCGCTGCCCCGCGTAACTGCTGCGGTGTAGCGCTGATAATCTCGCCAGAATGGTGACCGAGGCGCGCGATGGACTGAATGCACCATATCGCCGAAAGGGCGACCATCAGCAGCATGACGGCGCGCGGCATCATACCTCCCTCGCCGGAATAGCCCCACGCCTCTATCAGGCCAAATGCACTGAATAGAAGCGAAACCAGGGCTGCCCCGGTCTCGACCTTCGCTCTTTCCATGATGTCCTCCTCCAAAAGGAAACTGCGGGGCGAAGCCCCGCAGTGCCGGTTACTCCTGCGCCCAGGGCTCGGTGGTCCAAAGCTCCTCGAAGGTAGCATTCAGCGACTGCAGCTCGGCCAGATAGGCCTCTGAGTCGAGATAGGACAGCGCAAGATGCTGCTGTTTTGCCTTCTCCTGGAATTCGGGGTCCTCGACGGCGGCCTTGACGGCGGCCTCCAGCTTGTCGGCGATATCTTCGGGGAGATTGGCAGGCGCACCGATTCCACGCATGGAACCCATGACGATGTCGTAGCCCTGCTCCTGGAAGGTCGGGATGTCAGGAGCCCCCGACCAGCGCTCCGTCGCCATCTGGCCGAGCGCATGCAGGCTGCCTTCCTCGACATCGGCCATAGTCTCGGAAATGTTCATGCTGGCCATCATGACGTGGCCGCCAAGAACGGCGGTGCGCACATCCGCATTGCCCGGAAACGGGATATGCTTCAACTCGACACCTGCGATCCGTTCAAATTCCAAAGCGGAGAGATGATCGTCAGAACCCAGGCCCGTCGTTCCATAAGTCACCTGGCCGGGATTCTCTTTTGCATATGCGATCAGATCTTCGATGCTCTTGATCTCGCTACTCGGCAAGAAGCTGAACGCGTCAGGATCGTCGATGACATTGGCGATTGGCGTCAGGCTCTCCAGCGAATAACGCGCGTCACGCTGAATCGGGATCGTCAGCAGGTTCGGTGTGTTGATGAAACCGATTGTGTAGCCGTCCGGTTCGGCCTGCGCCAGCTCCGTGAAGCCGATCTCGCCGCCAGCGCCCGGCCTGTTCAGGACCACGATTGAGGCGTCGTCGCCGAGATATTTCTCGATATAAGGCGCCAGAGTGCGCGCGGCGATATCGGTCCCGCCGCCCGCGCTGTAAGCCACGATCATGTTGATCGGGCGCTCTGGATATTCGGCATAAGCGGCCGAAATACCGGCAGCCAGAATCGTCGATGCAATAGCGAAAGTTCTCATCCCATTCCTCCTTGCGCCCTACTCCTCGTGGGCATTTTTGGATACAAATAAATCTACACAAGACCCCCTGACCCGCAAAGAGACAATTTTTCTATTTATGGTATTTTTCCTATAATATTGTTTTAAAATATTTTTAATCTATCTCCGCTGAGTGTGCGCGCCGCGAGACCTTGGTGTCGCCAGCATCTTCTATTGCATTTTGTCTTTTTTTTGTTCTTTTATAGAAGCTGAGGAGACGCCGATTCGAGGCGTGAGGAGGAGGTCGATTTGACTGATTCGAAGACAACCAAAGACATTCAGCTGCTGGTCGCCGGCTATGGCGCCGCAGGAAGGGCATATGCCTCGGGCTTCAGGGAGGCGGGTGCCGGAGTCACCGCAGTGGACCCATTCGCAGTGGAAGAAGTGAAGAAGGAGGCACAGACACTGGGCATCTCTCTGCTCAAGGAACTACCGGGCAACCTCGGCAGATTTGATCTAGTTATCATTCTGTCGCCTGCGGCAGCCAGCCTCGACATCATCCGGCAACTGGCTGACCGGTCAGGAGTCTGCCCCATCCTTGATCTGACATCTTCTGCGCCAAGCGTCATGCAGCAGGCATCGGCCATACTTGGCGACCGCTTGATCGATGGCACAGTGCTTGGTGCAGTGGGTCTGGGTGGCCTGGCGACGCCGATGGTATTCGCGGGCAGGCAAGCCAAAGGAGTAGCTACAATGCTCCGCAGGCTTGGCTGCTACATTGCCTGCATCGACGGAGAGCCAGGCAGCGCAAGCGCGCTGAAACTGCTGCGCAGTCTGTTCATGAAAGGACTCGAGGCGCTTGTCGTCGAAACCCAGCTTGCTGCGGCCGCGCTGGGGCAAACCGATGGACTGCGCATCGCGCTGGCAGATCTGGCGGAGGTCGATATGCCCGAGTTTCTCGCGGAGATGCTGCGAACCCACCCGAAACACGCCGGACGCCGGACACATGAAATCGAGGCCGCGATATCCCTGATGAGGGACGCGGGGCTCACTCCGTTCATGCTACTGGCGGCAAGGCAACTTTTCGCCAGAACCGCGACAGCCGGGCCCGGTCCCGATGAGTCGCCAGAAGCTGCGCTGCGCTGGCTGGAAAGTCAGTTCAACCCGCATCGCGAGGTCGCCAATGCAACGGCGTAACGTCATCTGGGTAACCGAACACATTCATCCGGACGCAATCGCATTGCTTGCTGCGGACGCCGAAGTGCTTGGACCCGGCCCAATACCCGATGCTCGGCTCAATGATGTGACCGCCCTGATCGTCAGGGCCCGTCCGGTCGACGAATCCCTGCTGGCCAGCCTGCCGATGCTCAAAGTGATCGGCAAGCATGGTGCCGGCACCGATAATATCGACATGGATGCTGCCGAACGGCGCAATCTGCAGGTTTTCCGTGCCGAAGGTGCAAATGCCGAATCTGTAGCGGATTTGGCCGTTCTCTTCGCCATGCTGCTGCTTCGCTCTCCCGACCTTCACGATCAGGCATTGAAGCATGGAAAGTCGGCGCGCGCGGATATTCCCGGCGGCTTCGAGGTGTCGGAACGGCGGATTGGCATTCTTGGGATGGGCGCCATCGGGCGCGCTGTCGCCTCGCGACTGATCGACGGGTTTTCCGCCAATGTCAGCGGCTATGATCCGGCTTTGCCGCACGGCATGTGGCCCGCCTCTGTTCACCGCCACAATGACGTATCCGCCCTGCTGCGAGAGACCGACCTGTTGTTCCTACACCTGCCGCTTCTGCCGCAGACGCGCAATCTGATCGGCAAGGCGGAATTGTCAGCCCTGCGCCCCGGCGCAGTGATGGTGAACTGCGCGCGCGGCGGGATCGTGGATGAACGGGCACTGGCCGATGCCTTGGCATCGGGCCAGATCGCCGCCGCCGCCTCCGACGTTTTCGAGGTCGAGCCGCCCGCGCCAAACAACCCGCTGCTTGTCGGCTCCTGGCGCTTCATCGGTACCCCCCATATCGGCGCCTCGACGAATGCCGGCCTGCGCCGCACCGGAATGATCATCGGCCAGAAGGTTCTGGACGCCCTCAATGCACAGGAAGGAAAAACAGTATGACCATCGGATTCTGCGTCAGGAAGCGCCAGCGTAGCGTCAGCCCGGAGATCGCAAAGGCGTTCAGCAAGCTGCCTGTCGCGAACGCCAGCGACAGCATGTCGCGCATGTTTGCCGGCGGCGCGAAGCTGCGCCCGATCCACGACACCGGCAAGGTTCTTGCGGGGCCGGCCTTGACAGTTCGCACGCGCCCCGGCGACAATCTGATGCTGCATCATGCGCTGGACATCGCCGAACCGGGCGATGTGATCGTGGTCGACGCCGGCGGCGATGTCACCACCGCCACGATGGGCGAAATCATGGTGGCGATCGCGCAGCGCAATAAGATCGCAGGCATCATCGTCAACGGTGCGATCCGTGATGCCGAGGAAATCCGGCAAATGAAGTTCCCGCTTTACGCCGCTGGCGTGACCCATCGCGGCCCCTACAAAGACGGCCCTGGCGAGATCAATACGGCTATCGCCATTGAAGGCATGGTCATCAAGCCCGGCGACCTGATCTTGGCGGATGGCGATGGTATCCTCTGCGTGCCGTTCGACCAGACCGAGACCGTCCTGGCTGCCACGCAGAAGAAATATGATGCAGAACAGGAGGAACTGGCGCTCATCGCGAAGGGAACCGATGATCGAAGCTGGGTGATGAATACGCTTCAGACACGCGGCTGCGAGTTCGAATAGATGGCCCCGCTGACGCCATCGCCAACAGTCGGGACCGTCCGGCGCAAGCCAAACCAGACGCCATGGCGGCTGCGATCCGCGCTTTCTCTGGACGATTTCGAGAGGCGCGCACGGCGTCATCTGCCCCTGTCCATGTTCGGCTATGTCAGCGGCGGCGTCGAAACCAACAGCAGCCTTCGGGGTAACGGCGAGGCCTTTCAGACCATCACGTTTCGGCCGCGCATCTTGCGTGACGTGTCGGCCCGCAGCCAGAAAACGAATCTGTTTGGAAAAACCTACGAGGTTCCTTTCGGCGTCGCTCCGATGGGGTTCAGCGCTATGGTGGCCTATGACGGCGATATTGCGCTGGCGAAGGGCGCTGCTGGCAGCGGCACTTTCGCGATCTGTTCGGCGGCTTCCCTGACACCTTTGGAGCGCGTCGCGCGAGAAGCCGGAAGCCGTTGGTTTCAGGCTTATGTTCCGGGCGACGAAAGCCGCATCGTCGCACTGTTGGAGCGCGTCGCGGCAGCAGGTTTCGATCATCTCGTGGTCACAGCCGACGTTCCGATCACCGGCAACCGGGAAAACAATGCCCGCAATGGCTTTGACGCGCCATTCCGCGTCACACCCCAACTGATCTGGCAGGGCGCGACACATCCCCGATGGACCATTGGCACATTGGGGCGCGAGCTTTTCAATCGTGGTATGCCGCATTTTGAGAACATGGAATCCGTCCAGGGACCGCCACTCTTTTCACGAGATCTGGTTCGTTCGACGATCGCACGGGACAAACTGAACTGGGAGCACCTGAAGATAATACGCGAGAGGTGGCGCGGCAAACTTATTCTAAAAGGTGTTCTGGACCCCGAGGATGCAAAGCTTGCCCAAAAGTTCGGGTGCGACGGCATCATCGTTTCAAACCACGGCGGTCGCCAGCTTGATGGCGCATTGCCCTCCATCGTCGCCTTGCCAGCGATCCGAGATGCGGTTCCCGACATGATCGTGATGCTTGACAGCGGCATCCGGCGCGGCACCGATGTCCTGAAAGCAATTATGCTGGGGGCGGACTTCGTCTTTGTCGGCCGCCCATTCCTATTCGCAGCCGCAACAGATGGCGAGGCCGGGGTGCGCCATGCCATGAGTATATTGCGCGAAGAAATCGACAGGGACATGGCGCTTTTGGGAGTCGTTGCTCCACATGAGTTGAGATAAAGGCCGATGACGCGACTAGGATCGGGCTGAGTGGTCGCAATTACACCGTCCGTAGGTTGCGAGGACACCAGCCGCAATGATAATCTCTACCTTAGCTTCCACCTTGTTCTGGTGGAAAAAGGTGAAAGACTCGCCGATAGGCATCACATCCCGATACCCCACCGGCACGCCTCTCCCTTAGTTCCGCCACCTTCCGCCTCCCTGCCGGTCCGGGTGCCGATGTATGACTTGCCATGCGCGCGAGGCTGAGCCTCATGTGGGATGCAAGAAGGAGGCGCTGGGCATGGTGAAGCGATTGAGGTTGAACGAGAAATCGGCGCGGGAGGCGGCGCCGGAGCCGGGCCGGGACTATCAGATTTTCGACAGCGAGGTGCGGGGGTTTGCCATCTGCATCTACCGCTCCGGCAACCGGGCCTTCACGCTGGATTACCGCCATGCCGGGCGGCAGCGACGGATGACGCTGGGGCGCTGGCCGGAATGGTCCACGGCTGCGGCGCGGGAGCGGGCGAAGGAACTGCGCCGCGATATCGATGCCGGAGGCGATCCGCTGGGCACGAAGGAGGACGGGCGTGACGCGCCCCGGTTCAAGGATCTGATCGACCGCTATGCCGAGGTGCATCTGCCCAATCTGGCGAAGGCCAATGCCTCGGATCAAAGGTCCATGCTGACCAAGCTGGTGGGCACGGAGTGGAACAACAGGCTGGTGACCGAGATCACACCCTATGACGTCGAGAAACTGCTGAACCGCATTGCCGAAGGCCGCGCCAGGCCGCACAAGGCCAAGCCCAACAACCGGGCCCGCAAGCTGCAGGGGGCGAAACCGACCCCGGTGCGGGCCAATCGCGTCGGCGAGGTGCTGCGCAAGATGTTCACCTTTGCGCAGAGCTGGGGCTGGCGCGAGGACAATCCGGCCTCGGGCTTTCGCCGCCGGATCGAGAACCCGCGCGAGCGGTTTCTGTCTCAGGAGGAAATCCGCAAACTTGCCTCTGCGCTGGACGCGGCCGAGGACCGGCGGGCGGCGGATATCATCCGGCTCTGCATGCTGACCGGGGCGCGGGTCGGCGAGGTGCGGCAGGCGCGGTTCGAGCATTTCAACCTCGAACATCTCAGCTGGTCCAAACCCGCCAGCATGACCAAGCAGCGGAAGATCCATCGCTTGCCGATCTCTGATGAAGCCGCAGCCATCGTGCGCCAGCGGCAATTGCTGGTGCCGCGCGGCTGTCCGTTCCTGTTTCCGGGCGATGTGCCCGGCCAGCCGGTGAAGGAGATCCGCCGCTTCTGGCATCAGATCCAGAAGCAGGTCGGGATCGAAGATGTTCGCATCCACGATCTCCGTCATACCTTCGCCTCGCTGCTGGTCAGCGGCGGTGCTTCGCTGGAGATGATCGGCAAATTGCTCGGTCACAGCCAGACACAGACCACAGCGCGCTATGCGCATCTGATGGACTCGCCGCTGCGCGCCGGTGTCGATGCCGTGGCCAGCGCGTTCCGGCCGAAGCCGGTGCTGGTGCATGATGCTGGGCTGCAAGACGGACAGGCACGCAGAAGCGCCTGATCATCCTTGGCGGAGCGCTGGGCGGTGTAGCGGCGAGATCGCGATCAAACACCGCCCTAGACCGTCTCCTGCAGCTCTTTCCATATGGGCCCAAGCTTGCGTCGAATCGTGCTTTCATCGGGAATCTCGCCACCCTCCGAATTCTGCGCGAACCAGTCCTGTGCGATGGCAATCCATTCCCTTGGGTTGCAGGCACGCCCTCAACATGAACGCGGCGGATCAGGTAAGCCAGCACACCTTCCCAGTCGTGGCGCGACGGGGCGCCGCTGTTGACGCGTCGCATCAACCCGTTCGTCGCTTCGAAGCGCTGCATCTCCTCAGCGGCAATCATGAGACGAGAAAGACCAACCTCAACGAAATCCGCGGGATTTTCGATCAGCACCCATTCCTCGGTGTCAACGGGACGAAACCGCCGCAGGGTCGCCGTTCCAGTCGTGTTGTCGCCAGGCCAGAACAAGTCCAAGATATCCGAAACCGGCACGGCGACGAAGCCAGCATAAACATGGCCGCCCTGTAACACTGGCGGGATCGCTGTCACAATCTCCAGCCGTCCGGTCGCGGCCCAGCCGGCGAGCCCGCCCAATGTACAATCCCATCGGAGCGCGGCCTCCTGGACCGTGTAAAATGCGCGTTGCGGCAATGGCATGTCTGCCTCATCTCCTTTTATTCCTTGGCGCTGACGACCCGTCACCCAAGCCAACGCCTGCCTCATCCCACCCACACGCAGGTACATCTCTCCCGATCGCGGGCCTTAGAAAGGCTCGCGTCGTTCGACCGCATCCGGCGTGATTGGACCGCTTTGTTCACCACCATGGCGCGACTTGTCCAGCCGATTTGACTGTGGATAAGCGAGTCTTTGTTCTTGACATGTTCCGCCGTCCTCAAGCGCTGATCCTGTTAGCGGCAACCGGCATAATCAATTCCGCCGGTTGTGGTTTCGACGGCTTTCGACGGCATTCAGACCGGCAGCGAATCACGCTGATTGGCCACGAAGCGTCGCAAACCCAGCAAAACATGGGGCGGCACAAGTCCGGCGTACTTACGCCACCTTCCGCCTCCCTGCCGGGCGCTTTGATGTGATTGTTCTTCTCCCCGTCAGCCCGCCGATCCGGACGGCTAAGAAGGAGGCAAGAGCATGACACAACCCGTGAGTGCGGAACCGGCGATAGAACCGCGCTTGCTGCGCGGCTGGATCAGCCGCGACGATCTGGCCCAGGAGCTGGGACTGACCGTCGACACGCTGGGGCGCTCGGAGCGCCGTCGGAAGGGCCCGGCCTGCGTCCGCGCCGGTCGCAAGATCTTTTACCGGATGAGCGTGGTGCAGGACTGGCTGCAGTCGCAGGAAATGCCGCGTGTCGCCGAGACGAAGCCCAGCAAGACGCGGGGGCGGAAATGAACGCCATGACCCCGATGCCCGCGTCCAACGTCGATTGCGACAGCACGGACGCCGCGCCCAGCACGCCGGACTGGCCTGCCCAACGCCTCGTCGAGGCCCGTGGCATCGTCGCCGATTTCGTTCACCACCCGGACAGCCTGATCATCCTCGCCTGCCGTGCCATCGCCGCGCACAGTAGCGACCCGCAAGAGCGCCGCGAGGCGCTGGCCCTCGCCGGTTTGCTGATCTGCGTGTCAAACCAGAAACCGAAAGGCGGTGACGCATGACCCGCCGCACCCCAGAGGCTGATATCCAGCGCGCCATCGTCCATACGCTGCGCATCGTCCTGCCCCGCGATGCCATCATCCACCATTCCGCCAATGACGTCGGATCAGGCGGCAAGGCCGCACGCCAACGACAGGTGATCCTGACGGGCATGGGGGTCTTTCCGGGCTTTGCCGATCTGATCGTCCTGACCGGCGGTCAGGTGCTGTTTCTGGAGGTCAAAAGCCCCTCCGGCAGGCTGAGCCCGGCGCAGAAGGCGTTCCGCGACATGGTGAAGGCCCAGGGCTTCGGCTGGGCGCTGGTGCGCTCGATCGAGGACGCGCTGGACGCGCTCGCCGATCACGGCATCACGACGCGCGCCCAAGCTCTGAACCCGCGCCGGAGGGCCTGCGCATGAGCCATTTCGCGACCAACTGGGCCATCCTGCAGCGCGGGTTGAAGCCCGCGACCAAGATCGTGCTCTGGCAACTCTGCGACCGTCACAACCCCGATTTCGGGTGCTTTCCGACGCAGGCACGGCTGGCCGCCGATTGCGAGATCAGCCGATCCGCCCTGAACGACCATCTGCGCAAGCTGGAAATCGCCGGACTGATCCGGCGCTGCGCAAGCGTCGACCCGGTGACGAAACGCCAGCAACCGACCCGCTACATTCTCGGTTTCGAGGAGGGGTTCGACGATCCCGAATCCGACCCGTCTCCGGAATCCGGACATGGCGATTTTCCCGGGTTTTCAGGTGATAAGCCTGACGGCGAAACACGCCGGATGTCGGCCAATGCAGCCAACCCGTGTCCGGAATCTGCAAACGGAGCCGTGTCCGGATTTCGGGCAGAGCCGTGTCCGGAAAACGGCGATTTCCGTGTCCGGAATCCGGACACTAACCCTGTAAGAGAACCTTTAAGGGAACCAGTAAAGGAGGAGGAGGAGGACGCGCGAGCGCGCGATGATCGATTTGAGGAATTTTTTGGAAACCTGCTCGACGCCCTCGGTCTGGACACCGATGCCGGGCTTCCCGGCTGGTGGCAGGGCTGGCCACCCCGGGAGCATGTCCGGCGCTGGATCACCGATCTCGGGCTGACCGAGGATCGGATCGTCGCCGTGGCCCGCGACAGTCGCAGCACCCATCCCAATCCGCCGGATGGGCCAAGAGCGCTGGACAGGGCGATGGAGCGGGCCGCGCGGACGGCCGACGCCACGAGGTCCGCTGACGGCGACAAGCGCCGCAAGCGTAGCGGCAAGTCTGCCGAAACGCCCCGCGCCAGCATCGACGAGATTGCGGCGTTTTACGCCGGGCTGGTGAACGGAGACGGCTACCTGCCCTCGAACGCCATCTCCAACACCGTGCGCAATGCCATGCTGGAACGCGGTCTGGTGACCGCCGAGCGGCTACGAGAACGGGGCGCCCGGTTCCCGAGCCGTAGTGCCACAAGCACCCGCACGAAACGCGCGCTGGGCGTTCAGCAGGTGCTGGAATGGGCCTTTCGGACCGAGAAGGCCCGGCTGGAACTGCCTGAACCGCCCGACTCCGAACGCGGCGAAGGTCTGGGCTTCGGCCTCGAATACGTGCTGATGCAACGTGCCGCGCTGGGCTGTCGTATCGATGGTGGCCGGTACAAGCCCGATAGTTCCACGCACGAGGATGCCGAGGTCATCGCGGCCTGTGTCGCCGGCCTGCCGACGACCATTGGCGGTCTGCGCATGGCGATCCGCATCGCAGAACTGGCCCGGGCCGGGATGACTCCCGACTGGATGCCGGGCGCCCTGCCGCGCTGCGTGCCGGTCGAGATGAAGCGCAACCAGCACGGCACCCGCTCGATCACCGTCGCGGTCGGCACAACCCGTGTGCTGTCGCGCGGCAAGTGGCGGACGGTGGAGTTGCGGGCCTGCCCGGTCACCTTCTCGCCGCATCCGGGCCAGATCGCCGCCGCGCATCGCCACTACGCGCAATGGTGGCTGGCGCTGGATTGGGTACGGGAAGGGCTGATCGCGGGCGGCATGCTGCGAAGCATCGAGGTGACCGGTGCCATGCCGAGACGGCAACCATGGGAGCACCCGACGGGCCGCGAACAGATCGGTAACAAAACAGTTTGACATTCGTGCCCCTGTTGACTCATAACCCAAGCATCGAAGACGAGCGCCCGGAGAACATACCCGCTCAGGCGCTCTCCCGATCAAACTCTTCAGCGCTACCCCCCTGCCTTGGTTCCTCCCCGGCGCTGTCCGTATTCGGGGGGGCGCAGCGCGGAAGTTTGCCAGCGTCAGGCGTTTTCACCGGGGAGTCCACCCGGAATCCACCTGGGCCACCGGAGCGCTGTTTCGATCAATAAAACAAGGCTTTAAGCGCCGCCGCAGGGTGGATTCCTGAGGAATCCAGGAAGCCGCCTGCGGGAAGCCAGGGCGTGGCCAGAAGCCACCCTGCGAAGCCAGTTTTGACGCCCCGGTCGGCCCCGGCAAGGCCGAGGAGGCCGGGCGCGCATCACACCTGCCCTGCTTCCTTGTCCAGCAGCCCCTCCAGCTGGTGGTCAATTATGTCGACAGTTCGGTCCCGGTCCTCGCCAGGATGGCTGCCAAACGAAGGACGGGCTATCGGGCGCTTGGATATGTGATGGAATAGCCCCACGGAATTGACAGTGTCCGACACTGGCGGGGAATTGGGGGCGGCGGCACCTATCGGGATCGACCGGACCAGGAAACCGGCAGCGGCACATCCTTGTTCGCCTATTGAAACACGCTGATATGTGCATTATCTTACCAGCGTCTTACTTTGGGAGTCCAACCGATGGCTCAGCCCGACACCCTGATCACGACCGTATCGACCAAGGGACAGGTCATCCTGCCCAAGGCAATCCGCACGCATCGGAAATGGGATGCCGGCACGCGGCTGATCGTCGAGGAGACCCCGGAGGGTGTCCTGCTGAAACGCGCACCCGCATTCGCACCAACCCGGTCAGAAAATGTCTTCGGCATGCTGCCCTACGCGGGCAAGCCGAAATCGGTCGAGGAGATGGAGGCCGGGGTTCTGGCCGAGGCCCGTCGGCACCATGATCGCGATTGATACCAATATCGTCGTCAGATACCTGACCGGCGATCACCCCGAGCAATCTAAACGCGCGCGCGAGATCGTCGACGGGCAGTCCGTATTCGTCCCTGTCACGGTGGTGCTTGAAACCGAGTGGGTGCTGCGCAGCGCCTATGGCTACAATCCGGCGGATGTCGTACGGGCCATTCGGGCGTTCGGCGGTCTGCCGGAAGTGACCATTCAGGATGAGGCCACAGTATCGGCGGCGTTCGATCTGACCGAGCGCGGCATGGACTTCGCCGATGCGCTGCATCTTGGCCTCGCAGAGGCACAGGATGCGCTTCTGACCTTTGACCGCAAATTCGTGAAAGCGGCGACGTCAGCCGGGATCAGCTTCGTCAAAGAGGCGTGAGGCCACATGGACCTCACCTTTGCGCCGCGCCAGATTGAGTTCTGGCCGATCGAGCGGCTGCGCCCCTATGCCCGAAACGCCAAGATGCATGGGCCCGATCAGGTCGCCCGGACTGCCGCCAGCATGTCCCGCTTCGGCTGGACCGTGCCCTGCATGGTCGGCGACGATGGGGGTCTGGAAGGACCGCCAGATGAGGGTACCTAGCGACATCCAGTCTCAATTGGCATATATTGCCAATACAATGCGGAGATACACATGGCCACGCGAAATGTCGTTCTGACCGATGCCCAATCCGAACTGGTCGACCGGCTGGTCGCCTCCGGGCGCTATCAGAACGCTTCCGAAGCGCTGCGGGCTGGACTGCGGCTACTGGAGCGCAATGAAGCCGAGTTTGAAGATTTTCGTCCCCGGCTCGTGGAAGGCCTGGAGCAGGCCCGCCGGGGCGATCTGGTACCGGGCAGCTGCGAGGACGCCATCCGTCGTGCCTTTGCGACTACGCGCGCGAAGTTCTGATGCCGAAACCCTGGCGTCTGACGCGGGCTGCGGAAGCTTCGCTGATAGACATTGCCGGATGGACAATCGACACCTTTGGACCGCGACAGGCCACCGCCTATGAGGTCTTGACCTGCTCCCCATGGAGTCCGCGTTTATAAGTTAGCTCTGTTCAGGTTTGGGTCCTCTTCTGACCGTTGGTGATACTTCCGCCGGGTTGAGCCCGTCGAGGCTCGAATGCGGGCGGTGATGGTTGTAGTCGTCGCGCCATGCCGCAATCATGCGGCAGGCATGGCGCAGAGATGGGAACAGGTGTTCGTTCAGGCACTCCTCGCGCATCCGGCCGTTGAAGCTTTCGACCAGGCCGTTTTGCATGGGTTTTCCGGGTGCGATATAATGCCAATCGGCCTTGCGGTCCTCCTGCCATTTCAGCATCGCGTTGCTGGTCAGTTCCGTGCCGTTGTCGCTGACCACCATACAGGGATATCCGCGCATCTGTGCGATCCGGTCCAGTTCGCGGGCGACACGCGCACCGCCGATGGACGTATCCACCACGGCGGCCAGGCATTCCCGGCTGAAGTCGTCGATCACGTTCAGCACCCTGAACCGGCGCCCGTCTCCCAATGCGTCAGACATGAAGTCCAGTGACCACCGCTGGTTCGGCCCTTGCGGGATCGCCATGGGCATTCTGGTGCCCACGGCGCGCTTGCGTCCGCCGCATTTATGGACGGTTAAGCCCTCTTCACGGTAGAGCCGGTAAAGCTTCTTACAGTTCACTGCCCAGCCTTCCCGCTTCAGCAGGATGTGCAGGCGGCGATAGCCGAAGCGCCGCCGCTCGGACGCCAGTTCCTTCATCCTGACCCGTAGCTCGCTGTCCGCCGGACGCTTCGGCTCACGCCGATAAACGCGCGGATCGATCCCGACCAGGGCACAGGCCCGACGCTGATTGTAACCCTCGGTTTGCATTGCCCAGTCCACGGCATTCCTCCTTGAACCAGGCTTCAGAAGTTTTTTCCAAGCATCTCTTTCAGCGTCGCGACATCAAGCATCTGTTCAGCCAGCACCTTCTTGAGCTTTGCGTTCTCAGCTTCCAGAGCCTTCAGACGCCGTGCCTCGGACACCTCCATACCGCCGTATTTCGACCGCCACTTATAGAAAGTCGCGTCGCTTATGCCGTGCTTGCGGCATAAACCAGCAGCCGTTGCGCCCGCTTGATGCTCCTTCAGAATACCAATGATCTGCTCTTCGCTGAAACGGAGTCTCTTCATCGTCTGTCTCCTCAGTTGGAGAACAGGCTAACCGTAATTCGAGGACACTTCAGGGGAGCAGGTCAGAAGCCATCTTTAACGAATAGTCCTCTATCAGACCCAAGGCCATCCTGCGCGACGCACAGGATGTAGCTGTTGGGCGTCGAACGATAAACCGATGATGCCGTCCCCCTGACAGCTTGGAAACCCGGTGGCCGGAATGATCATAGGGCAAGACAAGTCTTGTAGATCCGACCCCGCGCCGGTTTTTTCTCGGAGATCACCCGCAGACCAAGCTTCTTTTTCAGCAATCCGGAGATCGTGCCACGAATGGAGTGCGGCCGCCACTCCAGTTTCTCGGCGATCTCGACGATGGTCGCGCCTTCAGGCGCCTGCAGCATAGCGATCAGCTGCGCCTGTTTCGTCCCGGGACGCTGGGCGGCGGCGATGGACTCGGGCTTGGCGTCCCGCAATCCGGCCATGCCCTTGACCAACACCGGATCCATGCCGATGGCATCAAGCCCGGCATCGGTGGCGATCAGCGCCGTGCCGCGCCCATCGCCGGTTTCACGCCAGAGCTGTTCATTGCGCCGGAGGTTGGCCGCGACCTCCTCGATGAAGCCACGCTTGAGCATCCGCCCGATGGCTATCTTCGCCGCCGCGCCATGCAGCCCCTTTCGGCAGCGGAAGGGCGAGATTGCCCGGCCGGGCACTGGCGCGGGTCAGGATCAGGGTTTGGGTGTCGGTGAGTTTCGGCATCGGGGACCTCTTCGCATGAACGACTATCGCCACGATGAATGCTCAGACGAGAGGCTAAGTGTATAGAGCTACACGCGAAACTTTAATCCCATGGCTTCCACCAGCTTCGGTTTAGAAGTTACCAATCCAAACGGCCATGGCGAGCATGTTTAGGTCAACATCCAATAACCACGTCAGGATCATTGCAGACTATGCGCGAGGGAGCCAACGGCTGATCATATTTCACGACCTCTGAAGCCGTAAACATGTTGACCTCGGGCACAGAGGGTTAGGACGAATTTACGGTACATCGCCTTCTGTTCCAGATGGCGCGGGTGGGCATTCCGAGAATATCCGATGGGGACAGGTCTCACAGATCTTCGGATCGAGAAGAGGAATGATCTCGGCGATGGCATCGCGTTTGGACAGATGAATATGTTCGCGCGTCAGGGCCTTCATCACCTTGAAGCGGGCCAGCTTGGAGATCGTGCGCGGGGTCTTGGTCTGCAGGTGGAACGATCCGCCCCGGCGGTGACGCCGCGCGGCTTCTTCGATCAGCAGATCGGCCCCCGGCATGTCGATTTCTCCGACGCCCTTGACCACGAAGATCATATGCTTCTGCGCTTTGCGCTCGATCTCGAAACGGCGGAAGATACGGCGGACATGTTCGACGGACCCGAAATAAAGCGGTCCGTCAAGGCGCGCGAACATCAGCTGCGGACATTCCGCCAGCCCATTCTCTGCCGCATTCTTGAACACACGGGTTGGGGTGGACGGATCCGGCGCGCCGACCCCGACGAAAGGCTGCGATGTCTTTTTCAGGAAAAGGGCCAGAGACAGCAGGACACCGGCATAGATGGCGAATTCGAGATCGATAAAAAGCGCTGACAGGAAGGTCACCCCGGCGATGAAGGCCTCTTCCGGCGAGGTGCTCAGGATGTGGCGGATCTCGCGGAAATCGATCAGCCGCGCGGCGACCAGAATGATCACCCCCGCCATGGCCGGGATCGGTACATAGGCAAACAGCGGGGCGACGAGCAGAAGGATCAGCAGCAGGAAGACCGAGGCAAAGATCGCGGCAAGCGGCGTCGCGGCGCCGCTGTCATAATTGACCCCGGATCGCGTGAACGAAGCCGAGCCGGGATAGCATTGGAAAAACCCGCCCCCGACGTTCGAAAGCCCCTGCCCGACGAATTCGCGGTTGCCGTCGATCATCTGCCCGGACCTGATGGCCAGCGCCCGCGCCACGGACATCGCCTCCAGCAGGCCGACAAGGGCGATGGCGACCGCGGCAGAGCTCAGCTCGCTGATCGTATCCAGCGACAGATCCGGAAAGGCGAAGGTCGGGATCACCCCGTCGATGGCTCCGATCGTCTCGATACCGCTCCCTGCCCCGCCAAGCACCACACTGACCAGAGTGGCAAGCGCCATTGCGATCAGATAGTTTGGCCATCGCGGAAGAAATTGCCTGATCAGCAGCGCGGTCCCCAGCGCTGAACCCGCGACCAGCGCCGCACGCCAGCTGGTTTCCGACAGATTGTGAAACAGGCCGGAGGCAAAGCCACCAAGGTCCTCGGGGCGCGGCAGTTCGATCCCCAGGGCCTTGTCGATCTGGCTCAGCGCGATGAGAATTGCGGCCCCGGTCACGAAGCCGGTCATCACCGAATGTGAGACGAAATCGACCAGCGCTCCCATACGCGCAAGGCCCATCGCCAGTTGGATCATGCCGACCAGCACGGCCAGCGTGATCGCGGCGGCGATAAATTCGGGCGATCCCGGTGCCAGCATTCCTGAAAGGGCGCCAAACACAAGCGCCGATATCGCCGTGGTCGGGCCGGAAACGGCATGCCAGCTTGATCCCGCAAGCGCCGCCACGGTCGCCGTGACCATCGCCGTATAAAAACCGTATTCCGGCGGCAGACCGGCAATCGCGGCAAAGGCGATGCCTTGCGGCAGCACGAGCGTCGCCCCGGTCAGCCCCGCGAAAAGATCGGCGCGCAATGTCTGCGGGCCGACCCTGGCGAACCATTCCGGCCGGCCGAAAAGGTCACGAAGATGCGACGTGAGTGCAGCTTTGGCGTCAGGCATGGCACCGCTTTACATTCAAAAGATCAATCTTGTCCGGTCAATCGCATGCCGGACGCGGCAAAGACAGCTGGTGGCGCTTGACCGCACTGGCCGTGCATCAGGGGGCGGCGATCACGGCCAGGCCTGGCCTATTCCGGTTTTTCGCGAAAATCTCCCTTCGCCTTGCCGCGAAGCGTTTCGGTCATTTCCGGTTCCACTTCGCTGCCATCATAGAGCCCCAGCGTGACCCCGCGCCGCGCCGAGTGCGGGCCCATGGCCTCGACCTCCTCATCCGACAGCGCCGTTCGCTGCGACATGCGGCGCGCCCAGGCACCGAGATGCGTGTAAAGGCGATCAATCTCCGCCTCATGTTCGGTCAGTTCGCCGAGGTCATGGAACTCGTCGGGATCGGTTTCGTGATCGAACAGCATCGGCCGGAAACCGCCCTCGAAATGGATCATCTTCCAGCGGCCGTCGAAGATCATGAAGGCGCGGGCATCGCGCGGCTTCAGACCCAGCTTCTTGCGAAGCGGCGTTGTGGAATAGTCGAATTCGCAGATCACATAGTCACGCCAGTCCTGGGGTGGCTTGCCGTGCAGCCAGCCGGTCAGCGCGCGTCCCTCGATCACATGGTCGGGCACCTTTGCGCCGGTCGCCTCGACAAAGGTCGCGGCAAGGTCGATGGACTCGACCAGAGCATCGCATGTCGTGCCGCGCGTCGCATCGGCCTCCGGCCGCGGATCATAGATGATCATCGGGATCTTGACCGCAGCTTCGTGGAAGAAATTCTTTTCGCCCAGCCAGTGATCGCCCATGTAATCGCCATGATCCGAGGTCAGGACGATCATCGTGTCCTCCATCCGGCCGGTCGCCTCCAGATGTGCCATAAGCCGCCCTATCTGGTCATCGCATTGCTTGATCAGCGCCATATAGGCGGGCAGGACCTTGTCGCGCACCTCATCGCGCGAGATGCTTTGGGCAACGCGCGTGTCCATATAGGCCGCATAGACGGGATGCGGGTTTTCGCGCTCGATCTCGCTGCGCATGATCGGGATCAGGTCATCCGGGCCGTAAAGTTCATTGTAGGGCGCCGGGACGATATAGGGCCAGTGCGGCTTGATATAGGACAGGTGGCACAGCCAGGGACGCGCGCCCTCCCGCTCATCGACGAACCGTATGGCTTCGGTGGTCAGCCAGGGCGTCTCGCTGTCTTCCTCGCGGATATTGGCTGGCATGTTTGCGTTTTTCATGAACCATGCCGAGGCGATTTCGCCGTCTTCGGTGATCCCGGCATTCGCGTTCTCGGACCACGGGTTCGCCGCCGGATAGCCCTTTTCCTTGAGGTACTCGTTATAGGGCGACCGGCGTTCGTCGTAAAACCCGTCCGGCCCCTCCGGCCACAGCCCGTCATCGCGGATCACCACGTCAAAGCCGCATTCCGACAGGCGGGCCCCGATCACGCTGTCGGGCGCGATGCCCAGCCGTTCCAGACCCTTGGCATCCGCCTCCATATGGGTTTTTCCGACCAGAAACGCATCCATGCCATTGGCGCGAAGATGGTCGCCAAGCGTCATCTCGCCCACTTTCAGCGGGAAATTGTTGCGATGCGCGCCGTGGCTGTGAACATAGCGCCCGGTATAGAAGCTCATCCGTGACGAGCCGCAGATCGGCGACTGCACATAGGTTCTTGTAAAGCGCACGCCCTTGGCGGCCACGGCGTCGATATGCGGGGTCTTGAGCGTCGGATGCCCGGTGCAGGACAGGTAGTCCCAGCGAAGCTGATCGAACATCACGAACAGAATGTTTCTGATCTGACGGGTCATTGAAGAACCTTTCTTTCTGGTGTCCGTTTCGAGCGGACGAAGTGCAGGACGATCAGGGCAATGCTGAGACCGATCGCGCCCAGGTTGATGACGGTGACCGGCGACATCAGCGCGACGACAAGCGCAAAGCGGACAAGGCGCTCGACGAGGGACAGCCGCATCCGGTCAAATCCGACCAGCGAAGAGCCGCACATGTAAAGCGCCAACCCCAGCCGCAGCACCGCCCAGACCCACAGGCCCGCGGAAAACACCGCGCCGGAATCCGAAACGCCGAGCAGGATCGGGTTGTAGACGAAGGCGAAGGGGATCAGGAAGATCATCGCCCCGACGCGCGTCGCCTCGACCGCGGTGCCAAGCGGCTTGCCCTGCGAAATGGCCGAGGCCGCATAGGCGGCGATGGCCACGGGTGGCGTGATGCCCGCCGCGACGCCAAAGAAAAAGACGAACATATGCGCCGTCAGGGTCGAGACGCCCAGATCGGCCAGCGTCGGCCCCATGACCACGATGATCGCGATATAGGCCGGAAGCGTCGGCATCCCCATACCCAGAACGACGCAGCCGATCCCGGTGATCAGCAGCGCGAGAAACAGCGACGCATCGAAGGCCGAGTTCAGCAGAACGGCAAATTTCGTCGGCACACCCGTCGCCGAGAGCACCGACACGATGATTCCCACAACGCCGATGGCAATGGCCAGTTTCGCCACCGTTCGCCCACCATCGGCAAGCGCCGCGACAAGCAGCAGCGGGTTACGCCGGATTTCCGGGTTGATGGCCGAAAGCGGGATCAGCAGGAAGATTGCGGCGATCGACGCCCCTGCCGGCGACATGCCGGACACGAGCAGCCAGACGATCAGGAAGATCGGCGCGAAGACCAGCACCAGATTCAGCCAGTCCTGCCGCGTCACCTCGGTATCGTCATCGGTCAGATGGATCCGGTCGCCAAGACGCGCACATTCGAAGGCCACCGCCAGAAACAGCGACAGGTAATAGGCCACGGCTGGCACCAGCACGGCCAGAACGACCGTCAGATAGCTGACCCCCACATAATCGGCCATGACGAGCGCTGCCGCACCCATGATCGGTGGCAAGATCTGCCCGCCGGTCGATGCCGTCGCCTCGACGGCGCCGGCAAAGTTCGGTGAAAAGCCACGGCGCTTGATCATCGGGATCGTCACCACGCCGGTGCCGACGACATTGGCGACCGCACTGCCGGACACCGTGCCGAACATTGCCGAGGCGACAATGGCGGCATAGGCGGGTCCGCCGCGAAGATGGCGCATCAGGTGAAAGGAAATCCGGATCATCGACTGTCCGGCACCCACGCCGTCAAGGATCGACCCCAGAATAATGAATGGCAGCACGGTCGACAGGACAATCGCCATGATCGAGCCGACAATCCCCTGATCGGCATCATACCAGATATTCTGCGCCACCGTCTCGGCAATCGAGCTTGTGGCCGTCTGCAACATCCCCGGCCAGTGCTGCCCGGTGACGAGATACAGAAACGCGATCAGCCCCAGCATTGCAATCGGCAGACCCCAAGCCGCCCAACACAGGATCAGCGTGATCAGCGCTATGGCCGTCGCCATCCAAGCCTCGCGGGTGGTGAAGAACATCACCGACTCGTTGAGGATCTTGTAGACGACGTAATAGTCCCAGCAGATCCAGACCGCGACCGACGCCAAAGCAACCCAGCCGAGGATTTCGGGCAGCGAAAGACGGCCCGAGGACTGACGCACGCTAAGATGCGTGAGCACCACGGTCACAATGGAAGCGCCATAGAAAAGCGGCCTGAACCAGCTGACCGGAAAGGGACCGATCCTCGGCAAAACCCCATAGGACGGCAGCACGTTTAGAAGCCCGATCACCGCCACGAACAGCCCCAGCAGAAGCGTGGTGGTTTCAAGTATGGATCGTTTCGCGACGGTGTCGGAACCGGTCATGGTACTCCCCCCTGTGAAATATGGTCAAAGCCCGGCCGCGTGGCTCAGCCGGCCGGGCGCAGACTGTCCGGGATCTCGATGCCCTGCTCTTCGTAATAGCGGGCAGCGCCCGGATGCAGAGGCACGTTAAGGTTCAGGAATGGCTGCTCCTCATCGATCGGGCGCAGCAGCATGTTCTGCGCCTTCATGTCGTCGAGATTGTCCCAATAGGCCTTGGTCAGCGCATAGGCGTTGTCATCCGTCATCGACTGGTTGACCGCCATCGTCATCGTGGTCGAGATCGTCTTGAGATCCTCGTCCCCGTTTGCCTGACCTGAATAGGTCCCCGCCGGAATATCCATGACGGTCAACCCGGCTTCGCTCACAAATCCGTTCAGCCCGTCAGAGCCGACGACGTCGTCCGGCAGGCCAAGAATGCGGATCTCTCGCTGAAGGCTCAGCTCGTTCAGCGATTGCTGACCGACCGCCACGGCGGGAATGAAGACGTCGAATTGCCCGTCCTGAAAGGCCTGCTGTGCCGCGGCCCAGGGCGCACGGATGCCCTCGTAATCCTCGCCATCCTTCAGGCCGCTCGCCTGTTCGATCATGCCGCGGATCTGCAAATTCGCGGAACCGGCCGGGGCACCGATATAGACACGCTTGCCCGAAAGGTCGTCCCAGCTGTCGATGCCGGAATCGGCCCATGCGATCACATGGAACGCCCCGCCCGGAAACCCGAACAGCGACCGGAGGTTCGCGTGCAGTTCGGCGGCCTGCTCACCCTGTGCGGCGTAAGGTCCGGTCCCCTGCTTCATCGCGGCAAGCGCAATCGGCGGTACGACGGCCATATCGGTCTGACCGGCCGCGACCTTGAGGCCCGACTTGGTCAGTGTCTGGCCCAGAACGACCTGCAGGTCGACGCCTTCCTCTGCGGCATAGGTCGCCAGCGTCTGGGGCACCAGCCCGGTCAGCGAAGCCGGTGCCGCGCCCTCCACCGAGAGCGTATCCGCACTCACCGCATGTGTTGCGGCCACCGTCATCGCCGCGGCGATGGTAACATTTCTGATAATCGATTTCATGGTAGCGTTTCCTTCTCCCTGGGTTGTCGACCACAGCATTGCGGCCGGTCTTATGCGCGACGAAAAGCCGACGCCCGGTCGCGCAGCGCTTTGGCGAACAGCGTCACATCTATGGCGACACCGACGAAATTGGCGCCCGCATCACGGCATTCCGAGATCATCTGATCATCGGTGGACAGCACGCCGGCACTGAGACCCGCGCGGCGGATGCGCCGCAGAGCGTCAAGGACCGCTGCCTTGACATCCGGGTGTCCCGGATTCCCGCGATGCCCCATATCGGCGGCGAGATCGGAGGGGCCGATGAAGATCCCGTCGATCCCCTCGACCGACAGGATGTCGTCCAGTGCCTCCAGACCAGCACGGTTCTCAACCTGCAGGATCAGGCAGATTTCGTCGTCCGCCGTCTTCAGATAGTCGGGAATCGCCGCGAATTGCGACGCCCGCGCAAGGGCCGAGCCGACGCCGCGCACCCCCTCCGGCGGATAGCGCGTGGCGCTTAGAATACGCCGGGCCTGCTCCGCCGATTCAACCATCGGAACCAGCAATGTCTGCGCGCCAAGATCAAGCGCCTGCTTGATCCGCGCCGTATCGTCATCCACCAGCCGGACCACGGGCGACACATCATATCCGGCCAGAGCCTGCAACTGGGCAAGGACGCTGCGCGTGTCGTTCGGCGCATGTTCGCCGTCGATCAGCAGCCAATCGAAGCCCGCCGTCGCGGCGATCTCGGCCGCATAGGGATCGGCCATGCCCAGCCAGCAGCCAAATGTCGTCTCTCCCTTGGCCAGCCGGGATTTCAGGGTGTTTTTCGGGGCGCTCATGCGGGATCTCCTGCGAAACTGACGGCGACGGAACCGAACGGGCCGAATTCGGCCTCGATCCGGGTACCGGGCGGGCATTCGATGGGGGCGATGAAGGACCCGGACAAGACAACCTGCCCGGCCTCGATCCTTTGGCCATATTGCTGCATCCGGCGGGCCAGCCAGACCAGCCCGGTGACCGGATCGTCCAGCACCGCCGCGCCCAGCCCGGTGGCCTCGACCGCGCCATTCTTGCGCAGGATGGCCCCGACCCAGCGAAGATCATGGGCATCGGGCGCGTGGCGCTCGGCGCCCAGGACGATGCCGGCATTGGCGGCATTGTCGCTGACCGTATCGACGATCACGCGCGGCTGGCCGGTTTCGGGGTCCTTGCGCATCACGCGGGTGTCGAGAATCTCGATCGAAGGAACGACGGCCTCGGTCGCGGCAAGCACCTGTTCGCGCGTGACCTCGCCATCCAGCGGGGCCTTCATCACAAAGGCGATCTCGGCCTCGATCCGGGGCTGGATGAAGCGGCCCGCGGGCACCGTCGCGCCGTTCTCGAACAGCATATCGTCATAGAGCACGCCGCTGTCGGGGGTTTCGATCCCAAGCGCCTGCTGCATCACCGTCGAAGTCAGCCCGATCTTCCAGCCAATGATCTTGCGCCCGGCGGCAAGCTTGCGGGTCATCTGGGCGCTCTGGATCGCATAGGCGTCATCCAGCGTCATGCCGGGATGGCGACGCGACAGCAGACCGGTCTGCACCCGGCTGTCCTCTGCTTTCAGCAGGTCATCGGCGGCGGCCGCGATCTGTGCTTCGGTCAGCATCATTCGTCCTCGACACCGTTGCGCAGGATGCCGATGCCTTCGGCCTCGACCTCGATCACATCGCCGGGGACCAGCCATTTGGGCGGATCGAACCGCGCGCCCGCCCCGGTCGGCGTGCCGCAGACGATCACGTCGCCGGGAACCAGCGTGCAGAAGGTCGAGACGTAGTTCACGATAAAGCGGAAATCGAACATCATGTTCGAAGTGCGGTCCTGCTGACGGATCTCGCCGTTGACGCGGGTGGTCAGTTCGATGTCATCCAGCTGCGTGGCATCGCGGAACGGCACCAGCCACGGCCCGATCGCGCCGGTAGAATCCCAGTTCTTGCCCTGCGTGACGTTGAATTTCGCATGGCGCACCCAGTCGCGGATCGTGCCTTCGTTGCAAAGCGTCAGCGCGGCGATATGGTCATAGGCGTCTTCGCGGGCGATGCGGCGGCCCGCCTTGCCGATGACAATCGTCACCTCTCCCTCATAATCCAGTTGCGGGCTTTCGGGCGGTCGGATCAGGTTCTGCCCATGTCCGGTAAAGCTGCGCGGAAAGCGGATGAACATGGATGGCTTGGTCGGCTGCGCCTGCCCATCCTTGTATTCGGCGTTGCGGTCGGGAAAATTCACGCCGATGCAGATCAGCTTTTCCGGCGCTGCGATGGGGATGAGATATTCCACATCCTCTTCGGCAAAGGCGGGCTTGCGGGTTTCGGCGGCGCGGATCAGCTCTTCCAGCGCACCGGCCTCGATCACCTGTTGCAGCCCCTTGAAGCGGGTGCCGAATTCCGGTGTCAGGTCGATAATGCCATCATCGGTCACCAGACCGTAACGGTCGGCCCCATTGGCGCGGAATGCGGCGATGCGGGCGGGTATGGCTGTCATGAAAGCCTCCTCAGACTATTCCGCCGAAGCAGAGATATTTGATTTCGACGAATTCCTCGATTCCGTAGCGCGACCCTTCGCGGCCCAGACCAGAGGATTTGATGCCGCCAAATGGCGCTTCGGCGGTGGAAATGAGGCCGGTATTGATCCCGACCATGCCGTATTCCAGCTGTTCGCCGACCTTCCACGCCCGCGCCAGATCGCGCGTGTAGAAATACGAGGCGAGGCCGAATTCGGTGTCGTTGGACATCGCCACGACCTCGTCATCCGCCTCGAACCGGAACAGCGGCGCGACCGGACCAAAGGTTTCCTCATGCGCGACGGCCATGTCCTGCGTGACGCCTGTCAGCACCGTCGGTTCGAAGAAGGTGCCGCCAAGCGCATGGCGATTTCCGCCTTGCGCGATCTGCGCCCCCTTGGCGGTTGCATCGGCGATATGCTCCTGAACCTTGGCGACGGCATTGTCGTCAATCAGCGGGCCGAAGACCGTGCCGTCCTCCAGACCGTCACCGACCTTCAGCGCGGCAAGCTTCGCGCTCAGCTTTTCGGCGAAGGCATCATAGACCCCGCCCTGCACATAGATCCGGTTGGCGCAGACACAGGTCTGGCCGTTATTGCGGAACTTGGCGATGATCGCGCCTTCGACGGCGGCGTCCAGATCGGCATCGTCAAAGACGATGAAGGGCGCATTTCCGCCCAGTTCCAGCGCCAGTTTCTTCACCGTCGGCGCGGACTGACGCATCAGTTCGATGCCCACCTCGGTCGAACCGGTGAAGGTCAGCTTGCGCACCTTGTCGCTGGCTGTCATCACCCCGCCGATCGTGCGGGCCGAGCCGGTGATGACCGAAAACAGCCCCGCCGGAAGTCCGGCACGCTCGGCCAGAACCGCCAGCGCGATGGCTGAGAACGGCGTCTGCGAGGCGGGTTTCAGCACCATGGCACACCCTGCCGCCAGTGCCGGACCGGCCTTGCGCGTGATCATCGCGTTTGGAAAATTCCAGGGCGTGATCGCCGCCACGACGCCGACTGGCTGCTTGATGACGACGATGCGCTTGTCCGGGGCATGGCCGGGGATTACATCGCCGTAAACCCGGCGCGCCTCTTCCGCGAACCATTCGATGAAGGAGGCACCATAGAGGATCTCGCCCTTGGCTTCGGCCAGCGGCTTGCCCTGTTCCAGGGTCAGGATACGGGCCAGGTCGTCGGCATTCTCGATCATCAGATCATACCAGCGACGCAGGATCGCCGAACGTTCCTTGGCCGTTCGGGCGGCCCAATCTTTCTGCGCCGCCTCGGCCGCCTCGATGGCCGCGACGGTTTCCGCCTCGCCCAGATCGGGGACGTGACCGATCACGTCACCCGTCGCGGGATTGCTCACCGCAATCCCCCCGTCCTTGGCCGGGTGCCAGGCGGCGCCGATCAGCGCCGCCGCTTTCAGAAGGGATGCGTCCTTCAGCATGGTGTCCCCTTACGGTGCGATGATCGGGCTGGCCTTCAGCCCGCTTTCCGACGGCTCGACGCCCTGGAACAGCGAGCCATGTTCGAACCAGGACCGCGGCGCGGGTGCGCCCCAGAGGGTCTGGCGCTGCGGGTCTTTGAGGTCCCACTTGATCGCTTCCAGATCGGGATCGACGGTCTGGTAATCCGAGCAATAAATCTCGATCCGGTGACCGTCAGGGTCGAGGATGTACAGGAAGAAGGCGTTGGAAATTCCGTGCCGGCCCGGCCCGCGCTCGATATTGCCGACATAGCCGGTCGTCGCCATCAGGTCGCAGAGATCGATGATGTTCAACGGCGTCGGCACCCAGAAGGCCGTATGGTGCAGGCGCGGGCCGGTGCCGTTGGTGAAGGCGATGTCATGCACGCCGCCCTTGCGATGCGTCCATGCCGCCCAGAGACGGCCGGTTTCCTCATCTTCGGTATATTCGGTGACGCGGAAGCCGAGTTGGTTGTAGAAATCGACGGCCTTGTCGACATCAGTGGCAAAGCAGTTGAAATGGTCGATGCGCAGCGGCTTCACGCCGCGATAGAGCTCGTATTTCTGATGAATCGGCTCAAGGCGGTCCATCTTGAAGTAGAACTCGATCGGCATGCCGAAACAGTCATGCGTGCGCAGCGTGCGGCCCTGATAGGCGCGCTCGACCCATTCGACCGCGTGACCCTGTTCCTTGAACCAGTCATGGGCCTTGTCCAGTTCGCCCTCGTCAAAAACCTTGAAGGCCAGGCTGCGGACATTCGAGTCATCGGATTTGCGCAGCACCATGCAGTGATGGCCGCGTTCCTCCATCGCGCGCAGGAAGATGTGCTCGTCGTCTTCATCGGTGACCTGAAGCCCCAGCGTATCGACATAGAAGGCGCGGCTGGCGGCCAGATCCTTCACGCCGAACACGACATGGGAAAGGCGGATGATGTTGAAGGGCGGATACAGGTTCGGTGCAGGAATTGGCATGGCTTCTCCTCCGGAAAAAACGTCGTTCTGATGGGCGGATCAGCCGCCCAGCTTCGGGATCTTGTGGCTCGCGCGCGGGAATGAGACGTTCACCGTCTCCATGTAGAAATCGAAGGACCAGTCGCCGCCGTCGCGGCCGATGCCACTGGCCTTGACCCCGCCGAAAGGCGTCGGCAGGTGACGGACATTTTCCGAATTCACCCACATCATCCCGGCCTGCAGATTGTCCGTCATCCGCATGGCCCGGTTCAGGTCATTGGTCCAAAGGTAAGCGGCCAGCCCGTATTGCACGTCATTGGCGATCGACAGCGCGTCATCTTCGTCCGTGAAGGGGATGGCGGTCAGGACCGGGCCGAAGATTTCCTCTTGCGCCACGGTCATGTCATTCGTCGCCGCGGTGAACAGGGTCGGCGCGACAAAGCAGCCCTGATCACCGATCTTCTCGCCGCCGGCGGCAATGGTCGCACCTTCCTCGCGGGCCTTTTCGAAATAGGAGAGGACTTTCTCCTCATGCTCGGGATGGATCAGCGGGCCAACAACGGTTTCCGGGTCCAGTGGATGGCCGACCTTGATGCGTTTCGCGACCTCGGCCACGCGGGCGGTGAAATCGTCATAGATGCTCTCCTGCACAAGCAGGCGCGAGGACGAGGTGCAGCGCTCGCCATTCAGCGAATAGATCATGAAGGCGGCGGCATCGACGGCGCGGTCCAGGTCAGCATCGTCAAAGACGATGACCGGGTTCTTGCCGCCCAGTTCGAAATGCACGCGCTTCAGGGTTTTCGCCCCCTGCGCCATGATCAGGCTACCAGTGCGGCTTTCGCCGACAAAGGCGATGGCCTTGATGTCGGGGTGCTCGGTCAGCCGCTTGCCGGCATCCTCGCCAAAGCCGTTGACCACGTTCAGCACGCCCTTCGGCAGCCCCGCGCTTTCGGCGATCTCGACCAGCAGCTTCGCGGTCATGGGCGAGAACTCGGCCGGTTTGTGCACCACCGTGCAGCCCGCCGCCAGCGCCGGCGCGATCTTCCAGGTGGACAGCATGAAGGGCGTGTTCCAGGGCGTGATCACCCCCACCGGCCCGATCGGGCGGCGCGAGGTCGTGTTCATCTGCGTCGGCGTGCGCGTCACCTGCCCGTCTTCGGCAGAAGGTGCCTGATCGGCAAAGAACCGGAAATTCGCAGCACCCCGGATCGCCGCCTTGGACATGAAGCGCAAAGCCTGCCCGGTATCCATGCATTCAGTAAAGGCAATTTCCTCGGCCCGCGCCTCGATCGCCTCGGCCACCTTGATCAGGATCCTGCGGCGTTCCGCGCCGGGCATTTTCGACCAGTCGGCAAAGGCACCCTTTGCCGCCGCGACGGCGCGGTCAATGTCCTCTTCCGCACCTTTCGCCACCTGCGCCAGCACCGACATATCGACCGGCGAGACGGTTTCAAACATCGCGCCGGAAACCGCCGGAACGGATTCGCCGCCGATATGGTTCAGGACGCCCTTTTCGCGAAACCCGGCCATATAGTCGCTGGCCTTGCCAATATTCTCATCAAGAACACTCATGTCTCAGTCCTCTTTTTTAAGCCGAGCGTGGATCGGCGTGTCTTTCCAGCTGAGCGCCGGATTGATCTCCCGGATCCCCAGCGACAGGGCGAAATGTTGGCTGGCGAGCGGCCCGGCCAGACAGTCCTGAAGCGCCGAAAAGATGTGCTGACCGGCCGCCTGCAGGTCTTCTTTCGAGCGCCCTGCACCGACGGACAGCGTGCATGCGGCGAAGTCATTCTCGGGGTGATCATCCGCAACGATGCAGTGATCCGCACAAAAAGCCCGCACCCGGATCCCCGCCAGCGGAAAGATCTCCGCCTCGACCATCGCGGCATGGGCCGCGCTGCACAGGTCCCGGATATCCGCGCGCCGGGCAAGTCCCGGCGAATATTCGATTCTCAGATGCGGCATGATTCCACCTCCATGTATTTAACATGTTAAATTATTAAGCGCTTGTCAATCATTAACTTGTGAAGCAATATACTCTGAAACCAGAAAGATCCGCTTCGGATGACACAGATCAGATCCAACCCCGCCATCGGACTTGCCCGCGCACGCCGGAATCTTCCGATGTCTCTTCTGCGCGCACGCGAACATGTGATGGAACGGTTTCGTCCGATGCTGCACAGGCATGACGTGACCGAACAGCAATGGCGCGTCCTGCGGATCTTGTATGAAAGCGATGGGATGGACGCGACGGATCTGGCGGCCGGTGCCTGCGTTCTCGCACCATCCCTGTCCCGCATCATCAGAACCCTCGAATCCCGAAACATGATCGAGGTGGGGAAAGACCCGAAAGACAGGCGCCGGGCGACGATCCACTTGAGCCTGAAGGGCGAGGAGTTCATCAAGGAAGTCGCTCCCGAAAGCGCCGCGATCTACCGCGAGATCGAGGCAAGGGTCGGCGTCGACCGCATCGAAACCCTGCTCGACGAGATCGACAAGCTCATGGCCGCGCTGACCGCGCCCGAAACCCCGGTCTGACCCGACCACCCCGTTCATGGTCTAGCAGTACAGGGTCTGAATGTCGGTATATTCGGCCAGCCCTTCCTCGCCGAATTCGACCCCGAAGCCCGAGGACTTGACCCCGCCAAAGGGTGCATTGGGCTGAATAGCGCCATGCCTGTTGATCCAGACCGATCCGCATTCCAGCCGCGCGGCGATGCTTTTGGCTTTCTCGACGTCCTGCGACCAGACAGATCCGCCCAGCCCGTTTTCGGAATTATTGGCCTGCGCAATCGCGTCCTCGATATCCGAATATCTGATGATCGGCAGCACCGGGCCGAACTGTTCCTCAGCCACCAGCGGATCATCGGATGAGAGATCCGCAATCAGGGTCGGCGGAAAGAAAAGCCCTTCGCCCGGTTCGCCACCCAGCAGAACACGACCCCTCTTCTTCGCATCCTCGACCAGACGGCTGACCTTGTCGAACTGCATCTGGTTGTTGATCGGCCCGAGCGAGGACGACTCATCCTCGCCATTCCCGACGGTGACGCCGGACGCATAGGCCACCAGCGCGTCACAGACAGCGTCATAGACGTCTTCATGCACATAAAGCCGCTTCATCGCCGCGCAGGTCTGGCCGTTATTGTTGAACCCGCCCCAGAACAGCGCCTCTGCGATCTGGTCCGGTTCGACATCGGGCAGAACGATTCCGGCATCATTGCCGCCCAGTTCCAGCGTCAGGCGCTTCATCGTGTCCGCCGCGCCCTTCATTACCTTCTTGCCCGTAGCGGTCGAGCCGGTGAACACCATCTTGCGGATCCCGTCATGCGCCGACATCGCGCCGCCGATATTGGCCTGCGCATCATCGGAGGTGACGATATTGACGACACCGGCGGGCAGGACCTCGTTCATGATCTCTACCAGCCGAATCGTCGCGATGGGCGTATAGGGCGATGGCTTGATGACCACGGTATTGCCGGTCCTCAGCGCGGGCAGGATATGCCACACGGCAATCATGACCGGGAAGTTCCACGGCGTGATAGACCCCACCACCCCCAAAGGCTTGCGGTGCAGTTCGATCCGGCCTTCGTTATTGTCCTGAATGACCTTCATGGGCAGCGACAACCCGGCGGTATAGCGCGCCCATGCGACGGCACCGCCAACCTCGCGACGCGAACCGCGCATGTTCAGCGGCTTGCCCTGTTCGCGGGTCAGCAGCCGCGCCAGTTCATCCGCATTTGCCTCGATCCTGTCGGCAACGGCCAGACAGGCCCGGGACAGCTCTTCATCCGATTTTTGCGACCAGGACGGAAACGCCCGCCCAGCCGCCGCGACAGCGGCATCGAGATCGTCCAGCGTCGCATTCGCGACCGTGCCGATGCTTTCGCCCGTCGCCGGATTCGTCACATCAAAACTGTTTTCTGCGTCAACCCGACGCCCATCAATCACCATTTCATAGTCAGACATCTTTTTCTCCCATCATGTTTCCGGGTCGATTCGTGGAATTAAGCTCGGCAAGGCCGCTCACGACGCGCCCTTGATGAATTCGGCCGCACGGGCCCCGATCATGATGCTCGGCGCATTGGTATTGCCGGATATGAGATTCGGCATGACCGAAGCATCCGCCACCCGCAGCCCGTCGATACCACGCACCCGCAGATGCGGATCAACGACGCTCATGTCATCCGCCGCATCCCCGATCTTGGCCGTACCGACCGGGTGGTAAACGGTCTTGGCCGAATCGCGGATATGCGCGATCAGGCTGTCCTCGGTGTCAGGCCCCTCTTCCGGCAGACGCCGCCGCCCCAGCACCCTGCTAAGTGCCGGTTGATCGAGCAAGGACAGCGCCAGCCGCAGCCCCTTCAGCGACAGCTCGACATCGCCCGGATCGGTCAGCACACCACCCCTGAAAAGCCCCTTGGTCTCTGGATCGCTGCTGCGCAACTCGACACTGCCGCGCGATTTCGGGCGCAGCACGCACACCGAAAAGCTGATCCCGTGCCCCTCGATCGGAGCGACGCCCGGCGCACCGGAAAAACCGGGCATCATGTGGAACTGAATATCCGGTCGCCCGCCGCCCGAGACGTCCACAAAACCGCCCGCCTCGATCATGTTGGACGACAACAGCCCGCGCCGCTCATAGAGATAACGCAGCATGTGACCTGCGCCACGGAACAGCCGATCCTCGCCATAGACCGAGATCGGCTCGGCAGTTTCGGCCTCGACCGGGATGGCCATATGATCCTGATAGTTCTGACCCACACCCGGCAGATCCGCGACCAGCGGAATACCCAAAGCGTCCAGCTTTTTGCGCGCGCCAATGCCCGAACGCATGAGGATCAGCGGCGAGGCCAGCGCGCCCGCGGTCAGCACGACCGCGCGCGCAGCGGTAATCTGCCGCCCATCGACAAGCCGGACGCCGACGGCACGACCGTTTTCGATCAGCACGCGATCCACGCGGGTTTCGGTCATCACCGTCAGATTCGGACGTTTCAGCGCCGGTTTCAGAAACGCCTTCGCAGACGAACAGCGGCGCCCTTCCGAGATGGTCGTCTGGTAAAATCCGACGCCTTCCTGCCGCGCGCCGTTGAAATCCGGATTGGACCGGATCTGCGCACCGTTGCAGGCATCCAGAAATGCCTCGGCCAGCGGATGGCGGTGACGCGGATTGGACACGATAAGCGGACCGTCCTGCCCGTGATAGGGCTCGCCGAAATCGCGATTTCCCTCCAGCCGCTTGAAAACGGGCAGCACATCGTGCCAGGCCCAGCCTGTTGCACCAGCGGCGGCCCAGTCATCGTAATCCTGCGCCTGACCGCGAACATACAACATCGCATTGACCGACGAGCCGCCCCCTAGGACATAGCCCTGCGGCACAAGGAACGGCCGGTTGTTCAGACCCTCCTCCGCTTCGCCTTCGTACACGATGGCATCGCGACCGCCACGCATTACCTTGAAGAACGTCGCCGGGATATGGATCCACGGATTGATGTCACGCCGCCCGGCCTCGATCAACAGGACTTTCAGGCCCGGATCGGCGCTGAGTTCGGCCGCAAGAACGCAGCCGGCCGATCCGCCGCCTGCCACGATGATGTCAAAATCCGCCAACCTCTACCTCCCCCTCAAACCAGTAATTCTATGCTTGACTACATAACAAGTTAACTATTAACATGTTCATTGTCGAGTCCTATTTCCATCGACATGCATTCGTCAAGTTTCGGGGAGGAAAAGATGAAAGCACTGCACAGCATCGTCGCCGCGACGGTTCTTGCCACGCCTCTGGCGGCGTCGGCTGAAACGACCGTCCTGTTCAACAATTTCCTGCCACCGCCAGACGTTACCAACCGAAACGTCGTGCAGCCCTGGCTGGAAAGCATTGCAACCGCAACCGACGGCAATGTCATGATCGAACAGCCCTCGGCGTCGCTCGCACCGCCGAATGAGCTGCTGAATACGGTTCAGCAGGGAATCGCGGATGCCGGCTTCGTCATGGTCGGCTTTCTGGAAAATTCGAATCCGCTGCTGCAACTGACCCTGCTGCCCGGCATCAACACCAATGCCGAGGATTCATCTGTCGCGCTTTGGCGGACCTATCAGGAACATTTCGCAGAGGCGGACCAGCTGGACGATGTCAAGCTGCTGGGCCTGATCACCGTCACGCCGGGCCATATCTATGCGATGGGCGATGCACCGATCGAAGCGGTCGGTGACATGGCCAACCTGAAAACATGGGGCCTGCCCGGTGTGTCCTCACGCGCCCTGTCCTCGCTTGGCGCCGTTGTGACCCCCGGCCCTGCCGTGCGCATGTACGAGGTAATCTCGGGCGGTGTTGTCAATGCTTTCTGCTGCGTCAACTACCCGGCGCTAGAAGCGTTCAACGTGACCCAGTTCATGAATTCGGCAACCGAGATCCCCGGCGGGTTGTTCGCCCCCACCTTCGCCTTCTTCATCCGCCAGGATATCTGGGACAGCCTGCCGCCCGAAGATCAGGAGGCGATCACGAATGTCTCGGGCGAAACCATGGCGCGGCTGGCAGCCGGAATCGACACGGAATATGCCGAGGCCAGGCAGCGCTTCATCGATTCCGGCGGGCAGGTTCTGGAAGCGTCGGACAGTTTCGTGGCCGATGCCAATGCAGCGTGGGAGCCGCTTCGCGCCGAATGGATCGAAAATGCCGATGCCGCAGGGATCGACGGCACGGCCGCGCTGGCCTTCTATCGGGAACAGCTTGAACAGCTGGCGCAGGAGTAACAACCTTGGCCCGCATCTGGACTGTTACGGAACGCATCCTTCAGGCCGTGATGGTGCTTTTCCTCAGCGCAATGGCGTCGATCACCGCGATCGACGTCGCCGGGCGCTATCTGTTCGGCATCCCGCTGGCCGGCGGCTATGAGATCGTTCAGTACCTCATGGCGTTGGTGGTTTTTGCCGCGCTGCCACTGGCGACACGGGCCGAGGCGCATCTGACCATCGACCTATTCGCCAATCAGGTGCCGCAACGGCTCCGCGCCCCACATCGTGCCATCGTGCTGGGTTTCTCCGCGCTGGCACTGGCGCTGATAGCCTGGCGCATGACAGCGCAGGCCGGCGTCATGACGCGATCCGAGGCCGTCTCGGGCTCTCTGGGCTTTCCTCTCGCGCCGATCGCCTATGCGATGGCCGCGCTTGGATGGTTTTCGCTGCTGATCTGTCTGACATTGCTGGTTCTGGTCGTGCTTGGGAAAGACACCGGACCGACCGAAAACGCTCATCTGGAAGAAATCGAATGACCCTGTCTCTGATCGGTTTCGCAGTGCTTCTGGCGCTGTGCTTCTTTGGCGTCCCCTTGGGTTTTGCCCTTATCCTGACCGGCGTTGCGGGCTTTGCCTGGGCGCGCGCCGATATGGTAGGCCAGGCGCTGGTGTCCTTTGGCGACGGCGGGCTGGAGTTGAACATGCGGGCGGTGAACGCGGCTTTGTCCATGTCGGGCCAGCAGATGTTCGACGTCGCCAGCTCCTATAGCCTGACGGTGATTCCGCTGTTCGTCCTGATGGGTGCATTGATCCACCGAAGCGAGCTGAGCCAGGACCTCTACGACGCCGCCAACGCCTTCCTTGGCCATCTGCGCGGCGGGCTGGCGATGGGAACGATTACCGCCTGCGCAGGTTTCGCGGCAGTCTGCGGATCCTCGATCGCCACGGCAGCCACGATTTCGCGTGTGGCGATGCCGTCCATGCGGCGCTATGGCTATCACGACAAGCTGTCGACCGGCTCCATCGCGGCCGGGGGGACATTGGGCATCCTGATCCCGCCTTCGGTTCCCATGGTCATCTATGGCCTGCTGTCGGAAACCGATATCGGCCAGCTGTTCATCGCCGGCATCATTCCCGGCATTCTGCTGACCCTGCTTTTCTTCGTCGCGATCCTGATCGTGACCACGCTCGATCCGGGGACAGGGCCGCGCGGTCGGGCGATGCCGATGGCGGAAAGGTTTCGCGCGCTGCTGAAGGTTTGGGGGATCGTGCTGATCTTTGCGATCATCATAGGCGGGATCTATTTCGGCGTCTTCACACCGACCGAGGCCGCCGGGATCGGCGTTTTCGCGGCCGGAGCCTTTGCCCTTGCACGCGGCAAACTGACCTTTCGTGCATTGTGGGACAGCATGGTGGAAACCGGCATCACCACCGGCATGATCTTCGTCGTCGCAATCGGCGCGCTGATCTTTTCGAACTTCGTCAACCTTGCCGGTTTCACCCGTGCCATCACCGAGTTCCTGGGCGGGCTGGACGTGTCACCGATCTGGATCGTCGTCGCGATCTGCGGGATCTATCTGGCAATGGGTTGTGTGTTCGATTCGCTGGCAATGCTGATCCTTACGGTTCCGATCTTCGCCGCGATCCTTGAGCCGCTTGGCGTCGATATGGTCTGGTTCGGCATCGTGGCCGTAATCGCGGTCGAGCTGGGCCTGATCACGCCGCCGGTCGGCATCAATGTCTTCGTCGTCAAATCGGCCACCGACAATGTGGATATCTGGACGATCTTCCGCGGAGTCTTCCCCTTTGTGATCGCGATGGTCGCGCTGCTGATCCTAGTGCTTGTCGTCCCGGGCATTGCGACCTGGCTTCCTGGCGTCATGCGCGGCTGAGCGCCATCGCACCTGCAGAAAGGCCCCGGCCCCGATGTCTGAATCGGGGCCGGGGCCGAGCTGTCTTCAGAGACCGGAATGACAGCGCGTCACCCGTTGTAATCGCTGTCCGAAACCTTCTCCATCCATGTCACGGGCGTGCCGTCGATGCTTTCCTGCACGGCGATATGGCTCATCGCGGTGTCGGATGCAGCGCCGTGCCAGTGCTTTTCTCCGGCCGGGAACCAGACGACATCGCCCTGCCGGATCTCCTCGACCGGGCCGCCTTCGCGCTGCACGCGCCCGCGACCGAAGGTGACGATCAGCGTCTGCCCCGCCGGGTGGGTGTGCCACGCGGTGCGGGCGCCGGGCTCGAACGTGACCTGCGAACCACTGGCTCGGCCCGGTTCTTCGGCGGCGAACAAGGGGTCGATCCGGACCGTCCCGGTAAAATAATCCTCGGGGCCGGGATTGGAGGGATTGGCGCCTGCGCGGGTGATCTTCATGGTGGTCTCCTTGGCGTTGCGCGTCAGTCGCGCAGTTTCTCGAAACGATAAGTCAGGGCGGGGCCACCGGGCTGGCCATAGGCAAGCTCGGCGGTGACCATGGCGAAGGGCTCGACAAAGCGCGCGCTGCGCAGCCCGCCCGCCTCGAGCGGGTCGAAACCGATGTCGCGGATCAGCTCGCGCGCCACCTCCTTTGCGCCCTCATCATCGCCATAGATCAGCAATTGCGGGCGCGGCGTCTGGTTTTTGCGGGCGAAGACCGGCGCGAAGCTTTCCGAGGGGCTGGTGTTGAAGCATGACACCCACCGCGCCTTCGGACGCATTCGTGCCAGCTCCTCCGCGCCCGAACTGGTCGTGCCGACCACGAGATCGGAATTGCTGTCATCCAGCGGAACGCAGCAATTCAGCACGATCTTGCCGGAGAGATCCCCGGCCCGGTCCAGCACCTCCGCGACATTCGACCAGTGGACGGCCAGCAGGATGGCGTCGGCATCGCGCACCGCAGCCGCAACCGGCGCCGAGGTCGCGCCTGCCTGCTGTGCCAGCCGGTCCAGCTTGGCTTGGGTGCGGGCATAGCTGAAACAGACCTCATGGCCGCATTCGGACCATAGACGGCCAAGCTTTCCGCCCATCAGGCCCGAACCGAGGATCGCGATTTTCATGGCCGTCCCCTCTCTGAACGGAGGCGGGGCCGTGCCCCGCCTGCGCGATTACTCTGCACGGTTTTCGAACACATCCTTGGCGACCGGCATGGCGGAAAACACCTTGGGCCAGCCCGCATAGAAGGCCAGATGCGACAGCACCGCGCCGGCTTCTTCCTGGGTCAGGCCGTTATCCATGGCGCGGTTCAGGTGGAACGTCATCTGTTCCGGCTGTCCGCCCGCAATCAGCGCAGCGACAGTCACGAGGCTGCGGTCGCGCGGGGCGAGATCGGGACGCAGCCAGAGATCGCGGAACAGCACCTCGCGCGTGTTGTCCACCACGCCCTGGCTGACATCGCCATACTGGCCGCTGACATTTTCCTCGCGCGCGGCCTCGGCCTCTTCATCGAGCGGCAGGAATTCGGGATCGGCGCCGGGCAGGTCTTCGGCTGCGATGCCGCGCGCCTCGAAGACCGGCGCCGCGGCCTCCGCCGCCGCCAGGGCGTTCCCCCAGCCGGTATAGAAGGCCAGATGGGTGATGGTTTCGGAAATCTCGGCAGGCGTGACACCGGCATCAAGGGCCAGCTCGATATGGGACCCAAGCGCCGTGCTGTCCTGCCGGGTCATCAGCGCGGCGAAGGTGACGAGCGCGCGGTCACGCGCGGGCAAGGTCTCATCGGCCCATTCCCCGCCGAACAGCGCGTCATTGGCATAGGCTTCCAAAGCGGGCGCGACCTGACCGACGGATTGCGGCAGCGTGGCCGCGGGGTCCTGCGCAAGGGCCGGAGTCGTGGCGAGGGCAAGGGCGGTGGCAAAGATACGGGTCTTCATGGCGATCTCCTTTTCGGGTGTCGTCTCGCCTTCCATCTGGCCGCGCGAGGCCGCGAATTAATGACCGTATCCCTCACGCCAATCATGATTGGCATTCATCAATCGGGCGATCGCCTTGGCTCGCGCAGCGCGTCGAGAACCAGACCGAAGGCCGATGAGGGGCGTTGCCGGCTGGGGTAGTAAAGGTGAAACCCCGGAAAATACGGCGAAAACGCGTCGAGACACAGACGCAGCGCCCCGGATTCGAGATGCGGCGCGGCCAGCCGTTCCGGGATCAGCGCCAGGCCATGCCCGTCTAGCGCGGCCTGCATCACATGGTTGATCGTGTTGAAACAGGCCTGCCCGCTGACCTTCACATTGATCTCGTGACCGTCACCATCCTCGAACTCCCACGCATAAAGCCCGCCATGATTCGACAGGCGCAGATTGATGCAAGCGTGATCCGACAGATCCTGCGGGGTCTTTGGCGTGCCCTGTCCCTCGAAATAGGCCGGCGCGCCGACGCAGATCATCCGCTCGTCCGGCCCGATCCGCATGGCGATCATGCCGTCGCTGACCTGTTCGCCATAGCGCACCCCGGCATCGCACTGCGCGGCGGCGAGATCGGTATAGCCGTAATCCATCACGAATTCGACATTCACCGCCGGGTGCTCCTTGAGCACGGGTGAAAGTTTCGGCCACAGAAGCGACTCGATTGCATATTCCGTGCCGGAGATGCGCACCGTTCCCGTCGGCTCGCGCTGCGCGTCGTTCAGCGCCCGCAAGCGATCCTCGATCTGCGCGAAACAGGGGTTGAGCGTGGCCAGCAGATCCTCACCTTCCAGCGTGGGGGCGACCGTGCGCGTGGTGCGCGTCAGCAGCCGCAGGCCAAGGCGCTGTTCCAGCCCCTTGATCGTATGGCTCAGCGCGGATTGCGACACGTTCAGACGGGCCGCGGCACGGGTAAAGCTGCGCTCTTCGGCGACGGCGGCGAAGGCGATCAGGTCGTTGATGTTTTCACGGATCATCGGGGCGGCGGCGCCTTCAGTCTGAGGGATCATCTGGCATTGCCTCAACTTACAGGCGGACCATGCGCAAAGTCGATGGGGCGCGTGCATCAAGCGGCGAACGAACCCGGCCAGCCCCCTTTGGGCAGGCTGGCCGGATCGTCAGCCTATCTGCCGATCATTCGGCATATTCCGCGTCGGTGACTTTCACGCCCCAAGTCACGGCCGAGCCGTCCACATTGGCCTGGATGGCGTAATGGGTGACCGAGGTGCTCTCGGTCGCGCCGTGCCAGTGTTCGACACCCGGCGGGCACCAGACCACGTCGCCGGCCTGCATCACCTGCTTTTCCTGCCCGCGCTCCTGCGTCCAGCCGGTGCCGGCGGTCACCACCAGCATCTGACCGGCCGGGTGCGTGTGCCAGGCCGAGCGTGCGCCGGGCAGGAACGTCACCTCGCCCGCGCTGACGTCGTTCATCTGCGCCCCGAAGACCGGCGCGACATAGGCGGTGCCGGAAAAGAATTCTTCGCTGCCGATTTCGCCCGCGCGGTCTTCGTGCCGGGTGATCTCCATCGACTGGGCAAAGGCGGCGGGCGCGGTCAGGGCCAGGGCAATTCCGGCGGCAATCAGTCGTGTCATCAGTCGTTCCCTTCATCATATGCGTTTTCCGATGACCCCAAAGGTAAAGGGCGGAAGCGGCGGCATCATGGCCCGCCTGCTCAGACCGTTCATGAGCCGACCTCATGAGTGCCAGCGATCCGGCGGGCATTATCCCACGCATTTCAATCGCTAGCTTATGCGGCGAACGCAGGAGGCAAGACGGATGACCAATTCCCGAACGATGATCATCGCAGCAACGCTGAGCGGGCTGATCGGCACGTCCGCCCCGGCCCAGACCGACGGAGACACCATGACCCGAATCAACGTGATCCTTGACGGACAGACACTGACCGCAACGCTGGACGACAGCATCGCAGGTCAGGATTTCGCCGCAATGTTGCCGCTGGAGCTGACGCTGAGCGATTATCACGGCATCGAGAAAATCGCCGATCTGCCGCGCGAAATCGACCGCTCGGACGCGCCGGAAAGCTATCAGCCCGAAGCCGGGGATATCACCGTTTACGCCCCATGGGGCAATCTGGCGATCTTCTACAAGCCGTTTCAGGAGTCGCGCGGGCTGATCCGTCTTGGCGCGTTTGACGGCCCGGTCGATGCGCTGATCCGCGATGGCGAATTTCCGGTCAGGATCGAACGGGCCGACTGACCCGCAGCGACACCGAGAACCCGCCGTGCCCATGCGCAGGCGACGGCCTCAAACCCTTGCATCACAGGAGAGCCAAGATGGCACAGGACAATCATATCTTTACCCTGTCTGACAACGTCACCCGGACGCCCGTCACCTATGACAACCGCTATGGCACCGGCATCGCGGCCGAGCTGTATCGGCCGGCCGATTTCGACGAGACCAAGCAATATCCGGCCCTGATCATCGGCGCGCCCTATGGCGGCGTCAAGGAACAGGGCCCCGGCGTCTATGCCAATGAGTTGGCGCAGAAGGGCTTTGTCGTGCTGACCTTCGATCCGGCCTATAACGGCTTTTCCGAAGGCGCGCCGCACCATCTGTCCTCGCCCGACCTGATGGTCGAGGATTTTCTGGCAGGCGTCGATTATCTCGGCACGCGGCCTTTCGTCGATCGCAATCGCATCGGGTCGATCGGCATTTGCGGTTCGGGCAGCTTTGCCCTGTCGGCGGCGCAGGTCGACCGTCGCGTGAAGGCCGTTGCGACCGTGTCGATGTATGACATTTCCCGGATGCACAAGAACGGCTTCGGCGACAGCATGAGCGATGAGGACCGCGCAGGCTTCCTGGATATGATCGCCGAACAGCGCTATGCCGATTTCGAGGCTGCCAGCCCGGCATTGGCGGATCGCGGCTCTCCCCTGGAACTGGACCCCGAAAACGATCCGGTCGGGGCCGAATTTGGTGAGTTCTATTCGCGCCCGCGCGGCTATCACCCCAATTCGATCACCCAGTTCACGATCACGAGCGCGGCGAGCTGGATGAACTTCGCGCTTCTGGACAACCTGTCCTGGCTCGACGGTCGTCCCGTTCTTCTGGTGATGGGTGAGAATGCCCATTCGCGCTATTTCAGTGAAGACGTCTATGAGGCCGCATCCGAACCGAAAGAGCTGCTCATCGTGCCGGGCGCGAACCATGTCGATCTCTATGACAAGACCGATGTGATCCCGTTCGACAAGCTGGTGAGCTTCTTTGAATCGGCGCTCTGACCGCTTTGAAGGTCCCGACCGCCTTCAGCGGCGCGCATCCGGGCGATGCGACGCCGCTGACTGGCGGGTGACATCTATAAAAAGGCAGAGCTCGCTTTGGCGCTAAAGAATCCGGGCCGCAGCGATATCCTTTTTTGCGAAGTCGATCAGGGCCCGTATTTTCCGGGGCACGGCGCGGCCTTCCAGATAAACGGCGTTGAGCGGTGCGGTGCTGCCGGTGAAACCGGGCATCACCTCGACAAGATCGCCGCCGCCAAGCGCGTCGTAAATCGCGAAATGCGGAACATAGGCAATGCCCAAACCTGCAATCGCCAACTCTGACGCGGCACGGGCCGAGTTGACCTGAAAGCGACCGCGAATATTGGCAACGAATTCCTCGTCGTTCCGATACAGCACCCAACGGCGCGGCGCGCGGCGATTGGTATCGACGATACAGCTGTGCCCCGTCAGATCATCCGGCCGCGCGGGATCACCGTGGGCGGCGATATAGGCGGGGCTCGCCACCAGCACCGACCGGACCTCGCCCATCTTGCGGGCCTTCAGCGACAGCATCTCGGGATGACCGATACGAAAAGCCAGATCGATCCCCTCCCCGGCCAGATCGACGAAACCGTCATGCAGCCGCACATCGAAGCTGAGCCCCGGATGCTCCTGAGCGAAACGCCCCAGCATGGCCCCGATATGGACCTCACCGAAGGTGACCGGGGCGGCGACTCGGATCATACCGCTCAGCCCTTGCGAGTTTTCGGCAACCCCGGCCAGCAGATCGTCCAGATCCTCCAGCAGGGCGGGCGCACGGGCCAGCAGATCCTCGCCCGCCTGTGTCAGACCGACCGTGCGCGTTGTGCGCTGCAACAGCCGGACCCCAAGCCGCGCCTCCAGCTGGGCGACGTATTTGGACGTCAGACGGTTTGACACGCCGATCTGGTTCGCAGCGGCGGTGAAAGAGCCGGTCTGGGCGGTGGCCACGAAGGCCCGCAATTCGTCGGTGATATCCATCAGCTAACTAAGAACAGATCATGGAAAGTCATCCCATAAAATCGCCATTTCGTTGATCTATTGCAAACCCTAAATTGGCCGCAACAGACAAACCCGCCAATTCGGCAATCAAAGGATGCAAAGATGAACCGTGATACGAATTCCGATTATGCCGCCGCGCTGCTGCGCGTCACCAGCGGCGTATTGTTTCTGGCCCACGGGCTGATGAAGGTGAATGTCTTCACCATCGCCGGCACGGTGGCCTATTTCGAAAGCCTCGGCCTGCCCGGCCTTTTCGCCTATCTGACCATCCTGGCCGAGCTGGCCGGCGGCGCGCTGCTGATCCTGGGCGTAGCCACGCGTCTTGTGGCCCCGGCCCTGATCCCGGTCCTCCTGGGGGCGGTCTGGGTGCATTCCGGCAATGGCTGGGCGTTTTCGGGCGAAGGCGGCGGATGGGAATACCCGGTGTTCTGGGCCGCGGTGCAACTGGCCATCACCTTGCTGGGTGCCGGGGCCTATGCCCTGAAAATCCCCGCGCTCGAAAAAGCCCTGGGCGCCTACGCATAGCGTTGCGCCCTACCTGACCCACCAGAGGAGCAGAATCATGATGACGACACATACCCTTGCCTCGCTGCGCGACCGGCTTGCCCCCAGTGACCGGATGCCGCTCGTGTTTCTTGGCCATGGCAGCCCGATGAATGCGATCGAGGACACGCAATACAGCCGCGCCTGGTCCGAGCTGGGCCGCAACCTACCCCGCCCCGAGGCGATCCTGGTGGTCTCGGCGCATTGGATGACCAAGGGCACGACGCTGGTCGATGTTTCGGCCATGCCCAGGACCATCCACGATTTCCACGGCTTCCCCGAGGCGCTGTATCGCCAGCGATACCCCGCCCATGGCGCACCCGAACTGGCGCGCAAGGTGGCGAGCCTGCTGGCCAGCCATCACGGCGAAGAGGATGACAGCTGGGGTCTGGATCACGGTGCCTGGGCGGTGCTGAAATTCCTCTATCCCGAGGCCGATGTTCCGGTCTTCCAGGTCTCGATCGACATGACCCGAGGGCTTGATTACCAGCTGGAGATCGGCAGGATCCTGTCCGAATTGCGCGACCGGGGCGTGCTGATCCTCGGCTCGGGGAATGTCGTCCACAATCTGCGCGCCATGCGCCGGGACGGCGCGCCCCAGGATTTCGCGCTGGAGTTCGACACGCTGTTCACGGAGAGAATGACAGATCGCGATTTCGGGGCATTGGTCGACCGGCAAGGTCTGGGCTCGCTGCTGACAATGGCACATCCCACCGTCGACCACTATCTGCCCGCCCTCACCGTCGCCGGCGCATCCGACCGGCGCGACGCGCTGACCTTCATGACCGACGCGATTGATCTCGGATCGGTCTCCATGCGCTCATTCGTCTTTCACGCGACGTGAAGGCAGAGCGGGTCGAGAGCCAGCGAATCCTACGGTTCCATGTAATCGTCTCTTCAAACGTTGATGTGGCGTTGATGTGGATGCGCGCTTGGGATGCTCGACTATTTTCGCTGGCATACAAGCGTTTGATCTTAGGGGAATTTTTGGTTGCGGGGGTAGGATTTGAACCTACGACCTTCAGGTTATGAGCCTGACGAGCTACCGGGCTGCTCTACCCCGCGACAGGTGTGCTTGGCGCACGGTTGCACCGATCTGGTTTTGATGGTGCGGTTTGTTCATCGTTTAGAGAGATTTGCGTTTCTTGTCAGATCTGGCGGTGACCTACTCTCCCACGTCTTGAGACGCAGTACCATTGGCGCGACGGCACTTAACGGCCGAGTTCGGGATGGGATCGGGTGTTTTGCTCGTGCTATGTCCACCAGATCGGAGAAGAAACGCTCAGCGCTCCGGCTTTGGGCCGGGAAGTTGTCCAAGGATGCTTTTGGAAGTGGCGGTCTGGCCACTTCCGGATCAAATCAAGCCTGTCGAGCCATTAGTACCGGTCAACTGAACGCATTGCTGCGCTTACATCTCCGGCCTATCGACGTGGTGGTCTTCCACGGCTCTCAAGGGATACCTGGTTTTGAGGGGGGCTTCACGCTTAGATGCCTTCAGCGTTTATCCTGTCCGTTCATAGCTACCCAGCACTGCCGTTGGCACGACAACTGGTCCACCAGTGGAACGTTCACCCCGGTCCTCTCGTACTAGGGGCAACTCCTCTCAAGTATCCTACACCCACGGCAGATAGGGACCGAACTGTCTCACGACGTTCTAAACCCAGCTCACGTACCTCTTTAAACGGCGAACAGCCGTACCCTTGGGACCTGCTCCAGCCCCAGGATGAGATGAGCCGACATCGAGGTGCCAAACGATGCCGTCGATATGGACTCTTGGGCATCATCAGCCTGTTATCCCCAGCGTACCTTTTATCCGTTGAGCGATGGCCCTTCCACTCGGGACCACCGGATCACTATGGCCGTCTTTCGACTCTGCTCGACTTGTCAGTCTTGCAGTCAGGCTGGCTTCTGCCATTGCACTCAACGAGCGATTTCCGACCGCTCTGAGCCAACCTTCGCGCGCCTCCGTTACTCTTTGGGAGGCGACCGCCCCAGTCAAACTACCCACCACGCAGGGTCCCGGACCCGGATAACGGGCCGCGGTTAGACATCAAGAGTGCGAAGGGCGGTATCTCAAGGATGGCTCCCCGGAGACTGGCGTCCCTGGTTCAAAGCCTACCGCCTATCCTGCACATCGCAATCCTGATGCCAGTGCGAAGCTATAGTAAAGGTGCATGGGGTCTTTCCGTCTAACCGCGGGAAGTCTGCATCTTCACAGACAATTCAATTTCGCTGAGTCCACATTTGAGACAGCGGGGAAGTCGTTACGCCATTCGTGCAGGTCGGAACTTACCCGACAAGGAATTTCGCTACCTTAGGACCGTTATAGTTACGGCCGCCGTTTACCGGGGCTTCAATTCAAGGCTTGCACCTCTCCTTTTAACCTTCCGGCACCGGGCAGGCGTCAGACCCTATACGTCGCCTTGCGGCTTCGCAGAGCCCTGTGTTTTTAGTAAACAGTCGCCACCCCCTGGTTTGTGCCCCCGGCCCACAGTTGCCTGCAAACCGGGCCTCCTTCTCGCGAACTTACGGAGGTATTTTGCCGAGTTCCTTAAATGTGGTTCTCTCAAGCGCCTTGGTATTCTCTACCAGTCCACCTGTGTCGGTTTCGGGTACGGTCTCATGGAGGGCTGTTTCCAGGGACTGCTAAGCGGCCCTTCCAATCCGATAAGGAAGAACAACCGTCGCAATCCGTCACCATCTCCTGGCCCAGGAATATTAACCTGGTTCCCATCGACTACGCCTTTCGGCCTCGCCTTAGGGGCCGGCTTACCCTGCTCAGATTAGCTTTAAGCAGGAACCCTTGGACTTTCGGCGACAGGGTCTCTCACCCTGTTTGTCGCTACTCATGTCAACATTCTCACTTCTGATCACTCCACCGGATGCCTTACAGCCCGGCTTCACAGTCAGAACAATGCCTCCGTTGAACCCGAAGGATCAAAAGAGGCAGCGT